>NZ_CP125378.1:5073775-5396593 GCF_034008635.1 Pseudomonas sp. P8_229 | reverse complement strand
GTCAGCCCTCCGAGGAAGCCGACGATCAACCCGGCACGCACCTCGATCGGCACCTCCGGGCGTATCAAAAACAGGCCGTACAACACGCCAATCAACAGACAGCCCACGATATTAACGGCCAGCGTCGCGGTATAGAAGTGCCGCGGCCAATTGGCACTGACCCAATTGGCCGCGGCGAAGCGCAACAGCGTACCGGCAATCCCGCCGGCGGAGACGGCAACAATCAATGGAAGCACTATTTTCTCCGCTGCCGAGGGCTTGAACGGTCGAGTTGAGCGAGGTGGTTGAGCTTTTCACCGATCTTCAATTCCAGACCACGGGGCACCGGCTGGTAGAACGGGATCGGTTCGAGTTCTTCCGGGAAATAATCTTCGCCGGCGGCATAGGCGTCCGGCTCGTCGTGGGCATAGCGGTATTCGTCGCCGTAACCCAATTGTTTCATCAGCTTGGTCGGCGCGTTGCGCAGGTGCAGCGGCACTTCCAGCGAGCCGTTCTCAGCGGCCGCACGCAGCGCGGTCTTGAAGCCCATGTACACCGCGTTGCTTTTCGGCGCACAGGCCAGATAAGTGATGGCCTGGGCCACCGCCAACTCGCCTTCCGGGCTGCCGAGGCGCTCCTGCACTTCCCACGCCGCCAGGCACAGGCTCAGGGCACGCGGGTCGGCATTGCCGATGTCTTCGCTGGCCATGCGCACCACGCGTCGGGCCAGGTACAGCGGATCGCAACCGCCATCGATCATCCGCGCGAACCAGTAGAGTGCGCCGTCGGGGTTGGAGCCACGGACCGATTTGTGCAGTGCCGAGATCTGGTCGTAGAACGCTTCGCCGCCCTTGTCGAAGCGCCGACGCGTATCGCCGAGCAGGCTTTGCAACAGCTCGGTGCCGATCTCGCTGTTGTCTTCGGCGAGGTCCGAGGCGTTTTCCAGCAGATTGAGCAGACGCCGGCCATCGCCATCGGCGGCCGACAGCAACATCTGAAAGCCTTCGTCGTTGAGCGTCAGATTACGTTTGCCCAGTCCGCGTTCTTCAGTGAGTGCGCGGTGCACCAGTTTGCGCAGCGCCGCTTCGTCGAGGCTTTTCAGCACATACACGCGGGCCCGCGACAACAAGGCGTTATTGAGTTCGAACGAGGGGTTTTCGGTGGTGGCGCCGATGAAGATCAGCGTGCCGTCTTCAACATATGGCAGGAACGCATCCTGCTGCGACTTGTTGAAACGGTGCACTTCATCGACAAACAGAATCGTGCGCTTGCCGTACTGGCCGGCCTGCTGCTTGGCGATTTCAACCGCCTGACGGATCTCCTTGACCCCGGCGAGCACCGCCGAGACCGTTTCGAAGTGTGCATCCGAGACTTCCGCGAGCAACCGCGCCAGGGTGGTCTTGCCCACGCCGGGCGGGCCCCAGAAGATCATCGAATGCAGGGCACCCTGCTCCAGCGCCTCACGCAGAGGCTTGCCGCGAGCGAGCACGTGCTCCTGACCGACATACTCATCCAGATTGGTCGCACGCAAACGCGCGGCCAGTGGCTGGGCAATCGGTGCACTGCGAAACAGATCCATCACGTAGCGTTGAAACCTCTATTTGAATCGGTTGCCAATCATGCTTTTGATTTTGTAGGAGTGAGCCTGCTCGCGATTCGATGTGTCAGTCACAGCTGCAGTGTCTGACCCACCGCTATCGCGAGCAGGCTCACTCCTACAAGGGTTTTGCATTTTACTCCTGGATTACATCCGCACCCTTGGGGATGTCGAACTTGAACTTGGACGGCGACACCGGCTCGTTGGCCTTGACCCCAGTGAACAGGATGTTGGTGCGCTGGCCGACGCTGTCGATCAGTTGCATGTCATTGACCAGACCATTGCGGAACGACAGACGCAGGTTGTCGAACAGGGTGTCCTTGGTTTTCGGCTTGAGGGTGAAGTCGATCACGCCGCCCGCTTCTTTCGCGGTGATGTCGAAGCTCTGGCTGATCTTCGATACGTCACCGGACAGCAGCAGTGCCGGGGTCTGAGTCAGACGCTCGTCGAGTTTCTTGATGGTCGCCTGTTCCAGATCCGGGTCCCACAGGGTGACCTTTTTGCCGTCGGAGACCATGGTCTGCTCGTTCGGCGCATTGGTGTGCCAGTAGAACAGACCTGGACGCTGCAGGGTCATCTCACCGGTGGTTTCCTGCAACTGGGTGCCGCTGCCGTCGAGGGTCAGCTGCGAAAAGTTCGCGGTCAGGGTTTTCGATGTTTCCAGCAATTGGGTCAGACGCGCCACGTCCTTGTCATCGGCGTGGGCCGTGAGTGTGGTCAACGCCAGTACTGGCAGCAGCATGCGGATAAGACGCATGGGAGTCCTCTTGAATACTCGTTGGGAGAGCGACGGCACATCATTGTCCCGCCTCTTGCGTTTGCAATCAGTCGCGTACCGGGCCCGGGGCCAGGACTTCACGGGAACCGTTGGTGTTCATCGAGGTGACGACCCCGGCCATTTCCATGGCTTCGATCATCCGTGCGGCGCGGTTGTAGCCGATCTTCAGCTTGCGCTGTACCGCGGAAATCGAGGCACGACGGCTTTCCAGCACGAACTGTACAGCTTCGTCATACAGCGCGTCGGCTTCAGGATCATCGCCATCGCCGCCACCGCTGCTGCCTTCAAAACCGCTGCCAGCCTCTTCGACACCGTTGAGGATGTCGTCGTTGTATTCCGGTGCGCCGCGCAGTTTCCACGCTTCGACCACACGGTGCACCTCATCGTCGGATACAAATGCACCGTGAACCCGGATCGGCAGGCTGGTGCCCGGCGGCATGTAGAGCATGTCACCGTGGCCCAGCAGTTGCTCGGCACCGCCCTGGTCGATGATGGTGCGGGAGTCGATCTTGCTCGACACCTGGAACGCCATCCGCGTCGGAATGTTGGCCTTGATCAGACCGGTGATCACGTCCACCGAAGGACGCTGGGTCGCGAGGATCAAGTGAATACCGGCGGCACGCGCCTTCTGGGCGATACGGGCGATCAGTTCTTCGACCTTCTTGCCGACGATCATCATCATGTCGGCGAACTCGTCCACGACCACGACGATGGTCGGCAGTTTCTGCAGCAGCGGTGCTTCGTCGTGGATGCTTTCGCGCTTGTACAGTGGATCGCTCAACGGCTCGCCGGCGTCCTGGGCTTCCTTGACCTTGGCGTTGAAGCCGGACAGGTTACGCACGCCCATCTTCGCCATCAGCTTGTAGCGGCGTTCCATTTCGGCAACGCTCCAGCGCAGGGCGTTGGCGGCGTCCTTCATGTCGGTGACGACCGGGCACAGCAGGTGCGGAATACCTTCATAGATCGACAGTTCGAGCATTTTCGGGTCGATCATGATCAGCTTGGCATCTTCCGGGCCGGACTTGAACAGGATCGACAGGATCATCGCGTTCACACCCACCGATTTACCGGAACCGGTGGTACCGGCCACCAGCAGGTGCGGCATCTTCGCCAGGTCAGTGATCACCGGTTTGCCGCCGATGTCGTGACCCAGGGCCAGGGTGACCGGCGATTTGAAGTTGTCGTACTCGGGGGTCGACAGCACTTCGGAGAAACGCACGATCTGCCGGTCTTCGTTGGGGATCTCGATACCGACCGTGGTCTTGCCCGGAATCACCTCGACCACCCGCACACTGGTCACGGCCAGCGAACGAGCAAGGTCTTTCGCCAGGTTGGCGATGCGGCTGACTTTGACCCCGGCGGCAGGCTGGATTTCGTAACGGGTAATTACCGGGCCCGGGTGGATCGAATCCACGGTGACCTCGACGCCGAATTCCTTGAGCTTGATCTCCAGCAAGTGGCCGACCGCCGCCAGGGACTCAGGCGAATAATTGAGTTGTTTCTTTTCCGCAGGATCGAGGATCGAGATCGGCGGCAAGGTGCCTTCCACGGCACTGTCGACGAACAACGGCGCCTGCTTCTCTTTCTGCACACGCTTGCTCGGCTCGGGCGCCTTGGCCGGAGCCGGGGCGATGACCGGCGGCACCTGCTTCTCGCGATCGGACATGTGCTTGCTCAGGGCTTGCTCGCGTTCGATCAGGCGCTCCTTGACCTTGGCCTGCTCACGTTTGTCGGTGACGGTCGGAGCGACCACGTCGTGGACGCGGTCATCGACTTCACGCAGTTGCGCCACCAATTGCTTGCGCTCGGTACGCGCCGACCACCAGCGGTTGATCGCGCCCTGGAACAGTTCAAACAGGTCGAGGGTGATCTTGCCGGTAACGTCCATCACCTTGAACCACGACAGGTCGGTGAACACCGTCAGGCCGAACAGAAACAGCGCAATGAACAGCAGTGTGCTGCCCTGGATGTTCAGGGCATTGCGTGCCAGATCGCCAAGGCTTTCGCCCAACGCCCCGCCCGCGCCTGCCGGCAGACCGGTGGCGGCATGGAAATGGATATGCGCCAGCGCAGCACCAGACAGCACCAGAAACACCAGACCGATCAGGCGCCAGGAGAACAGCCAGCCGCTCCACTGCCACGGCTCGTGGCGTTGACGGAAGATCTGATACGCCTTGATCGCCAACAGCAACGGGAAGATGTACGCGAAGTAACCCAGCACCATGAACAGGATGTCGGCGCTGTAGGAACCGGCCGGGCCGCCGAAGTTCTGTACGTCGTCGATCTTGCTGTTGTGGCTCCAGCCCGGATCGTCCTTGCCATAGGTCAGCAAGGCCATCATCAGGAACAGGCACAAGGCACCGATGGCGATCAATGCACCTTCCTTGAGCCGGTAGTGCAATTGCTGGCGCCAGAGCGGAACGACTGTTTTTGGTGCTGCGGTGGATTTCTTCAAAACGCTTCTTTTCCTGCGCCCGGGGCGCGTCCATCTATTGAATGACGATAAAAAACTGCCCAATCCAGGCAGGTAAAAAAGTGAACCGGCGCAACTGAGACTACTTTTAACACTGTGCCGCTGCTTTTATAAACACAGCCATAAACACTGCACACGGCGAATATTCTGTAACAGCCCGGCATTGTACGGGTTTGTGCGGCTGATGCCATGCCTCAAAACCCATAGCTGAGCATAGCCAATCCTACAAATCCTGCGGCTCAATTTGAGCATGCATTGTCTTTTGTGACAAAGGCTTATGAGGTGTATTTGATGAACGCAGCGAAGCATTCACGCCTGATCATTCTCGGCTCCGGCCCCGCCGGTTACAGCGCCGCCGTGTACGCCGCCCGCGCCAACCTCAAACCGGTGGTCATTACCGGGCTGCAGGCCGGTGGCCAGCTCACCACTACCGTCGAGGTCGACAACTGGCCCGGCGACGTCGAAGGCCTGACCGGTCCGGTGCTGATGGAGCGCATGCAGAAACACGCCGAACGCTTTGCCACAGAGATCGTTTACGACCACATCCACACCGCCAAGTTGCAGCAGCGCCCGTTCGAACTCATCGGTGACAGCGGCATTTACACCTGCGACGCGCTGATCATCGCCACTGGCGCCTCGGCGCAGTATCTGGGCCTGCCTTCGGAAGAAGCCTTCGCCGGCAAAGGCGTTTCAGCCTGTGCGACCTGTGATGGCTTTTTCTACCGCAATCAGGTGGTCGCGGTGGTGGGCGGTGGCAACACCGCCGTCGAGGAGGCTCTTTACCTGTCGAACATCGCCAAAGAGGTGCATTTGATCCACCGGCGCGACAAGCTGCGCTCGGAGAAAATCCTCCAGGACAAACTGTTCGAAAAGGCCGCCAACGGCAACGTTCGCCTGCACTGGAACCAGAATCTGGACGAAGTACTGGGCGATGCCAGCGGCGTGACTGGCGCGCGCCTGCGTGACAGCCACACCGGGCAGACCCGCGAGCTGGCACTGGCCGGCGTGTTCATCGCCATCGGCCACAAACCCAACACCGACCTGTTTCAAGGCCATCTGGCGATGCGTGACGGCTACCTGCTGGTCAAGGGCGGCAGTGACGGCGACGCGACGTCCACCGAGATCCCCGGCGTCTTCGCTGCGGGCGACGTGGCCGACCACGTTTACCGTCAGGCCGTGACCTCGGCCGGGGCCGGTTGCATGGCGGCACTGGATGCGGAGAAGTATCTGGACGACATTCCCGTCATTTAACGGCACACTTTATCGCGGGCCCTGCGCCCGCACCGCCCTCCCCTTCTGCAAGCCCGGACGCCATGCTGACTTGGTTACAACGCAATTCCCTGACCTTCCCGCCCCTGGAAAAGGCCATGCGCGATCCCAATGGATTGCTGGCCGCGGGTGGCGACCTGTCCGCCGACCGTCTGGTGCAGGCTTACCGGCACGGCTGTTTTCCGTGGTTTTCCGAAGGTCAGCCGATCCTCTGGTGGTCACCGGATCCACGCACCGTGTTGTTTCCCGACGAACTGCATGTCTCGCGCAGTCTCGGCAAACTGCTGCGCAAGGAACGCTATCAGGTGACCTTCGATCAGGACTTCGACGCAGTGATTCGCGCCTGCGCCGCGCCGCGGGATTACGCTGACGGCACCTGGATCACCGAAGCCATGCAGGACGCCTACCTGGAACTGCATCGCCGCGGCTTTGCCCATTCGGTCGAGGTTTGGGACCAAGGCCAACTGGTCGGCGGTCTATATGGCCTGGCGATGGGGCAGCTGTTTTTCGGCGAATCGATGTTCAGCCGTGCCGACAACGCCTCCAAATATGGCTTTGCCACCTTGGTGCAGCATCTGAAAGACGCGGGATTCGTCCTGATTGACTGCCAGATGCCGACCGATCATCTGCACAGCCTCGGCGCCCGGGCAATCCCCCGCCACGAATTCGCCGACTATCTGGCCCGCCACCTGGATCAACCCAGCCGTGCCACCTGGGTTTGCTGAGCGACTTTTGCGCGCGTGGCTTACACTTAATTCACCAGCTTATCCCGAGGGTTGATCATGACCGAGTTGGCGCGGTTGAAGTTCTATGCCACTCAGCCTCACTCCTGCAGTTATCTGCCCGAGGAGCAGGCGACGACGCTGTTTCTCGACCCGAGCCAGCCCATGGATGTGCACGTCTACGCAGATCTGTCGGAAATGGGCTTTCGTCGCAGTGGCGATCATCTGTATCGGCCCCATTGCCAGAATTGCAATGCGTGCGTGCCTGCACGCATCCCGGTAGCGCAGTTCAGCCCCAACCGCCAGCAGAAACGCATTTTCAAACGCAATGCCGACCTGCAGGTACGCCCGATAAAACCGCATTTCAGCGAAGAATATTTCGACCTGTACCAGCGCTATATCGAGCAGCGGCATGCCGACGGCGACATGTACCCGCCAAGCCGTGACCAGTTCTCGACCTTTCTGGTGCGCGACCTGCCCTTCTCGCGCTTCTATGAGTTTCGTCTCGACGGACGGTTACTCGCCGTCGCGGTGACCGATCTGCTACCCAACGGCCTGTCGGCGGTCTACACCTTTTACGAACCTTGCGAGGAGCGCCGCAGCCTCGGTCGTTTCGCGATCCTGTGGCAAATCGCCGAAAGCCAGCGGCTGGGGCTGGAAGCGGTGTATCTCGGTTATTGGATCAAGAACTGCAAAAAGATGAACTACAAGACCCAATATCGCCCCATCGAATTGCTGATTAATCAGCGCTGGGTGATCCTGAACTAATCGCAAGCCCTAAACCCCTTGGCTTAAACCCCCTTTTTCGGGCACAATGCACGCCGCTTTTGCCTGGCGCAGTTGCACCGGGCCATTCATTGGATACCGAGGGCTTTACTGCATGTCGAAAGAAGACAGCTTCGAAATGGAAGGCACTGTCGTCGACACCCTGCCCAACACCATGTTTCGTGTGGAGTTGGAAAATGGGCACGTCGTAACCGCGCATATTTCCGGCAAGATGCGCAAGAACTACATTCGTATTCTTACCGGTGACAAGGTGCGCGTCGAGCTGACGCCCTATGACTTGAGCAAAGGGCGCATCACTTACCGCGCTCGCTAATCAAGTCAATACAAGACGCCCGGCTATGCCGGGCGTTTTTGTTTGTCTGCGATTTGGGTTTTGGTTTTGGTTTTGGTTTTGGGTGCATATCCGTTGCTGCGGGTGCTGCCGCTGGCGGTTTCGCTTTTACAGCGAGTCACCTTTTCCAGACGCCGAAAAGGTAACCCAAAAGGCTTTGCCCCGGCGTACGGCACTTCGCTGAGGCTCAGTGTTCCCTCGCTACGGTATCCATCAGGGGGCATCGCCTACGGTTTGCTTCGCTGCACCTCCTCTCGATGTATGCGGCTTCGCCGCATGGCGCTGCGCGCCTAACCCTGATGGACACCTTCGCTCGGCCTGCCGAAGGGGCTGGAGAGCAAAAGCAAGATCAAGAGCCCCTCACCCTAGCCCTCTCCCGGAGGGAGAGGGGACTGACCGGGGTGCTTGGGAGAGATTCGCCGACGTGCGATACCGCGTTGAACTCAAGTATTGAAAAGCCCACAAATCGGCTCCCTCTCCTTGGGGAGAGGGCTGGGGTGAGGGGTAAATCCACCACAAAACCAAAGCCGAACACGCCCTGCTCCCCCCACTTAACACGACGAGCGTTAGCTCGAGTACCGCTTTTGACGCGAAGGCCCGTCGGCAGGCTGAGTGGAGGGATTGATTCGGGGGTGGGAGCGCAGCGACCGTTTGGCGAAGCCAAACACATCGAGAGGAGGTGCAGCGAAGCAAACCGTAGGCGATGCGCCCGGATCGATCCCGGAGCGAAGGAACCCGAGCCACAGCGAGGGCCGTACGTCAGGGTAAAGCCTTTTGGGTTACCTTTTCGGCGTTTGGAAAAGGTGACCCGCCGTAAGGGCGGAACCCCAAGAAGCCGTTACCGCAGCAACGGATATTCACACCAAACAAACGGACAATAAAAAGGCGCCCGAAGGCGCCTTTTCACTTACCAGCCGTCAGGCCATCTCAGCCGTAGTCTCGAAGTCAAACGTCAACTCACCATCCTTGATGTCGATGTGAACCACACCGCCATGCTCGGCCAGCTCGCCAAACAGAATCTCCTCCGCCAACGGACGCTTGATCTTGTCCTGGATCAGACGCGCCATCGGACGTGCGCCCATGGCCGAATCGTAACCACCGGCCGCCAGCCAACTGCGCGCCGCGTCGGTAACCTCCAGCAACACACGCTTGTCCTCCAGTTGCGCCTGCAGTTCGGTAAGGAATTTGTCCACCACACTTTTGATGACCTCATGACTGAGGCGACCAAACTGGATAATGGTGTCCAGACGGTTACGGAACTCCGGCGTGAAGCTCTTCTTGATCACTTCCATCGCATCAGACGAGTGATCCTGATGGGTGAAACCGATCGAAGCCCGCGCAGCCGTTTCGGCACCGGCGTTAGTGGTCATGATCACGATCACATTGCGGAAGTCCGCCTTGCGCCCGTTGTTGTCGGTGAGCGTACCGTGGTCCATCACCTGCAGCAGCAGGTTGAAGACTTCCGGATGCGCCTTCTCGATTTCATCGAGCAGCAATACGCAGTGCGGCTGCTTGGTGATCGCTTCGGTCAACAGACCGCCCTGATCGAACCCGACATAGCCTGGAGGCGCACCGATCAGACGCGACACGGTGTGACGCTCCATGTACTCGGACATGTCGAAGCGCACCAGCTCAATGCCCAGCGCCTTGGCCAGTTGCCGCGCGGCCTCGGTTTTACCGACACCGGTCGGGCCTGCGAACAGGAACGAACCGACTGGCTTGTCAGGCGACTTGAGGCCGGCACGGGACAGTTTGATCGCAGTCGACAGCGAATCAATCGCCGCGTCCTGACCAAACACCGTCAGTTTCAGGTCACGCTCCAGGTTGCGCAGCAGTTCTTTATCGGAACTGGTGACGTGCTTAGGTGGAATCCGCGCGATTTTCGCCACGATGTCTTCAACCTGCGGCACTTCAATACGCTTCACGCGTTTTTCGACCGGTTGCAGACGCTGATAAGCACCCGCCTCGTCGATCACGTCGATGGCCTTGTCCGGCATGTGCCGGTCATTGATATAGCGCGACGCCAGTTCAGCCGCGGCGCGCAACGACTCATCGCTGTATTCGATGTTGTGGTGCTGCTCGAAACGCCCTTTCAGGCCACGCAGGATGCCGATGGTGTCTTCCACCGACGGCTCGACGACATCGACCTTCTGGAAGCGCCGCGCCAGAGCACGGTCCTTCTCGAAGATGCCGCGAAATTCCTGGAACGTGGTGGAGCCGATGCAGCGGATGTCGCCAGACGACAGCAGTGGCTTGAGCAGGTTCGAAGCATCCATCACGCCACCGGACGCAGCGCCCGCACCAATGATGGTGTGGATCTCGTCGATGAACAGGATCGCCTGCGGACGTTTTTTCAGTTCATTGAGCAGCGCCTTGAAGCGCTTCTCGAAATCACCGCGATACTTGGTGCCCGCGAGCAGAGCGCCAAGGTCGAGCGAGTAAACAACGCTGTTGGCCAGCAGATCCGGCACCTGATTGTCGACAATGCGCTTGGCCAGGCCTTCGGCAATTGCGGTTTTACCCACGCCTGCCTCGCCCACCAGCAGCGGATTGTTCTTGCGCCGACGCGCGAGAATCTGCGCGACACGCTCGACCTCCGATTCGCGGCCGACCAGTGGGTCGATGCGACCCTGGCGCGCGAGTTCGTTGAGGTTGCTGGCATAAGCATCCAGAGGATTGCCTGAAGAAGAAGACTCACCGCCCTCGTCGTCCTGCATATCTTGTTCACCTTCAGAGTGATCGCCATGCCCCGGCACTTTGGAAATGCCATGAGCGATGTAGTTGACGACATCGATACGCGCAACGCTCTGCTGCTTCAGCAGGAACACTGCCTGACTCTCTTGCTCACTGAAGATTGCAACCAGCACATTGGCGCCGGTTACTTCGCGTTTACCCGAGCTCTGTACGTGGAAAACAGCACGTTGCAGTACACGCTGGAAGCCCAGGGTTGGCTGGGTTTCGCGATCTTCGTCATGAACGGGGATCAATGGCGTGGTGGAGTCGATGAACTCCTGCAGGTCATGCTTGAGTTTGTCGAGGTTTGCGCCGCAGGCACGCAAAACGGTGGCGGCAGCCTCATTGTCCAATAGGGCCAGCAAAAGGTGTTCGACGGTCATGAATTCATGACGTTTCGAACGAGCCTCCTTGAAGGCTAGATTGAGGGTGACTTCGAGCTCGCGGTTTAACATAGCTTCACCTCATACCCAAGTGGTCGGCGATTAACCGTCCTTCTCGATTTCACAGAGTAGCGGATGCTGGCTTTCCCTGGCGTACTGGTTGACCTGCATGGCCTTTGTCTCGGCGATGTCGCGGGTAAACACTCCACATACTGCCCGTCCTTCTGTGTGGACGGCCAGCATGACCTTGGTCGCCAGCTCGCGATTCAGGTTAAAAAACACCTCGAGCACTTCGACGACGAAATCCATCGGTGTGTAGTCATCGTTGAACAAAACCACCTTGTACATCGGCGGCGCCTGTAACGCAGGCTTTGCTTCCTGAACAGCAACGCCTGCCGAATCGTCGTCGTGCTCCTGTGGAAGATCCTTTTGGAGAAGCGGGCGATCCTGATTGAATGTTAGTCGAATCTGGCTGATTGCATGCATGGAAAGAAAGGTTCGTCAGTTGTGCAAATACAGTGGTGGGGGCGGTTGTGCACCTTTTCAACTCCGACTGCCCGGTCACCTTGACTATCGGGAAAACGGTGTTACAACCAATAGAGCCCACAGTGGGTAAAAAAGATCCGCGGAGTCAATTCTTTTAACGGATTAGATTGCGGATGAATTGGATGATACTCCAGCGATGGAGTCTGTTGCAGAGGGATTTGAGCATGGCTGTCGGCAAGGTGAAATGGTTCAACAATGCCAAGGGATTCGGCTTTATCAATACCGACGCCCGCGAAGGCCGCGATGAGGATGGCAACGACATCGATTTCTTTGCGCACTACTCCGCCATTGAAATGGACGGGTATAAAACCCTCAAGGCCGGACAGGCCGTGAACTTCGACATCGTGCAAGGCCCCAAAGGCCTGCATGCCGTGAAGATCACAGCTGCGGCGACTGCCAGCGAGCCGACCGCGCATACGCCCCATACCGAAAAAGTGTCGAGCTGACGCAATCGCGCTCACTCAGCCATGAAAAAACCGCCCGAAGGCGGTTTTTTTGTACCTGTATTGCTTACATGTGCGAAATCAGCGCATCGCCAAAGCCCGAAGACGACACCAGTTTGGCCCCATCCATCAGACGTTCGAAGTCATAGGTCACGGTCTTGGCGCCAATGGCGCCGTTGGTGCCCTTGATGATCAGATCCGCCGCTTCGGTCCAGCCCATGTGACGCAGCATCATTTCTGCCGAGAGAATCAGCGACCCCGGGTTGACCTGGTCCTTGCCGGCGTACTTCGGCGCGGTACCGTGGGTGGCTTCGAACATCGCCACGGTGTCGGACAGGTTGGCGCCCGGCGCGATACCGATACCGCCCACTTCCGCCGCCAGAGCGTCGGAGAGGTAGTCGCCGTTGAGGTTGAGGGTCGCGATCACATCGTATTCGGCCGGGCGCAGCAGGATCTGCTGGAGCATGGCGTCGGCGATGGCATCTTTCACGATGACGTTCTTGCCGGTTTTCGGGTTCTTGAACTGCATCCACGGGCCGCCGTCGAGCAGGGTCGCGCCGAATTCTTCGGCCGCCACTTCGTAGGCCCACTCTTTGAAGGCACCTTCGGTGAACTTCATGATGTTGCCTTTATGCACGATGGTCAGCGAATCGCGGTCGTTGTCGACCACATATTGCAGGGCCTTGCGCGCCAGACGTTTGGTGCCTTCCAGCGAAACCGGCTTGACGCCGATACCGCAGTTTTCGTCGAAACGGATCTTGGTGACGCCCATTTCTTCTTTAAGGAATTTGATGACCTTGGTGGCTTCCGGCGAACCGGCCTTCCACTCGATACCCGCGTAGATGTCCTCGGAGTTCTCGCGAAAGATGGTCATGTCGACGTCGCCAGGCTTTTTCACCGGGCTAGGCACGCCTTCGAACCAGCGCACCGGGCGCAGGCAGACGTACAGGTCGAGTTGCTGGCGCAGGGCCACGTTCAGCGAACGGATGCCGCCACCGACCGGCGTGGTCAGCGGGCCTTTGATGGAAACCACGTAATCCTTGACTGCGTCCAGGGTTTCCTGAGGCAGCCAGGTGTCCTGGTCGTAAACCTGAGTGGCTTTTTCGCCGGCATAGACTTCCATCCAGGAAATCTTGCGCTTGCCGCCGTAGGCCTTCTGAACAGCAGCATCGACAACCTTGATCATCACCGGGCTGATGTCGACACCAATGCCGTCACCTTCGATGAAGGGGATGATCGGGTTATCAGGAACATTGAGAGAATGGTCTGCATTGACGGTGATTTTGTCGCCGACGGCTGGAACCTGAATCTTCTTGTAACCCATGCTGAACTCCATTGTTTGGATTGAACATCTGGCTTGGTTCGAGCGTAACCCAGTTAAATCAACACGCAAACCCTCTGTTCACGGCGCGGGCACATCTGGTTTCGTACAAGCCTGAAAGCAAAGGGAAAAGCGCCAAACTCAAGCATTCGCGACGACTCTACGCCCCACCCCGCCCTGCGACCTTTAGACCAATGGACGAGAATCGTTGCATATGAACCATCGGCAGATTGCCAGCTACCTATGTATAATGCCGCCCGCTGACCACAGGGTCACGACGGCTGGCCTCTCTAGCACGAGACTTTCCGCCTGATTGGTCGGGTTGTTACCGCAGTCCGACTGCTTGACGCTCTACTGATGCACCCAACATCACCGCGAAGAATCTCGACATTCGGTTCATGGATGACTTTGAACGAACGCGCTTACCCGGCGCCCCTCGAGTTTCTGCGCACGCTTTAGCAAAGAAGAGAGAGTTAATCCGAATATGCCCACCCGCTCGAAGATCATCTATACCTTCACCGACGAAGCTCCAGCCCTCGCCACCTATTCCCTGCTGCCGATCATCGAGGCTTACACCGCCTCGGCCGATATCGCCGTGGAAACCCGCGATATCTCTCTTGCAGCACGCATCCTGGCCAGCTTCCCCGAGCAACTGGGCGACAAAGCCGTAGCCGACCACCTCGCCGAACTGGGTGACCTGGCCGTTACGCCTGAAGCCAACATCATCAAGCTGCCGAACATCAGTGCTTCGGTGCCTCAGCTGCAAGCGGCGATCAAAGAGCTGCAAGCCCAGGGTTACAACCTGCCGGACTACCCGGAAACCGTGACCAGCGATGCCGACAAAGACGCCAAGGCGCGTTACGACAAGGTCAAGGGCAGCGCCGTGAACCCGGTTCTGCGCGAAGGCAACTCCGACCGCCGCGCTCCGCTGTCGGTCAAGAACTACGCACGCAAGCACCCGCACAAAATGGGCGCCTGGGCCAAGGACTCCAAGTCCCACGTCGCTCACATGAGCACCGGCGATTTCTACGGCAGCGAAAAAGCTGCCCTGATCGACGCCGCTGACGCTGTGAAGATCGAGCTGATCGCCAAAGACGGCACCGCCACTGTCCTGAAAGAAAAAACCACCGTTCAGGCCGGCGAGATCCTCGACTGCGCGGTGATGAGCAAAAACGCCCTGCGTGCATTCATCGCCGCTGAAATCGAAAACGCCAAGGCGCAAGGCGTGCTGCTGTCGGTTCACTTGAAAGCGACAATGATGAAGGTCTCCGACCCGATCATGTTCGGCCAGATCGTTGCCGAGTTCTATAAAGACGCCCTGACCAAGCACGCTGACGTGCTGGCCGAGATCGGCTTCAACCTGAACAACGGCATCGGCGATCTGTACGCGCGCATCAAGGCCCTGCCGGCCGAGCAGCAAGCGCAGATCGAAGCCGACATGGCAGCGGTCTACGCCGCGCGTCCGTCGCTGGCGATGGTCAACTCCGACAAGGGCATCACCAACCTGCACGTGCCGAGCGACGTTATCGTCGACGCCTCGATGCCAGCGATGATCCGTGACTCCGGCAAAATGTGGGGCACCGACGGTCAGCTGCACGACACCAAGGCGGTGATCCCGGATCGTTGCTACGCAACCATCTACCAGGCCGTGATCGAAGATTGCAAAGCCAATGGCGCTTTCGACCCGACCACCATGGGCAGCGTGCCAAACGTTGGCCTGATGGCGAAGAAAGCCGAAGAGTACGGCTCGCACGACAAGACCTTCCAGATCAAGGCTGAGGGCGTGGTTCGCGTCACCGACAGCAAGGGCAACCTGCTGATGGAACAGGCTGTTGAAGCCGGCGACATCTTCCGCATGTGCCAGACCAAAGACGCGCCGATCCAGGACTGGGTCAAACTGGCCGTCAACCGCGCTCGCGCAAGCGCAACTCCAGCGATCTTCTGGCTGGACCCGATGCGCGCTCACGATGGCGTAGTGATCGAGAAGGTTCAGGCTTACCTGAAGGATCACGACACCAGCGGTCTGGACATCCAGATCATGGCGCCGGTCGACGCAATGAAGTACACCCTGCAGCGCACCCGCGAAGGCAAGGACACCATCTCGGTGACCGGCAACGTACTGCGCGACTACCTGACCGACCTGTTCCCGATCATGGAACTGGGCACCAGCGCCAAAATGCTGTCGATCGTGCCGCTGATGAACGGCGGCGGCCTGTTCGAAACCGGCGCTGGCGGTTCGGCTCCGAAGCACGTGCAGCAACTGGTTGAAGAGAACTTCCTGCGCTGGGATTCGCTGGGCGAATTCCTTGCGCTGGCAGCATCCCTTGAGCACCTGGGCGTGAACTACAACAACCCGAAAGCGCTGGTGCTGTCGAAAACTCTGGATCAAGCCACTGGCCAGTTCCTCGACAACAACAAGTCGCCATCGCGCAAAGTCGGCAACATCGACAACCGCGGCAGCCACTTCTACCTGGCAATGTACTGGGCTCAGGCCCTGGCCGCCCAGACTGAAGACGCTGCACTGCAAGCGCAGTTCGCAACCCTGGCCAAAACCCTGACCGAGAACGAGGCAACCATCGTTGCCGAACTCAACGCTGTTCAGGGCAAGCCAGTGGACATCGGCGGTTACTACCACGCCAATGCCGAGCTGATCAGCAAGGCCATGCGCCCAAGCGCAACCTTCAACGCAGCGGTTGCTGCGCTGGTTTAAGGTTGTAAAGGGAACATCACAAACCCCGGCCTCGTGCCGGGGTTTGTGTTTTCAGAGTTCACACCAATCCCTTGTAGGAGTGAGCCTGCTCGCGATAGCGGTATACCATTCAACAATTATGGTGACTGACATTGCGCTATCGCGAGCAGGCTCACTCCTACATTGGATTGCATTTCAACCCCAGACTTGAGGAAGGTTTTATGGAATGGCTCCCCCACATCACTGTCGCCACCATCGTCGAGGACAACGGTCGCTTCCTGATGGTTGAAGAACACAAGGCCGGGCGTAACGTGCTCAACCAGCCCGCCGGCCATCTCGACCCGGACGAAACCCTGATCGATGCAGCCGTGCGCGAAACCCTCGAAGAAACCGGCTGGGACGTCGAACCCACCGGCGTCATCGGCATTTACCTGTACACCGCACCAAGCAACGGCGTGACCTACCAGCGTGTGTGTTTCAGCGCCAAAGCCGTCAAACACCACCCCGATTATCAACTCGACGACGGTATCGTCGGCGCCAAGTGGCTGACCCGCGACGAATTAATCGCCCAGCGCGACAACTGGCGCAGCGAGCTGATCATTCGCTGCATCGACGATTATCTGGCCGGTCATCACTTCAGTCTCGAACTGATCCGCCCTTCTCTTTAGCCTTGAGGCCGTGAGCCTGATAGAATCGCGTCCTTTTTCAAGACACTCATTGAATCCCTATGCGTGATCCAGCCCCTTCTGACACATCCAAGAAGCGCGTCATTGTCGGCATGTCCGGCGGCGTGGACTCTTCCGTTTCCGCCCTCCTGCTGATCGAGCAGGGTTACGAGGTGGAAGGCCTGTTCATGAAGAACTGGGAAGAAGACGACGGAACGGAATACTGCACCGCCATGGACGACCTGGCGGATGCTCAGGCTGTGTGCGACAAAATCGGTATCAAGCTGCACACCGCCAACTTCGCGGCAGAATACTGGGACAACGTGTTCGAGCACTTCCTGGCCGAATACAAGGCCGGGCGCACGCCGAACCCGGACATCCTCTGTAACCGCGAAATCAAGTTCAAGGCGTTTCTCGACTACGCCATGATGCTCGGCGCGGATCTGATCGCCACTGGCCATTACGTGCGTCGCCGCGACATCGATGGCCGTACTGAGCTGCTCAAAGGCCTCGACCCGAACAAGGATCAGAGCTACTTCCTGCACGCCGTCGGCGGCGAACAGATTGCCAAGACCCTGTTCCCGGTCGGCGAACTGGAAAAGCCTGAAGTACGCGCGATCGCCGAGAAATACGAACTGGCGACCGCCAAGAAGAAGGATTCCACCGGGATCTGCTTCATCGGCGAGCGCCGCTTCAGCGACTTCCTCAAGCAGTACCTGCCGGCGCAACCGGGCGAGATCAAGACCACCGAAGGCGAAGTCATCGGCCGTCACCACGGTTTGATGTACCACACCATCGGTCAGCGCCAAGGCCTTGGCATCGGCGGCTTGAAAGACGCCGGCGATGAGCCGTGGTACGTGCTGCGCAAGGATCTGGACACCAACGAGCTGATCGTCGGCCAGGGCAACAACCATCCGTGGCTGTTCTCCGGCGCCCTGCTCGCTTCGGAAATCTATTGGGTCAACCCGATCGACCTGAGCCAGCCGCTGCGCCTGACCGCCAAAGTGCGTTATCGCCAGAGCGATCAGACCTGCATCCTGGAAAAAACCGCCAGCGGCTACCGCGCCGTGTTCGACGAACCGCAGCGCGCGGTGACCCCGGGCCAGTCCGTGGTGTTCTACGACGGTGAAATCTGCCTCGGCGGCGGCGTGATCGAAGTCGCCGAGCCGTGGAGCGGCCAGGCATGAGCCCGACTCAGGAACAACTGACGGCGCTGGGCGGCGTGTTTCTCGCGGCCGTACTGGTCGACCGGATCGCCAAGACCGGCCAGACCAGCGAAGCCGGCCTGAGCTGCATGCTTGGCAGCCTGCTGGTGCGCGACCCGAAGGACACGCTGGATGTTTACGGCGGCGACGACATCAATCTGCGCGAAGGTTATCGCGCCTTGATCGGCGCACTGGAGCGCGACCCGAGCACCCTGCAGCGTGAGCCGCTGCGCTACGCCCTGTCGATGCTCGGCCTCGAGCGTCAACTGGCCAAGCGTAACGACATGCTCGACACCATCGGCAAGCGCCTGCCGCAGATCCAGTCACAGGTCGAACACTTCGGCCCGGCTCACGAAAACGTGGTCGCCGCCTGTGGCGCGCTGTACCAGGACACCCTGAGCACCCTGCGCCAACGCATTCAAGTGCATGGCGACATGCGCAACCTGCAGCAACCGAGCAACGCCTCGAAGATCCGTGCCCTGCTGCTGGCCGGGATCCGCTCGGCACGCCTGTGGCGACAGCTCGGCGGCCACCGCTGGCAGTTGGTGATCAGCCGGCGCAAGCTGCTCAAAGAGCTGTATCCGTTGATGCGCAGCGAGTAAATCGTCGCGCAATAAAAGTTTTTGTAGTCTGTAACGCGTAATACGCCGGTCAGTTGGCGACGGACCGGCGGATTTTTTCATGTATGATACGCGCCCCATTTCGTTGCCCGACTGTCCGAGAACACCCCATGCAGCTCTCTTCGCTCACTGCGGTTTCCCCTGTTGACGGCCGCTACGCCGGCAAAACCCAGGCCCTGCGCCCGATTTTCAGCGAGTACGGCCTGATCCGTGCCCGCGTTCTGGTTGAAGTGCGCTGGCTCCAGCGCCTGGCCGCCCACGCCGGCATCCCGGAAGTGCCAGCCTTCTCCGCCGAGGCCAACGCCGTTCTCAATGAACTGGCTGAAAACTTCTCGATGGAGCACGCCGAGCGCGTCAAAGAGATCGAGCGCACCACCAACCACGACGTCAAGGCGATCGAATACCTGCTCAAGGAGCAGGCGGCCAAGCTGCCGGAGCTGGCCAAGGTCAGCGAATTCATCCACTTTGCCTGCACCAGCGAAGACATCAACAACCTGTCCCACGCCCTGATGCTGCGCGAAGGCCGTGACGACGTGATGCTGCCGCTGATGCGCCAGACCGCCAACGCCATCCGCGAACTGGCGATCCGCTTCGCCGACGTGCCAATGCTGTCGCGCACCCACGGTCAGCCGGCCTCGCCGACCACTTTGGGTAAAGAACTGGCGAACGTGGTTTACCGTCTCGAGCGTCAGATCGCTCAAGTCGCTGCCGTGCCGCTGCTGGGCAAGATCAATGGCGCCGTGGGCAACTACAACGCGCACCTGTCGGCCTACCCGCAGATCGACTGGGAAGCCAACGCCCGCGCCTTCATCGAAGACGAGCTGGGCCTGGGCTTCAACCCGTACACCACGCAGATCGAACCGCACGACTACATCGCCGAGCTGTTCGACGCGATTGCGCGCTTCAACACCATCCTGATCGACTTCGACCGTGACATCTGGGGCTACATCTCCCTGGGTTACTTCAAGCAGCGCACCATCGCCGGCGAAATCGGTTCGTCGACCATGCCGCACAAGGTCAACCCGATCGACTTCGAAAACTCCGAAGGCAACCTGGGCATCGCCAACGCACTGTTCCAGCACCTGGCGAGCAAACTGCCGATTTCCCGCTGGCAGCGTGACCTGACCGACTCCACCGTCCTGCGTAATCTCGGTGTCGGCTTCGCCCACAGCGTGATCGCCTACGAAGCCAGCCTCAAAGGCATCAGCAAACTGGAGCTCAACGAGCAGAAGATTGCCGCTGACCTCGACGCTTGCTGGGAAGTGTTGGCCGAGCCGATCCAGACCGTAATGCGCCGCTACAACATCGAAAACCCGTACGAAAAACTCAAAGAACTGACTCGCGGCAAGGGCATTAGCCCAGAAGCGCTGCAGACTTTCATCGACGGTCTGGACATGCCAGCGCAAGCGAAAGCCGAGCTGAAACAGCTGACCCCGGCCAACTACATCGGTAACGCTGTAGCACAAGCCAAACGCATCTGATCGACCGCTTGACCCGCTTGAGACGCCCGGCCGCGCCGGGCGTTTTTATTCCCGTCTGAAAAATGCTTTTTTTCAATAGGTTACACATGAATCCTGATACTCCTCTTCAACTTCTGGGCGGTCTCACGGCGCGCGAATTCATGCGCGATTACTGGCAGAAAAAGCCGCTGCTGATCCGTCAGGCCATTCCTGACTTCGAAAGCCCGATCGACGCCGACGAACTGGCAGGCCTGGCCCTGGAAGAAGAGGTCGAGTCGCGCCTGGTGATCGAGCACGGCGAGCGTCCGTGGGAGCTGCGTCGCGGCCCGTTCGCCGAAGATGAATTCAGCAAACTGCCGGAAAAAGAGTGGACCTTGCTCGTTCAGGCCGTTGATCAATTCGTGCCGGAAGTCAGCGAGCTGCTGGAAAACTTCCGCTTCCTGCCGAGCTGGCGCGTCGACGACGTGATGATCAGTTTCGCAGCCCCAGGTGGCAGCGTCGGTCCGCACTTCGACAACTACGACGTGTTCCTGCTGCAAGGCCACGGCAAGCGCAACTGGAAAATCGGCCAGATGTGCGACTCCGAGAGCCCGCTGCTGCAACACGCGGACCTGCGCATCCTCGCCGAATTCCACGAGACCGAAGAGTGGGTTCTGGAACCGGGCGACATGCTCTACCTGCCGCCGCGCCTGGCCCACTGCGGCGTAGCCGTGGACGACTGCATGACCTACTCGGTCGGCTTCCGCGCACCAAGCGCTTCCGAAGTGCTGACTCACTTCACCGATTTCCTCAGCCAGTTCCTGACTGACGAAGAGCGCTACACCGATGCCGACGCCAAGCCAGCCGTCGATCCGCATCAGATTCAGCACGATGCGCTGGACCGCCTGAAAAGCCTGCTCGCCGAACACATGAGCGATGAGCGCTTGCTGCTGACCTGGTTCGGCCAGTACATGACCGAGCCGCGCTACCCGGAACTGGTGGTCGGTCCGGAAGACGTCGAAGAAGACGACTTCCTTGTCGCTCTGCAGGACGGCGCCGTACTGATCCGCAACCCGAGCGCGCGCCTGGCGTGGTCGGAAGTCGATGACGATCTGCTGCTGTTCGCCAGCGGCCAGAGCCGTTACCTGCCGGGCAAACTGCGTGAGCTGCTGAAGCTGATCTGCGCCGCCGACGCGCTGCACGTCGATAACCTCGGCGAGTGGCTGAACGACGAAGACGGTCGCGGCCTGCTGTGCGAGCTGGTCAAACAAGGCAGCCTGGGATTCGCCGATGAATAAGATTCGCGTACGTGTCGCAGACTGGCAGAAGGACAACGCCGAGATCCGGCGCATTCGTGAAACGGTGTTCATTGCCGAACAATCGGTGCCACCTGAGTTGGAATGGGATGCGGATGACGCGACCGCCGTGCATTTTCTGGCGTTCGAAGGCGACTTTCCAATAGGCACCGCGCGCCTGTTGCCCGACGGGCATATTGGCCGGGTGTCGGTACTGAAGGACTGGCGCGGGCTGAAGGTTGGCGATGCGCTGATGCAAGCAGTCATCGCCGAAGCCGAAGCCCGCGGTCTGAAGCAGCAGATGCTCAGCGCGCAGGTACAGGCCACGGCGTTCTATGAGCGCCTGGGCTTCAGCCTGGTCAGCGAGGAATTCCTCGAAGCCGGGATTCCGCATGTCGACATGGTTCGCCATTCGGCCTGAGACCGCGGCGCGGCTTTCGCGAGCAGGCTCGCTCCCACAAGGGATCTCTATTTGGCGCAAAATTGGTGTCCACTAGAGATCCAATGTGGGAGCGAGCCTGCTCGCGAAGAGTCCCTCGAGAACACCACAAAACGCCCCGACATCAACCGATGCCGGGGCGTTTTGCTGTCTACGATTCAACTTGCCCCACCCCGGGCCGACAAACTGGCAATATCAAGCCTTTCGAAAGCGGAGATAACGGACATGTCCCTACGCACCCTGCTCACCACCCTGCTGCTCGCCTGCAGTTTTTCGGTGATGGCAGCCACTGAAATCGTGCCCCTCAAGTACCGCACCAGCGCCGACATGCTGCCGATGGCGCAGGACTTTCTCGGCAAGGACGGTCAGGTCAGCGCCTACGGCAATCAACTGATCGTCAAGGCCGAGCCGGACAAGATCCAGGAACTCAAGGCCATGATCACCCAGCTCGACACCGCGCCCAAACGCCTGCTGATCACCGTCGACACCAACGAGAACAACCAGCAGAACACCGGCGACCAACAGACCCGAATCATCAACTACAGCACCGCCAGCCGTGACGGCGGTATCCAGCAGGTTCAGGCCAGCGAAGGGGCACCGGCGCTGATTCAGGTCGGCCAGAGCGTGCCGATCACCAGCAGCCAGACCAATTCCTACGGTGATTACAGCAGCCAGACCCAATACCGCAACGTCACCCAGGGCTTCTACGTCACTGCCAGCGTCACCGGCGACATCGTTCACCTGGCGATCAGCACCAATCGTGACCGCATGAGTCAGGAACGTCCCGATGTAGTGAACGTGCAAAGCACCGACACAACTGTCAGCGGACGCCTCGGCGAATGGATCACCCTCGCCGGCATAAACCGCGAAACCCAGGCCGACAAACAGAGCCAGACCCGCAGCTACTCGACTCAAGGCCGGGATGACATGACTTTACGGGTGAAAGTCGACACGCTGGACTAAAGCACCGAAAACTGACTGATTAGTCGTATTAGACGAAAGATGTAGTGCTTTAAAAAAAGCACTACAAAACGTTTGACGAGGCAAAAAAGCGAAGGCATGATGGCCTCGCTCCCGCTAATCAGAGGCCCTGGCAAGGGCCTTCGAAGCGATGTTCGCACCTACCCCGCGAACCGCTTCGTGTCTGTACCGCCCACAAGGTGTGTTTGACGAGGTTGCCGACTGGAACGAAGTTGTCCCGAGGGACGGAAGCGTAATTAGGTAACCCGGCTTCACGCTGTAGTTCGTATAAAGGCCCACGACGCCCGAATGCGCCCACAGTCCGCCACTACCTGCTCACTTCCCCTCGAGCCCATCGTTCACCCCGTCGCCTACCCCGCCGAATCCGACTTGACCACCTAAGCTTCTGGTCAGCGAGCGCAGGAATTTTCCACCGCAGAACAACTTTTCATAAAGACGCGACGAGGTTTATCTCCATGGCACTGACACGCGAACAGCAAATTGCAGCCCTTGAAAAAGACTGGGCTGAAAACCCGCGCTGGAAAGGCGTGACTCGCACTTACTCCGCTGCTGACGTCGTCCGTCTGCGTGGCTCGGTTCAACCTGAGCACACCTTTGCGAAAATGGGCGCCGAGAAGCTGTGGAACCTGGTGACCCAGGGTGCCAAGCCGTCCTTCCGCCCAGAGAAAGATTTCGTCAACTGCATGGGCGCCCTGACCGGCGGCCAGGCTGTTCAACAGGTCAAGGCCGGTATCCAGGCGATCTACCTGTCGGGCTGGCAGGTTGCTGCGGACAACAACTCCGCAGAATCGATGTACCCGGACCAGTCGCTGTACCCGGTGGACTCGGTGCCAACCGTGGTCAAGCGCATCAACAACTCGTTCCGTCGTGCTGACCAGATCCAGTGGAAAGCCGGCAAGAACCCGGGCGACGATGGCTACATCGACTACTTCGCGCCAATCGTGGCCGACGCTGAAGCCGGTTTCGGCGGCGTCCTGAACGCCTACGAGTTGATGAAGAGCATGATCGAAGCAGGCGCCGCCGGCGTTCACTTCGAAGACCAACTGGCTTCCGTGAAAAAATGCGGCCACATGGGCGGCAAAGTACTGGTTCCAACCCAGGAAGCCGTACAGAAGCTGACCGCTGCTCGTCTGGCTGCTGACGTTGCCGGTACCCCGACCATCATTCTGGCCCGTACCGACGCCAACGCGGCTGACCTGCTGACCTCCGATTGCGACCCGTACGACCAGCCGTTCGTGACTGGCGAGCGCACTCAGGAAGGTTTCTACAAGGTTCGTGCAGGCCTCGATCAAGCCATCGCTCGTGGCCTGGCTTACGCGCCATACGCCGACCTGATCTGGTGCGAAACTGCCAAGCCGGATCTGGACGAGGCTCGTCGCTTCGCTGAAGCGATCAAAAAGGAATACCCGGACCAACTGCTGTCGTACAACTGCTCGCCTTCCTTCAACTGGAAGAAAAACCTGGACGACGCGACCATCGCCAAGTTCCAGCGTGAACTGTCCGCCATGGGCTACAAGCACCAGTTCATCACCCTGGCCGGCATTCACAACATGTGGCACAGCATGTTCAACCTGGCGCACGACTACGCCCGCAACGACATGACTGCCTACGTGAAGCTGCAAGAGCAGGAGTTCGCTGACGCCGCCAAGGGCTACACCTTCGTGGCCCACCAGCAGGAAGTGGGCACCGGCTACTTCGACGACATGACCACTGTGATTCAGGGTGGCTCGTCTTCGGTAACCGCACTGACCGGTTCGACCGAAGAAGAACAGTTCCACTGATTCGGCTTCGCTGAGCAGACGGCCTTTACGGATCGTATAGAAAGCTAACCGCAGAGCCGCAAAACTGACGCCCCGACTGGTTCGGGGCGTTTTTTTGCCCGCCGATTCCCCGACCCCCACAAATCCCCTGCGGGAGTGAGCCTGCTCGCGATAGCGGTGTGTCAGTGACGTTATGTGTTGGCAGGCACACCGCTATCGCGAGCAGGCTCACTCCTACAGGTCCTGCGTCACCTCTGACAAAAAACATTGATCCAGAGCGGTACCCGCACCACAAAAAACGGGTAAAACGCTCGCCACCGCTACTTGCAGTAACGGGCATATAAGACAACTTTCCGATTACTGCACCGCTAAACAGTTACAAAACCGCCACAAACGATATTAATTATCATTTAGCAGCAACTATGTTCGTTACATTTTCTACAAAACATAATTCGCCCAAAACCGGCTAATGCCCGCAACGCATGGGCTGCAGGGCATTGGAGGTGCGCTATGTCCTTATTCCAATAAATAATTTCGCTATAGGAATTTTACTTGCAGGGTGTTTAGCCATAAAATCAGCGCGATTGATTGCTGCGACATATCGTCACTGCCTTATTTCTTTATCAAGCTCAGAGACCTTTGCTCTCTGTTAAGGATTACCAGCATGCCCGAAGCGACAGGACTCATGGCCCACAACTGGGGCTTTGCCATTTTCCTTCTGGGTGTAGTCGGCCTGTGTGCCTTCATGCTCGGCGTCTCCAGCCTCCTCGGGTCAAAAGCCTGGGGCCGCAGCAAAAACGAACCGTTCGAGTCCGGCATGCTACCTACCGGTGGCGCCCGCTTGCGGCTCTCAGCCAAATTCTATCTGGTCGCGATGCTCTTCGTGATCTTCGATATCGAAGCCCTCTTTCTCTTTGCATGGTCTGTGTCCGTCCGCGAAAGCGGCTGGACCGGATTCGTCGAAGCTCTCGTTTTCATAGCAATTCTGTTGGCAGGTCTTGTCTACCTGTTCCGAGTGGGCGCCCTTGACTGGGCTCCGGAAGCTCGTCGCAAGCGGCAGGCGAAGCTGAAACAATGAGGCTTTGGCAATGCAATACAATCTCACCAGAATCGACCCCGATGCTCCTAACGAGCAGTATCCGATTGGCGAACGGGAAACCGTTTCCGATCCGTTAGAAGATCAAGTCCACAAAAACATTTTCATGGGCAAGCTCGAAGACGTGCTGAGTGGCGCGGTCAACTGGGGGCGTAAAAACTCCCTGTGGCCGTACAACTTCGGCCTTTCGTGCTGCTATGTGGAAATGACCACCGCCTTCACGGCGCCCCACGACATCGCGCGCTTTGGCGCCGAAGTTATCCGGGCATCACCGCGTCAGGCCGACTTCATGGTTATCGCCGGTACCTGCTTCATCAAGATGGCGCCGATCATTCAGCGTCTCTACGAGCAAATGCTCGAGCCGAAGTGGGTGATTTCCATGGGCTCGTGCGCCAACTCCGGTGGTATGTACGACATCTACTCCGTGGTTCAAGGGGTGGACAAGTTCCTGCCCGTGGACGTCTACGTACCTGGCTGCCCGCCCCGTCCAGAAGCATTTCTGCAAGGCTTGATGCTGTTGCAGGAATCGATTGGCCAGGAGCGTCGCCCACTGTCCTGGGTCGTTGGTGATCAAGGCGTTTATCGCGCCGACATGCCTTCGCAGAAAGAACAGCGCCGCGAACAGCGAATCGCAGTCACCAACCTGCGCAGCCCTGACGAAGTCTGATCCAGATCTGTTCTTACAAAGAAACGAGAAGCTGGCTTCATTCTTTACGTTGACCGAAAGCGAAAAAATAACCATGACTACAGGCAGCGCTCTGTACATCCCGCCTTATAAGGCAGACGACCAGGATGTGGTCGTCGAATTGAACAACCGTTTTGGCGCCGAAGCGTTCACCGCTCAGTCGACCCGCACCGGCATGCCGGTGCTGTGGGTGGCGCGCGCCAAACTCGTCGAAGTCCTGACCTTCCTGCGCAACCTGCCCAAGCCGTACGTCATGCTCTATGACCTGCACGGCGTGGACGAGCGTCTGCGCACCAAACGTCAAGGACTGCCATCGGGCGCCGACTTCACCGTGTTCTATCACCTCATGTCGCTTGAGCGTAATAGTGACGTGATGATCAAAGTCGCCTTGTCCGAAAGCGACCTCAGTTTGCCCACCGTCACCAGCATCTGGCCGAACGCCAACTGGTACGAGCGTGAAGTCTGGGACATGTACGGCATCGACTTCAAAGGCCACCCGCACCTGTCGCGCATCATGATGCCGCCGACCTGGGAAGGTCACCCGCTGCGCAAGGACTTTCCGGCGCGCGCCACCGAATTCGATCCGTTCAGCCTCAACCTTGCCAAGCAACAGCTTGAGGAAGAGGCCGCGCGCTTCCGTCCTGAAGACTGGGGCATGAAGCGTTCCGGCGCCAACGAGGACTACATGTTCCTCAACCTCGGCCCGAACCACCCTTCCGCGCACGGTGCTTTCCGCATCATTCTGCAACTGGACGGTGAAGAGATCGTCGACTGCGTGCCGGACATCGGTTACCACCACCGTGGTGCCGAGAAGATGGCCGAGCGTCAGTCGTGGCACAGTTTCATCCCGTACACCGACCGTATCGATTACCTCGGCGGCGTGATGAACAACCTGCCGTACGTGCTCTCGGTCGAGAAGCTGGCCGGTATCAAGGTGCCCGAGAAGGTCGACGTCATCCGCATCATGATGGCCGAGTTCTTCCGGATCACCAGCCACCTGCTGTTCCTGGGGACTTACATCCAGGACGTCGGCGCCATGACTCCGGTGTTCTTCACCTTCACCGACCGCCAGAAGGCGTACACGGTAATTGAAGCCATTACCGGTTTCCGTCTGCACCCGGCCTGGTACCGCATCGGTGGTGTTGCTCACGACCTGCCGCGCGGCTGGGACAAACTGGTAAAAGACTTCGTTGAATGGCTGCCAAAACGCCTCGATGAATACACCAAGGCTGCCCTGCAGAACAGTATCCTCAAGGGCCGTACCATCGGCGTCGCTGCCTACAACACCAAAGAAGCCCTGGAATGGGGCGTCACCGGTGCAGGCCTGCGTTCGACCGGTTGCGACTTCGACCTGCGTAAAGCGCGTCCATACTCGGGCTACGAGAACTTCGAATTCGAAGTGCCGCTGGCCGCCAATGGCGATGCCTACGACCGCTGCATGGTTCGCGTCGAAGAGATGCGCCAGAGCATCAAGATCATCGACCAGTGCATGCGCAACATGCCGGAAGGCCCGTACAAGGCGGATCACCCGCTGACCACGCCGCCGCCGAAAGAGCGCACGCTGCAGCACATCGAAACCTTGATCACGCACTTCCTGCAAGTTTCGTGGGGCCCGGTCATGCCGGCCAACGAATCCTTCCAGATGATCGAAGCGACCAAGGGCATCAACAGTTATTACCTGACGAGCGACGGCGGCACCATGAGCTACCGTACCCGGATCCGCACTCCGAGCTTCCCCCATCTGCAACAGATCCCTTCGGTGATCAAAGGCAGCATGGTCGCGGACTTGATTGCGTACCTGGGTAGTATCGACTTCGTTATGGCCGACGTGGACCGCTAAGCATGAACAGCACGCTTATCCAGACAGACCGTTTCACCTTGAGTGAAACCGAGCGCTCGGCCATCGAGCACGAGCTGCATCACTACGAAGACCCGCGCGCGGCGTCGATCGAAGCCCTGAAGATCGTTCAGAAAGAACGCGGCTGGGTGCCGGATGGCGCCTTGTACGCGATCGGCGAGATCCTCGGCATCCCGGCCAGCGACGTTGAAGGTGTGGCGACGTTCTATAGCCAGATCTTCCGTCAGCCGGTCGGCCGCCACATCATTCGCGTCTGCGACAGCATGGTCTGCTACATCGGCGGCCACGAGTCGGTGGTCAGTGAAATCCAGAACAATCTGGGCATCGGCCTGGGTCAGACCACCGCCGACGGTCGTTTCACCCTGCTGCCTGTCTGCTGCCTCGGCAACTGCGACAAGGCACCGGCGCTGATGATCGACGACGACACCTTTGGCGACGTGCAGCCTGCTGGCGTGGCCAAACTGCTCGAGGGCTACGTATGACCCTGACATCTTTCGGTCCTGCCAACCGCATCCAGCGTTCGGCCGAGACTCACCCGCTGACCTGGCGTCTGCGTGACGACGGCGAAGCCGTGTGGCTCGACGAGTACCAGGCCAAGAACGGTTACGCTGCGGCGCGCAAAGCCTTCGCCGACATGGATCAGGACGCCATCGTCCAGACCGTGAAAGACGCAGGCCTCAAAGGTCGCGGCGGTGCAGGCTTCCCCACGGGCGTGAAGTGGGGCCTGATGCCCAAAGACGAATCCATCAACATCCGCTACCTGCTGTGCAACGCGGACGAGATGGAGCCGAACACCTGGAAAGACCGCATGCTGATGGAGCAACTGCCCCATCTGCTGATCGAAGGCATGCTGATCAGTGCTCGCGCGCTGAAAACCTACCGTGGCTACATCTTCCTGCGTGGCGAGTACACCACCGCCGCCAAGCACCTCAACCGTGCCGTGGAAGAAGCCAAGGCTGCAGGCCTGCTGGGTAAAAACATTCTGGGCAGCGGCTTCGATTTCGAGCTGTTCGTCCACACCGGCGCCGGGCGTTACATCTGCGGTGAAGAAACCGCACTGATCAACTCCCTCGAAGGCCGCCGTGCCAACCCGCGCTCCAAGCCGCCCTTCCCTGCCGCCGTCGGCGTGTGGGGCAAGCCGACTTGCGTGAACAACGTTGAGACTCTGTGCAACGTGCCGGCGATCATTGCCGACGGCGTTGACTGGTACAAATCGTTGGCCCGCGAAGGCAGCGAAGACATGGGCACCAAGCTCATGGGCTTCTCCGGCAAAGTGAAAAACCCGGGCCTGTGGGAACTGCCATTCGGCGTCACCGGTCGCGAGCTGTTCGAAGACTACGCCGGCGGCATGCGCGACGGCTTCAAGCTCAAGGCCTGGCAGCCAGGTGGTGCCGGTACCGGTTTTCTCTTGCCGGAACACCTCGACGCACAAATGTACGCCGGCGGCATCGCCAAGGTGGGCACCCGTATGGGTACCGGCCTGGCCATGGCGGTGGACGACAGCGTCAACATGGTCTCCTTGCTGCGCAACATGGAGCAGTTCTTCGCTCGCGAGTCGTGCGGCTTCTGCACCCCGTGCCGCGATGGTTTGCCATGGAGCGTCAAGCTCTTGATGGCCATCGAAGAAGGCCGCGGTCAGCCAGGCGACATCGAGACCCTGCTGGGTCTGGTCAACTTCCTCGGCCCAGGCAAGACCTTCTGTGCTCACGCACCGGGTGCCGTGGAGCCGTTGGGCAGTGCCATCAAATACTTCCGTCCAGAGTTCGAAGCCGGTATCGCGCCTGCAAGCGCCGCCGTCCCGCCTCTGGCAAGGCCGATCGTAGTCGGCGCGTAAACGCTTAAAAAGGCGAAGGGTCCGTGCCCTTCGCCTTTCGTCCGATGACGCCTTTCGGGGCTGACTGGATTCGGACGGATAACAAGATTCCATTAGCCACGCCCGCTGACACCGGGCCAACGAAGACCTTTGAACCATGGCCACTATCCACGTAGACGGCAAAGCGCTCGAAGTCGACGGGGCAGACAACCTGTTACAGGCATGTCTGTCGCTGGGCCTCGACATCCCTTATTTCTGCTGGCACCCCGCGCTTGGTAGCGTCGGGGCTTGCCGCCAGTGCGCGGTCAAGCAGTACACCGACGAGAACGACACCCGTGGTCGCATCGTCATGTCCTGCATGACCCCGGCCACCGACAACACCTGGATCTCCATCGACGATGAAGAATCCAAGGCGTTCCGCGCCAGTGTTGTCGAATGGCTGATGACCAACCACCCGCACGACTGCCCTGTGTGCGAAGAAGGCGGTCACTGCCACCTGCAAGACATGACCGTGATGACCGGCCACAACGAGCGCCGTTATCGCTTCACCAAACGCACCCACCAGAACCAGCAACTGGGCCCGTTCATTTCTCATGAAATGAACCGCTGCATCGCCTGCTACCGCTGCGTGCGTTTCTACAAGGATTACGCTGGCGGCACCGACCTCGGTGTATTCGGCGCCCACGACAACGTGTACTTCGGTCGTGTTGAAGACGGCACCCTCGAAAGCGAGTTCTCCGGCAACCTCACCGAGGTCTGCCCGACCGGTGTGTTCACCGACAAGACTCACTCCGAGCGCTACAACCGCAAGTGGGACATGCAGTTCTCGCCGAGCATCTGCCATGGCTGCTCCAGCGGTTGCAACATCTCCCCGGGCGAGCGTTACGGCGAACTGCGTCGCATCGAAAACCGTTTCAACGGTTCGGTGAACCAGTACTTCCTGTGCGACCGTGGCCGTTTCGGTTATGGCTACGTCAACCGCACCGACCGTCCACGTCAGCCGCTGCTGGCCGATGGCACCAAGCTGGGCCTCGACGCTGCACTGGATAAAGCCGCTGACTTGCTGCGCGGCCGCAACATCGTCGGTATCGGTTCGCCGCGCGCCAGCCTCGAAAGCAACTACGCGTTGCGCGAACTGGTCGGCGCCGAGCACTTCTACTCTGGCATTGAAGCGTCCGAACTGGAACGCATCCGTCTGGTCCTGCAAGTGCTCAAGGACAGCCCGCTGCCTGTGCCGAACATGCGCGACATCGAAGACCACGACGCTGTGTTCGTCCTCGGTGAAGACCTGACTCAGACTGCTGCGCGTATGGCTCTGTCCCTGCGTCAGTCGGTCAAGGGCAAAGCCGAAGACATGGCCGAAGCCATGCGCGTTCAGCCTTGGCTGGATGCTGCGGTGAAGAACATCGGTCAGCACGCGCTGAACCCGCTGTTCATCGCCAGCCTGGCGGAAACCAAGCTCGACGACATCGCCGAAGAATGCGTACACGCAGCTCCGGACGACCTGGCGCGCATCGGTTTCGCCGTGGCTCACGCTCTGGATGCCAGCGCGCCTGCCGTTGAAGGTCTGGACGCTGAAGCTCTGGAACTGGCCAAGCACATCGCCGACGCCCTGCTCGCGGCCAAGCGCCCGCTGATCATCGCCGGTACTTCGCTGGGCTCCAAAGCGCTCATTGAGGCTGCTGCAAACATCGCCAAGGCGCTGAAGCTGCGCGAGAAAAACGGTTCGATCAGCCTGATCGTGCCGGAAGCCAACAGCCTCGGTCTGGCCATGCTCGGTGGCGAATCGGTCGACGCGGCGCTGCAAGCCGTGATCGACGGCAAGGCCGACGCCATCGTCGTGCTGGAAAACGATCTGTACACCCGCACCTCGAAAGCCAAGGTCGATGCGGCGCTGAACGCTGCGAAAGTGGTGATCGTTGCTGACCACCAGAAGACCGCCACTAGCGATCGCGCGCACCTGGTGCTGCCAGCGGCGAGCTTCGCTGAAGGCGACGGTACGCTGGTCAGCCAGGAAGGTCGCGCCCAGCGCTTCTTCCAGGTTTTCGACCCGCAATACATGGACGCGAGCATCCTGGTGCACGAAGGCTGGCGCTGGCTGCACGCCCTGCGCGCGACCCTGCTGAACCAGCCGATCGACTGGACGCAACTCGACCACGTGACTGCTGCCGTTGCTTCGAGCACCGAGCAACTGGCGCGCATCGTCGACGCTGCACCATCGGCGGCGTTCCGCATCAAGGGTCTGAAACTGGCGCGTGAGCCGCTGCGTTATTCCGGTCGCACCGCGATGCGCGCCGACATCAGCGTTCACGAACCGCGCACCCCGCAAGACAAAGACACCGCGTTCGCCTTCTCCATGGAAGGTTACTCGGGCTCTACCGAACCGCGTCAGCAGGTTCCGTTTGCCTGGTCTCCGGGCTGGAACTCGCCGCAAGCGTGGAACAAGTTCCAGGACGAAGTCGGTGGTCACATCCGTGCAGGCGACCCGGGCACCCGCCTGATCGAAAGCACCGGTGATTCACTGAACTGGTTCGCTGCAGCACCGCGCGCATTCAACCCGGCGCCGGGCACCTGGCAAGCCGTGCCGTTCTACCACCTGTTCGGCAGCGACGAGAACTCTTCGAAAGCCGCACCGGTTCAAGAGCGCATTCCAGCTCCGTACGTGGCTCTGGCGAAATCCGAAGCGGATCGCCTGGGCGTCAACGACGGTGCTTTGCTGAGCCTGAACGTGGCCGGCCAGACCCTGCGTCTGCCGCTGCGCATCAATGAAGAACTGGGCGCTGGTCTGGTGGCCTTGCCTGCGGGCATCGCCGGCATTCCACCGGCATTCGCCGGCGTGTCCGTCGACGGTCTGCAGGAGGCAGCGCAATGACCTGGTTCACCCCTGAAGTGATCGACGTGATCCTGACGGTCATCAAAGCCATCGTGATTCTGCTGGCCGTTGTGGTCGCAGGCGCGTTGCTCAGCTTTGTCGAACGTCGCCTGCTGGGCTGGTGGCAGGACCGTTACGGTCCGAACCGCGTTGGCCCGTTCGGCATGTTCCAGATCGCTGCCGACATGCTGAAGATGTTCTTCAAGGAAGACTGGACCCCACCGTTTGCCGACAAGGTGATCTTCACCCTGGCACCGGTGGTGGCCATGTCGGCCCTGCTGATCGCCTTCGCGATCATCCCGATCACCCCGACCTGGGGCGTGGCGGATCTGAACATCGGCCTGCTGTTCTTCTTCGCCATGGCGGGTCTCTCGGTCTACGCGGTGCTGTTCGCCGGCTGGTCGAGTAACAACAAGTTCGCCCTGCTCGGCAGCTTGCGTGCCTCGGCGCAGACCGTGTCCTACGAAGTGTTCATGGGCCTGGCCCTGATGGGCATCGTGGTGCAGGTCGGCTCGTTCAACATGCGCGACATCGTCGAATACCAGGCGCAGAACCTGTGGTTCATCATTCCGCAGTTCTTCGGCTTCTGTACCTTCTTCATCGCTGGCGTCGCCGTGACTCACCGTCACCCGTTCGACCAGCCGGAAGCGGAACAGGAACTGGCCGACGGTTACCACATTGAATACGCCGGTATGAAATGGGGCATGTTCTTCGTCGGTGAATACATCGGCATCATCCTGATCTCGGCGCTGCTGGTCACCCTGTTCTTCGGTGGCTGGCACGGTCCGTTCGGCATCCTGCCGCAACTGTCCTTCGTCTGGTTCGCACTGAAGACCGCGTTCTTCATCATGCTGTTCATCCTGCTGCGCGCCTCCATCCCGCGTCCGCGTTATGACCAGGTGATGGACTTCAGCTGGAAATTCTGCCTGCCACTGACCCTGATCAATTTGCTGATAACCGCTGCGGTTGTGTTGTGGAACACACCTGCGGTTGCGGTTCAGTGAGGATTTGACCCATGTTCAAATATATTGGCGACATCGTTAAGGGTACCGGTACCCAGTTGCGCAGCCTGGTCATGGTCTTCGGCCATGGCTTTCGCAAGCGCGACACCCTGCAATACCCGGAAGAAGCGGTCTACCTGCCACCACGCTACCGTGGTCGCATCGTCCTGACCCGCGACCCCGATGGCGAAGAGCGTTGCGTAGCCTGCAACCTGTGCGCCGTGGCTTGCCCGGTCGGTTGCATCTCGCTGCAGAAAGCTGAAACCGAAGACGGTCGCTGGTACCCGGACTTCTTCCGTATCAACTTCTCGCGCTGCATTTTCTGCGGTCTCTGCGAGGAAGCCTGTCCGACCACCGCAATCCAGCTGACCCCGGATTTCGAGATGGCCGAGTTCAAACGTCAGGACCTGGTGTACGAGAAAGAAGATCTTTTGATCTCCGGCCCCGGCAAAAACCCTGATTACAACTTCTATCGTGTTGCAGGTATGGCAATCGCTGGCAAGCCGAAAGGCTCTGCGCAGAACGAAGCCGAACCGATCAACGTGAAGAGCTTGCTGCCTTAAGGAAGAACGATGGAATTCGCTTTCTATTTCGCATCGGGTATCGCGGTTGTGTCCACGCTTCGCGTGGTCACCAACACCAACCCTGTGCACGCCCTGCTCTACCTGATCATCTCGTTGATTGCCGTGGCCATGACCTTCTTCGCACTCGGCGCACCGTTCGCCGGCGTGCTGGAAGTGATCGCCTACGCCGGCGCCATCATGGTGCTGTTCGTGTTCGTGGTGATGATGCTGAACCTGGGCCCGGCCTCGGTTCAGCAGGAACGCACCTGGCTCAAGCCCGGTATCTGGGCGGGGCCGGTGATTCTCGCCGCCCTGCTGCTGGCCGAACTGCTGTATGTGCTGTTCGCTCACCAGAGCGGTCAGGCCATCGGCCACACCACCGTAGACGCGAAAGCCGTGGGCATCAGCCTGTTCGGTCCGTACCTGCTGGTGGTCGAACTCGCCTCGATGCTGCTGCTTGCTGCAGCCGTCACGGCGTTCCATTTGGGCCGTAACGAGGCGAAGGAGTAAGACATGCCTGCTATCCCTCTCGAGCATGGATTGGCCGTTGCCGGCATCCTGTTCTGCCTTGGTCTGGTCGGCCTGATGGTCCGCCGCAACATTTTGTTCGTGTTGATGAGTCTGGAAGTGATGATGAACGCCTCTGCACTGGCGTTCATTGTTGCTGGCGCCCGTTGGGGCCAGCCGGATGGACAGATCATGTTCATCCTGGTGATCAGCCTTGCAGCCGCCGAGGCCAGTATCGGCCTGGCGATCCTGCTGCAACTGTATCGCCGCTTCCACACGCTCGATATCGACGCTGCCAGTGAGATGCGCGGATGAACCTGATCTTTCTGACTTTCGTATTCCCTCTGATCGGTTTCCTGCTGCTGTCGTTCTCCCGTGGACGCTGGTCGGAAAACCTCTCGGCGCTGATCGGCGTGGGTTCCATTGGCTTGTCGGCGATTGTCGCCGCCTACGTCATCTGGCAATTCAACGTCGCACCTCCCGAAGGCGGTCACTACACCCTGGTACTTTGGCAGTGGATGGCGGTGGAAGGCTTCAAGCCTGACTTCGCCCTCTACGTCGACGGCCTGTCGGTCACCATGCTCGGCGTGGTGGTTGGCGTAGGTTTCCTGATCCACCTGTTCGCGTCCTGGTACATGCGCGGCGAAGCGGGTTACTCGCGCTTCTTCGCGTACACCAACCTGTTTATCGCCAGCATGCTGTTCCTGGTGCTCGGCGATAACCTGTTGTTCCTGTACTTCGGCTGGGAAGGCGTGGGCCTGTGCTCGTACCTGTTGATCGGTTTCTACTACAGCAACCGCAACAACGGTAACGCCGCACTCAAGGCCTTCATCGTGACCCGGATCGGCGACGTGTTCATGGCCATCGGCCTGTTCATCCTGTTCCAGCAAGTGGGCACGCTGAACATCCAGGAACTGCTGGTGCTGGCACCGCAGAAATTCCAGGTCGGCGACTTCTGGATCACCCTGGCGACTCTGATGCTGCTGGGTGGTGCGGTTGGTAAATCGGCGCAACTGCCGCTGCAAACCTGGCTCGCGGACGCAATGGCCGGCCCGACCCCGGTGTCGGCACTGATCCACGCCGCAACGATGGTGACTGCCGGTGTCTACCTGATCGCCCGTACCCACGGTCTGTTCACCCTGGCGCCGGAAATCCTGCACCTGGTCGGCATCGTGGGTGGTGTGACCCTGGTACTGGCTGGTTTCGCCGCTCTGGTACAAACCGACATCAAACGTATCCTCGCCTACTCGACCATGAGCCAGATCGGCTACATGTTCCTGGCGCTGGGCGTTGGCGCATGGGATGGCGCGATTTTCCACCTGATGACCCACGCCTTCTTCAAGGCCCTGTTGTTCCTTGCTTCCGGTGCGGTGATCGTTGCCTGCCACCACGAGCAGAACATCTTCAAGATGGGCGGTCTGTGGAAAAAACTGCCACTGGCCTACGCCAGTTTCATCGTCGGTGGTGCTGCGCTGGCCGCTCTGCCACTGGTCACCGCAGGCTTCTACTCCAAGGACGAAATCCTTTGGGAAGCGTTCGCCAGCGGTAACCACGGTCTGCTCTACGCAGGTCTGGTCGGCGCGTTCATGACTTCGCTGTACACCTTCCGCCTGATCTTCATCACCTTCCACGGTGAAGCCAAGACCGAAGCTCACGCTGGTCACGGCATCGCTCACTGGCTGCCTCTGTCGGTGCTGATCGTGCTGTCGACCTTCATCGGCGCGATGATCGTTCCACCGCTGCACGGCGTACTGCCGGAAAGCGTTGGGCATGCCGGCGGCGAAGCCAAGCACAGTCTGGAACTCGCTTCGGGCGCCATCGCCCTGGCCGGTATCCTGCTGGCGGCCTTGCTGTTCCTCGGCAAGCGTCGCTTTGTAACGGCAATCGCCAACAGCGGCATCGGCCGTTTCCTTTCGGCCTGGTGGTTCGCTGCCTGGGGCTTCGACTGGATCTACGACAAACTGTTCGTCAAGCCGTACCTTGCGATCAGCCACATGCTGCGCAGAGACCCGCTCGACCAGACCATCGGTCTGATCCCGCGTATGGCCAAGGGTGGTCACACTGCCCTGAGCCGCACCGAGACCGGTCAACTGCGTTGGTACGCTGCTTCGATGGCTGCTGGTGCCGTGCTGGTTATTGGCGCCATCGTGCTGGTAGCGGTCTGATATGAACCTTGCGAATTTGCGAAAGGAAACGAGCCCGTCATGATTCTGCCTTGGCTAATCCTGATCCCCTTCATCGGCGGCCTGCTGTGCTGGATGGGTGAGCGCTTCGGCGCTACCCTCCCCCGCTGGATTGCGCTGTTGACCATGACCCTGGAACTCGCCCTCGGCCTCTGGCTGTGGGCCCACGGTGACTATTCATTTGCTCCGGCGCCTGGCGCCGATCCGACCTGGGCGCTTGAGTTCAAGCATGTCTGGATCCAGCGCTTCGGCATCAACGTGCACCTGGCCCTCGACGGCCTGTCGCTGTTGATGATCCTGCTGACCGGTCTGCTGGGTATCCTCTCGGTCCTCTGCTCGTGGAAAGAGATTCAACGTCACGTTGGCTTCTTCCACCTGAACCTGATGTGGATCCTGGGCGGCGTTGTCGGCGTGTTCCTCGCCCTCGACCTGTTCATGTTCTTCTTCTTCTGGGAAATGATGCTGGTGCCGATGTACTTCCTCATCGCGCTCTGGGGTCACAGTTCTTCGGACGGCAAGAAAACCCGGATCTACGCAGCAACCAAGTTCTTCATCTTCACTCAGGCTTCCGGCCTGATCATGCTGGTGGCGATCCTTGGTCTGGTGCTGGTCAACTTCAACAACACCGGCGTGATTACCTTCAACTACGCCGACCTGTTGAAAACCAAGATGTCGATGACCACCGAGTACATTCTGATGCTCGGCTTCTTCATCGCCTTCGCGGTCAAGCTGCCAGTTGTACCGTTCCACTCCTGGTTGCCTGATGCGCACGCCCAGGCACCGACTGCAGGTTCTGTCGACCTCGCCGGTATCTTGCTGAAAACCGCTGCTTACGGTCTGCTGCGCTTCGCTCTGCCGCTGTTCCCGAATGCTTCGGCCGAGTTCGCGCCGATCGCCATGACCCTCGGTCTGGTCGGGATCTTCTACGGTGCGTTCCTCGCTTTCGCACAAACCGACATCAAGCGTCTGATCGCCTTCTCTTCCGTTTCCCACATGGGCTTCGTGTTGATCGGCATCTACTCCGGCAGCCAACTGGCGCTGCAAGGTGCAGTGATCCAGATGCTGGCGCACGGTCTGTCGGCAGCGGCACTGTTTATCCTCAGCGGTCAGTTGTACGAGCGTCTGCACACCCGTGACATGCGTGAGATGGGCGGACTGTGGTCGCGCATCGCTTACCTGCCGGCGATCAGCCTGTTCTTTGCAGCCGCGTCCTTGGGTCTGCCGGGTACCGGTAACTTTGTCGGCGAGTTCCTGATCCTGATCGGTACCTTCGCCAGTGCTCCATGGATCACGGCGATTGCCACCTCCGGTCTGGTGTTCGGTTCGGTCTACTCGCTGATCATGATCCACCGTGCCTACTTCGGTCCGGCCAAATCGGACTCGATCCTGCACGGCATGGACGGTCGCGAACTGATCATGGTGCTGGGCCTTGCGGCGTTGCTGATTTACCTCGGCGTCTACCCGCAGCCGTTCCTCGACACTTCCGCCGCCACGATGCATGGCGTGCAGCAGTGGCTCGGCACCGCCTTCACTCAACTCGCTTCGGCCCGGTAAGAGCGCTATGGAATTCACGATTCAACACTTTATTGCGCTTGCGCCACTGTTGATCACCAGCCTCACCATTATCGTGGTGATGCTGGCAATCGCCTGGCGCCGCAACCACTCGCAGACCTTCCTGATCTCGGTCGCCGGTCTGAACCTGGCCTTGCTGTCGATCCTGCCGGCCCTGAAAGTCGCGCCTCTGGCCGTGACTCCATTGCTGCAAATCGACACCTTCGCCTGCCTGTACATGGCGCTGATCCTGGTCGCCACCCTCGCCTGCGTCACCCTCGCTCACGCCTATCTGGGCGATGGCGGTTCGGGTTACCCGGGCAACCGTGAAGAACTGTACCTGCTGATCCTGATGGCCGCCGCCGGTGGTCTGGTTCTGGTCAGCGCGCAGCACCTGGCCGGTTTGTTCATCGGTCTGGAACTGCTGTCGGTACCGGTTTACGGTCTGGTGGCTTACGCCTTCTTCAACAAGCGTTCGCTGGAAGCCGGCATCAAGTACATGGTGCTGTCGGCCGCCGGTTCCGCGTTTCTGTTGTTCGGTATGGCGCTGCTGTACGCCGACTCGGGTTCGCTGAGCTTTGTCGGTATCGGTCAGGCGCTGGCTGCAACTGGCCTGCCTAGCTCGCTGGCACAACTGGGCCTGGGCATGATGCTGATCGGTCTGGCGTTCAAGCTGTCGCTGGTACCGTTCCACCTGTGGACGCCGGACGTGTACGAAGGTGCTCCGGCACCGGTCGCCGCGTTCCTCGCCACGGCGTCGAAGGTTGCGGTGTTTGCGGTGATGGTGCGCCTGTTCCAGATCTCTCCTGCTGCCAGCAGCGGTGTACTGAGCGACGTGCTGACCGTGATCGCCATCGCCTCGATCCTGTTCGGTAACCTGCTGGCCCTGACCCAGAGCAACCTCAAGCGTCTGCTCGGTTACTCGTCCATCGCGCACTTCGGCTACCTGCTGATCGCCCTGGTGGCGAGCAAGGGTCTGGCGGTGGAAGCCATCGGCGTGTACCTGGTGACTTATGTGATCACCAGCCTCGGCGCGTTCGGCGTGATCACTCTGATGTCCTCGCCATACAACGGCCGTGACGCGGATGCCCTGTACGAGTATCGCGGCCTGTTCTGGCGCCGTCCGTACCTGACCGCCGTACTGACCGTAATGATGCTGTCCCTGGCCGGTATCCCGCTGACTGCTGGCTTCATCGGCAAGTTCTACATCATCGCCACCGGTGTTGAATCGCACCAATGGTGGCTGGTCGGTTCGCTGGTTCTGGGCAGCGCCATCGGCGTGTTCTACTACCTGCGCGTGATGGTCACCCTGTACCTGATCGAGCCAAACCTGCGTCGCCACGACGCCCAGTTGCACTGGGAACAGAAGGCAGGCGGCGTGATGCTGCTGGCCATCGCCCTGGTCGCATTCTTCCTGGGTGTGTACCCGCAGCCATTGCTGACCCTGGTTCAGCAGGCGGGTCTGGCGGGCTGATTGCTCCGCTAGCACTGGCAACAAATGAAAACGGCACTTCGGGTGCCGTTTTTGTTTTTGCAGGATTCAATATCTCGAGCGCTTGCGCTGGCCTCATCGCGGGCAAGCCCGGCTCCCACCGGTTTCGATGGTGTTCGCAAAGTCTGTACCCACCCTGGACCACTGTGGGAGCGGGCCTGCTCGCGAAGGCGTCGGCACATTCAGCCTCTTCATACCCTGACACCCCGCCGCTATCGCTATTCGGACGCTGCTGCAGGATTGTTCCGGCACGTCAGTTGCGAAGTCTCCTCCCTATCAATCGAACGTTCTCACCACACTCGCCGATTCGTCCTACAGGTGTTTTTACGACCGGCGTCTACCGTTGAAAAAGGGACGAAAAGCAAGGCCAGGAGGCCTTGACCGATTCGATTATCGAGACAACACTATACGTAGGTAGCGTACAGAACATGGATGCTCTATTTATCGAATTGCCTGTGTTTCAGAAGCACCGGGACGACTATCTGGATGACGAACTGTTTCGCAGCTTTCAACTGGAGTTGCTGAAAAATCCGGAAGCAGGCGATCTCATCGAGGACACAGGCGGGCTTCGTAAAATTCGCTTTAGCGACCAACGAAGAGGGAAAGGCAAGCGCAGCGGATTACGAGTGATTTATTACTGGTGGTCAGGCTTTGATCAGTTCTGGCTCTTTACCGTCTACAACAAAAACGAGCAGGACGATTTGACGCCTGCCCAGAAAAAACTTTTCAGAAAAACACTGGATAGAGAACTCAACGCGAGAACCACACTATGAAACGTGACATTTTTTCCGAATTGATGGATGGACTGGAAGCACTGGCCGATGAACGCCAAGGCAAAATCACCTTGCGTACCCACAAGGTTCAGTTGCCAAAACTGATGCCGATCACTGCGGAGGAAGTCGTAGCCATCCGTCAGCAACTTAATCTTTCCCGGTCAGTTTTCGCGATGTATCTACGCACCAACACGCGAACGCTGGAAAACTGGGAGCAAGGACGAGCAACGCCCAATGCTCAGGCCACAACGCTGATCCGTCTGGTCGAGCGTTTCCCCCAAACGATCGAACAGCTCGCAGCCCTGACCTGACCGTTTTCATTGCATCCGCATGACGAAATTGTAATTCCCCCATCACCTTGGCGTTATCCGCAGCTTGTAACGATGTCACCCGGCGACCAATGCCGGCGGGCCCGCCCCGCCGAACAATAAAACCTACGCCGAAGCACGTTCCCGCTCTGCCGATCCCAAGGAGTATTTGATGGTTAACCATAAAAAAATGCCGATGGCCGCTTTAGCGATGGTGGTTGGCTCCGGGCCGTCCATGGTGTTTGCCGAAGACAAGCCCGAGGGCTTTGTCGAAGGCAGCAGCCTGACAGTGCTCAACCGCAGCTTCTACTTCAATCGTGATCACCGCAACGGCCAGTCCAGCCCTACCGGCAACAGCTATTCCGAAGCCTGGGCCCATGCGGTAATCAGCCAGTTCGAATCCGGTTTCACCCAAGGCACCGTCGGGGTGGGTGTCGATGCGTTTGCGATGATCGGGCTGAAACTTGATACCGGTGACGGACGCAACGGTGGCCGCAGTTCGTTTGATGTGTTGCCGGTCAACAGCGACGGTCAGGCGCGGGATGAATACACCAAGGTCGGTGGCGCCGCGAAAGTGCGGGCGTTCGATACGGTGGTCAGGGTCGGTGATGTGTTCCCGGTCAACCCGATGGTGGCGGCCGGTGACTCGCGCCTGCTGCCGGAAAGTTTTCGCGGGGTAACGGCGACCAACACCAGCATCGAAGGCCTGTCGATTCAGGGCGGACGCCTGCATGCGATGAGCCAACCGGTGTCCAGCGACATGCGCGAGAACTTCGTTACGTTCTACGCAGGGCCGGTCAATTCGCCGTGGATCGCTTACGGCGGTGGTGACTATGCGCTGAACAAGAACCTTAGTGTCAGCCTGTATTCCAGCCGCCTCAAGGATGCCTGGAATCAGTACTACGCCGCCACCGCCTGGACCTATCCGCTGTCCGATGACCTGTCGCTGTTCGGTGGTCTGAACTATTACAAGGCCGTCGACGAAGGCAAGCAACTGCTCGGCCAGTTCGACAACAACATCTGGAGCGGCCGCGTCGGTGTCAAACTCGGCGCCCACTCCGTCGCCCTCTCCCACCAGCGCAACAACGGTAACGACGACTTCGATTACCTGCGCCAGTCGGACTCGATCTTCCTCGACAACTCGATCCAGTACAGCGACTTCAACTCGCCGAAAGAACGTTCGTGGATGGTGCGTTATGACCTCGACATGAGCACCTATGGCGTACCCGGGCTGTCGTTCATGACCCGTTACGCGCGCGGCACTGACGCCGACTATTCCAACGCCAACGCCGTGTACATGCGCCGCGATGCCGAAGGCAATCCGCTGACCGACCAAAAACGTTGGGAGCGCGATGTCGAGGTCAAGTACGTGGTGCAAAGCGGTTCGATGAAGGACCTGTCGTTGCGTCTGCGCCAGGCCACCACCCGCGCCACGGCGTTCGAGTCGGATCTGGAAGAAGTGCGGGTGATTGTCGAATACCCGCTGGCGATTCTCTGAGTTTCACGAGCAATACCATTCACCTTTAGAAGCTCCTTGCTCCTTTGGTCAGAGGTGAATTTTTTGGCGTCCTTCGGGGCGCCTTTTTTATGTCCGGACTTTGCCCGGTCAACTGTAGGAGTGAGCCTGCTCGCGATGGCGGTGGACCCGTCGATGAAGATGTTGGCTGTACCGACGCCACCGCGAGCAGGCTCACTCCTACAAGGGTTATGCGGTGGGTTCGACGTTATCCAGTGCCTTGTTCACCGCCAGTTCGCCGAGCATGACGACCTGCGCAATCCCCAGCAGCGTCTTGCGATGCGTGCCCTCCAGCAACGCGGCGAAGTCGCCGAGCATCACCGTGGCCGAGGCCAGGGATTCGCAGGCGTTGGCCAGCAGGGATTCGGTGTCAGCGTCGGGATTGACCAGAAACAGCGCGTTAGGGGTGTATGGCGCGGCCATGACTTGCGGTGCGGGGTTGAGGTAGTAGTCGAGGGCGCGCTCGGCGGCTTCGTGGAGTTTGTGGGTATCGATGGTGGCGTAGGGGGATGTTGGGTCGGGGCCTACAGAAGCATCTGTTTCAGGGGGATTGGGTGTTGGCTTTTTCATGATGTTCTTACTCAGCTTGACGGTGGAGCTGGCCCTTTCGGTTCCACGCGAAAGGGTGGCAGCTGTACGCAGGTTGGAACCCGGGCAACTGAGCAAAACCCGACAGACTCGAAGTCTCCCGCGCACAGCCGCCATAACGGAGTGCACACATGAAAGTGCACAAGCATACGTCATGAAAGGTGCGTTTTGCGTCAGTTAAGCCGCGGGGTTCCAATCCCGATCGCTGATTTGGCAGCGACCCACACAGGCTAGAGAGCGGACGTCCGACGAACAACCTGAAAACATTGTGGGAAGGTTCAGCACTTCCCGCACAAACTTTAAACATTCCGAATCGAAATACGCAACGTGTGCGTCCTCAGCCACCGCTGTTGCGGCACACGCCCGCCACGCTGTATTTGAGGGTGTTTAACTGGCCTTGCGAATCTTCATAAGTCATGGCGGTCGGAACCACCGCGCAACCTGGCTGCGGCTTCACCACGCTGACGATTTTCACCACGTCCAGCTTCATGCCGTATTCGTAGTTCTTCACCACTGGCGCCGCTTTACCCTGTTCGGCGGCGTATTGCTCCATGGCTTTGGCATTGGCGCTGAAGGCACGCTCGAAGGTGCGGTCACCGCCGCCTTCGGCCATGACCAGAGAAGACATCGCCATGACACCGGCGAACGCGATCAACTTGAGCATTTTCATATCCATTTCCTTCCCATCCAGGCTTAAAGAAAAGCCCAGCATCGATGCGCGATGACGGGCTTGATCAAGTGCTGTCGCTTACAGGTTCTTGCTGTTGTCGACAGTTTTTTCATTCACCACCACCGGATTGCCGGCGGCTTTTTCCTTGGCCACGAACAGCTCCATGGAGCGGTCGTTGTTGGTCATCATCCGGTCGAAAGCACGATCACCACCGCCTTCGGCCAAGGCCAGGGAAGACACTGCCAAGGCCACGACAAAAGCACCCATCTGTACAATTTTCATCTTTGATTCCTCGTTTAAGTAACTGACGGGATCAAGGTAACAATCCGAACCTTTCGTGACGGTGGCGTGGAAATTACATATCCGTAATGTGGGCGCAAAACCTGTAGGGATCACCGTTTGGTAGGGATTGGCTCTTCATCGCGGTGATGGGCGAGTTGGTAGAGCGCCGGCAATATCAGCAGCGTCAGGATCGTGGAGGACAGAATTCCGCCGATCACCACCGTCGCCAATGGTCGCTGCACCTCGGCACCCGTGCCGGTCGCCAAGGCCATCGGTATGAAACCCAGCGACGCCACCAGCGCCGTCATCAGCACCGGGCGCAGACGTGTCAGCGCACCTTCGTTGATCGCGTCCGCCAGCGAACGCCCCTCCTCGCGCAAATTGCGGATGAACGCAATCATCACCAGACCGTTGAGCACCGCGACACCCGACAGCGCAATAAACCCGACGCCCGCCGAAATCGACAACGGAATATCCCGCAACCACAGCGCCATGACCCCACCGGTCAGCGCGAACGGAATCCCGGTAAACACCAGCAATCCGTCCTTGAGGTTGTTGAACATCATGAACAACAAGCCGAACACCAGCAGCAACGCCACCGGCACTACAATCTGCAAACGCTTGGCCGCCGATTGCAGTTGCTCGAACTGCCCTCCCCAACTGGTCCAGTAACCGGCCGGGACCTGCACGTCACGCTCAATCACCGCGCCCGCTTCACTGACGAACGAGCCGATATCGCGCCCACGCACGTTGGCGCTGACGATCACCAGACGCTTGCCGTTTTCGCGACTGACCTGGTTCGGCCCGAGCACCAGATCGAGGCTGGCCACATCCTTCAACGCGATAAAACCGATCTGATTCGCCGCCCCGCTCAGCGCCGGTACCGGAATCAACAGCGCCGACAAGCCGTCGATGTCCTTGCGCATGGCATCGGACAAACGCACCACCATGTCGAAACGCCGGTCGCCCTCGTACAACGTCCCGGCCTGACGTCCGCCCACTGCCACAGCGATGGTGTCCTGCACATCGCCGACGTTGAGGCCGTAACGCGCGGCCTTGTCGCGATCGATGTTGATGGTCAGCACCGGCAACCCGGTGGTTTGCTCGACCTTCACTTCAGAGGCGCCGTTGACCTTCTGCATCGCCGCCGCGATTTTCGCCGCGGTGGCGTTAAGTACGTCCATGTCATCACCGAACACCTTCACCGCGACATCGCTGCGCACACCTGAGATCAGTTCGTTGAAGCGCAACTGGATCGGCTGCGACAGCTCATAGTTGCTGCCCGGCAGCGTCGCGGCTGCAGCTTGCAGCTCGGCCATCAAGGTCTCGCGGGATTTGTTCGGGTCCGGCCACTGGTCCTTCGGTTTGAGCATCACGTAGCTGTCGGAGATGTTTGGCGGCATCGGGTCAGAGGCGATTTGCGCAGTACCGGTGCGGGCGAACACCCGTTCAACCTCCGGAACTTTGGCGAGAATAAGGGTTTCCAGCCGTTGCTGCATGTCCACCGATTGCGTCAGGCTGGTGCCCGGCACGCGCAAGGCTTGCAGGGCGAAATCGCCTTCGCTGAGGCTCGGCACAAACTCGCTGCCCATGCGACTGGTCAGCACACCGCTGAGCACGATCACGCCCAACGCAGCGCCAACAGCCACCGTGCGATGCGACATGACCCAGGCCAGCGCCGGTGCATACACACGACGCGCACCGCGCATCACCGCGCCCTCTTCTTCCTTGACCTTGCCGGTGACGAACAGCGCAATCGCCGCCGGGACGAAGGTCACGGACAGCAACATCGCACCGAGCAAAGCGATGACCACAGTGAACGCCATCGGGTGGAACATTTTTCCTTCGACGCCGCTCAGGGCGAAGATCGGCAGGTACACCACCATGATGATCAACTGCCCGAAAATCAGCGGGCGCCGTGCCTCTTTCGCCGCCGCAAACACTTCCTTGAAACGCTCGGCACGGGTCAGCAATCGCCCGTGATGCTGCTGCGCATGGGCCAACCGACGAAGAGTGTTTTCAACGATCACCACAGCGCCATCGACGATGATGCCAAAGTCCAGCGCCCCCAGGCTCATCAGGTTGGCACTGACCTTGTTGCTGAACATGCCGGTGAAGGTGAACAGCATCGACAGCGGAATCACCATCGCAGTAATCAGCGCGGCGCGGATGTTGCCGAGGAACAGGAACAGAATCGCGATCACCAGAATCGCGCCTTCGACGAGATTCTTTTTCACCGTGGCGATGGCTTTGTCGACCAGGTGCGTGCGGTCGTACACCGGCACGGCGATCACGCCTTGCGGCAGGGATTTGTTGATCTGTTCAAGCTTGCTGGCGACCGCTTGCGACACCGTGCGGCTGTTCTCGCCGATCAGCATGAACACCGTGCCGAGCACCACTTCACGCCCGTTTTCGGTGGCCGCACCGCTGCGCAACTCACGGCCGATTTCGACGGTGGCGACGTTCTTCACGCGGATCGGCGTGCCGTCGACGTTGGCCATGACGATGTTGGCAATGTCCTCGGTGCTCGCCACCTGGCCCGGTGCGCGGATCAGCAACTGCTCACCGCTGCGTTCGATGTAACCGGCGCCGACGTTCGCGTTGTTGCGCTCCAGCGCAGTGATCAGATCGGTGAGCGTGAGCTTGTACGCGGCCAGGCGTTTCGGATCGGGGGCGATCTGGTATTCCTTGGCAAAACCACCGATGGTGTTGATCTCGGCGACACCCGGTACGTTGCGCAACTGCGGCTTGATGATCCAATCCTGAATCACCCGCAAATCGGTCGGCGTGTAGGCGCTGCCGTCATCCTTCAGTGCGCCCTCTCTGGCTTCCACAGTCCACAGGAAAATCTCGCCGAGGCCGGTGGAAATCGGCCCCATCATCGCTTCCGCACCTTCGGGCAATTGCTCCTTGGCGATCTGCAAACGCTCGTTGACCAATTGCCGGGCGAAGAACAGGTCGGTGCCGTCCTTGAAGATCACCGTGACCTGCGACAGGCCGGAGCGCGACAGCGAACGGGTCTGCTCCAGTGCAGGCAAACCGGCCATGGCGGTTTCAATTGGAAAAGTAATGCGCTGCTCGGTTTCCAGCGGCGAGAACCCGGCGGCGCCGGTGTTGATCTGCACCTGGACGTTGGTGATGTCGGGCACGGCGTCGATTGGCAGTTTTTGATAACTGGCAATGCCGAGGCCGGCCATGAGCAGAACGGCGAGCAGCACGATGATGCGCTGCTCGATGGCAAACTGGATCAGGCGTTCGAACATGAGGTTCTTCCGGTCGAAGGTAGCGGATCAGTGCGAGTGCTCGGCCGAGGCCTTGCCCAGCTCCGACTTGAGGACGAAGCTGCCGGCGCTGGCGACTTGCACACCGGCGTCCAGCCCTTGAGTGATTTCCACGTGACCAGCTGCACGGCTGCCCAGCTCCACCGTTTGCGCCTTGAAGCCGTCGCCGGTGCGCACGAACACCGTGGGTTTTTCCTCGACCGTCTGGATCGCGGTTTCCGGCACGGCGACTTTTGCCTGACGGCTGTCGGTGGCGACCAGCGCGCTGACGAACAGCCCGGGGCGCCATGAGCCTTGAGGGTTTTCCAAGGTGACGCGAACGGTCGCGGTACGGGTTTGTTCGCCGAGCAAGCTGCCAACATAAGCCACGGTGCCGGTGACTTCGGCTTTCAGTTCAGGCGCGCTGACAGTGACCGGCTTGCCCACTTGCACCTTGTTCAGATCCTTGGGCGAAACACCGAAGGTCACCCACACGCGGGACAAGTCCGACAGGGTGAACGCTGCGGTGGTCTCATCGACCACCTCCCCCGGCGTCAGGTGTTTTTCCACCACCACGCCGTCGAACGGTGCGCGCAGTTCGTAGCGATTGCCGCCGGTGGCGACCACGCTGCCGCTGAGTACGCTGATTTTCTGCCGGGCGTTGTTCATGGCGATTTCCGCCTCTTCCAGCGCCTGCTTCGCCTGCAGGAAATCCTGCTCGGCGGAGATCTTGTCCTGCCACAGCTTTTTCTCGCGCTCGTAGGTGGTGCGCGCCAAGGCCAGGCGACGTTGCGCGGCAGCCTGTTCGCTGCGCTGATCGGAGATTTGCTGACTGGCGATCACCGCCAGCAACTGGCCCTTTTTCACCGGTTGCCCGAGGTTGACCGCCACCGACTCGACCACCCCCGGCACGCGCGGCACGACGTGGGCGGTTCGATCCTCATCGAAGCGCACTTCGCCGGGGAACGACAGGCCGAGACTGATACTCTGCGCCCGCGCTTCGGCCAGTTGAATGCCCGCCGCCGCGATCTGCTCGGCGCTCAGTTCGATGTGCCCTTCTTCGTCATGTTCACCGTCGGCCGCAGCGCCCTCCTCGGCGTGATCCGCGTGTTCGGAGGCCACGTCGGCGTGCGCTTCGATATTGCTCGTGGCCGGCCACATCGAGCCGATGCCGATGCCCAGTGCCAACGTCGCCACCGTGACAACCATCAGTTTTTTATCCATGGAAACTCCTCTGCGCCATGCCATCGCGCAGTTGTCTGAAAGTGAAATTCAAGGGCGGACGCTGAGGTCGCCAAAGATCCGTTCGAGGCGCACACGGGCGTCGGTCGCCTCGCTGACGGCCTGGATGTATTGGCTGCGGGCGGCGATCAGCGTGCGCTGGGCGTCGAGCACGTCGAGGAAGCCGAACTTGCCCATTTCGAAGCCGCGCGTGGCGCTGTCCACCGCACTCTGCGCGGCGGGCAGGATGGTCTGGTTGAAGGCTTTGACTTCGCCGTTGGCGGTCTGCCATTGCTCGAGGCTGGTCTGGATTTCGGTGCGCAAGCGCAGCTCGGTGGCGTTGCGCAGATCCCGCGCCTGATCGCTGCGGCGCGCCGCCGCCAGCACGTTGCCCTGATTGCGGTTGAACAGCGGAATCGGCATCGACAGCCCGACCACATTGACCCGCTCGCGCTCGGTTTCGCTGTACTGGCTGCCGATGCTCACGGTGAGGTCAGGGATGCGCTGGGACTTTTCCAGGCCCAACGACGCTTCGCGCTGATCGATCTGCAACTTGGCCAGACGCAATTCGGCGGTCTGGTTCAGACGCTCGAGCAAACGGGTCGGCGGCGGCACGCTGGCGAGGTTTTGTGTGGCGGCTTGCACGTTGGTCGAGGTCGGCAACGGCGCGCCCATGACCTGCGCCAGTTGTTGATAGACGGTGGCCTGATCGCGCTCGGCGCGGCTCAGTTCCAGGCGCACTTCCGAGAGCTGTACTTGTGCGCGGGTGCCCTCGACCGGTGATGATTTACCCGCCTCGATTCGCCCTTGGGCAACGCGCAAACCGTGCTCGGCCAGTTGCAGTGACTGGCGCGACAACTGCAGGCGTTGCTGCGCGGTCTGCGCGCGGTTGAACGCCTGAATCACATCGGCGCGCAAGGCATTGCGCTTGCGCTCCAGCTCGATGCCGGCCGCGTCCTGCGCACGGCTGGCGACATCGATGCGGGCGCCGCGTTTGCCGCCCAGCTCAATCGGCTGGCTGAGCATCACCGTAGTGGTGCGCGAGTTGCGTCGGGTGTCTTCGGCTTCCCAGGAGACTTCGGGGTTGGGGATCAGGCCAGCCTGCTGCCGATCGCCCTCGGCAATGCCGATTTCCCACTGCGCGGCGGCCAGATCCGGGTTGCCGGCGAAGGCGCTTTGCAGCGCCTGATCCAGGGTCAGGGTCGAGGCACTGGCAAGGCTGGTACAGGCCAACAATATGAGGCCGCTGGCGGTTTTTTTCAGGCGTGATCGCGCCGTCAGTTCTATTAAACCGGGCAATGGAAGACTTCCTTTAGTTCAGGATTTTTCGATGCCGCCACGGTAGAGTTTCTAACTTATCGACAAGGTGACTGAAAAATTACAAATCCGTTATCAACGGTTGACGGAAGTTGTTTTGCCTTAAGATGCGGAGTGCAAACGGCTTCGTCGAAATACATGGAAACAATTACTCGATAGTTATCTGCCGAACAGCACTTGTTTAAATGCAATACAGGGATATTCGCGCTCTCTTGCTGCGACAGGCGGTCGCAGATGGCCGTTTTAAAGGCTTCAACTGTTGACCCTGTAGCCACTTCAGCCTTTACCGTGCACGCCATAAAACTGCTGAAACCGTCCGGAAGCCCCTACAAAAACAACAACTTTCCCGGCCACCCTAATTAAATATCCATTGAATGAAAGTGGTGAAAAATCATGCGAATCCTTGTCGTCGAGGACGAGCTTAAAGCTGCCGAATACTTGCATCAGGGTTTGACCGAAAGTGGTTATATCGTTGATCACGCCGTGAATGGCGCCGACGGTTTGCACCTGGCGCAACAACAGGTATATGACCTGGTCATTCTCGACGTGAACCTGCCGGAACTCGACGGCTGGGGCGTGCTGGAACAACTGCGCCGCACCCACTCAACGCGGGTGATGATGCTCACCGCGCGCGGGCGTCTGGCGGACAAGATCCGTGGCCTGGATCTGGGCGCCGACGACTATCTGGTCAAGCCGTTCGAGTTTCCCGAATTGTTGGCGCGGGTGCGCACGTTGATGCGCCGCAGCGAAAACATCCCGGTGCCGCAGGTGCTGAAGGTGGCCGATCTGGAACTCGATCCGGGCCGCCATCGGGCGTTTCGTGGCGCGCAACGCATCGACCTGACTACCAAGGAATTCGCCCTGCTGCACCTGCTGATGCGCCAGTCCGGCGAAGTACTGACGCGCACGCAGATCATCTCGCTGGTGTGGGACATGAATTTCGACTGCGACACCAACGTGGTCGAAGTCTCGATCCGGCGCTTGCGGGCGAAGATCGACGACCCGTTCGACAACAAGCTGATCCATACCCTGCGCGGTGTCGGCTACGTGCTGGAGGCGCGGCAATGAAGCCGGCCAGCCTGTCGATGCGCCTGGGTTTGACGGTGAGTACGCTCGGCGCATTGTTGGTGGTGTTTCTGGCGATCCTGGCGTATTTCGCCCTGACCCATGAGCTCAATGCACTGTCCCGCGACAGTCTGCAAAAGAAGATGGCGCAGGTCGAGCACAGCCTGTCGATGTACGTCGATGCCAATGAAGTCAGCGGCAAGCCGCATATTCTGCTCGATCAGGTCATGGGCCACGACAACCTGACGCTGACGATTTATGACCGTTCGAATCAGCGTTCACCGCTGCTCAAGTCCGGCTCAGGATTGAAGGATCCGCGCGCCGAATTGCGGGCGGTGCGGGCGACGACCGATCAGTTGACCTACAGCGACAGCACCGATGCCGAAGGCGCGAAATTTCTCACCGCGTCGAAGCTGATTCGACTCAAGGATGGCAGCAGAGTGCCGGTGCTGCTGTCGATGGACAACGCGCATGATCAGGCGCTGCTCAGCGCTTATCTGCGTTCGACGCTGATTGCCTTGCCGTTGCTGCTGGTGTTCATCGGCCTGACCGCCTGGGGCGCGGTGCAACGCGGATTGGCACCGCTGCGCGAGTTCCGCAAGGTAGCGGCGATGGTCTCGACCCGGGATCTGGAGCATCGGCTGTCGGTGGTGAACATGCCGCAGGAGTTGAGCGAACTGGCGCAAGGCATCAACTTCATGCTGGATCGGCTCGATGCCGGCGTGCAGCAGTTGTCGCAGTTTTCCGATGATCTGGCGCATGAGTTGCGTACGCCGATCAATAACCTGATGGGCAAGGCGCAGGTGACGCTGTCGCGCGAACGCTCGGTGGATGAGTACAAGGACGTGCTGGTGTCGTGCACCGAAGAGCTGGAACGGGTGGCGCGGATTGTCTCGGACATGCTGTTTCTGGCACAGGTCAGTCATCCGTCGGCGCTGGCGCCGTTTGAGTCGGTGGATCTTGAGGTTGAAACAGCGAAAGTCGCGGAGATGTTTTCGTTGTCGGCGCAGGACAAGGACATTCATTTGAATGTGGTCGGTAGTGCGTCGGTGTTGGGGGATCGCTTGATGATTCAGCGGGCGATTTCGAACCTGCTGTCCAATGCGCTGCGGCACTGCCCTGCCGGGAAAACGGTGACGTTGTTGATCGATCAAGGCGCGACGCAGGCTTCACTGCTGGTCAGCAACCCCGGCGTGGGGATTGAAGCGCAACACTTGCCTTATTTGTTTGATCGCTTCTACCGCGTCGACAGCAGCCGCTCACGCTCGCAGGGCAGCACCGGGCTGGGGCTGGCAATTGTGCGGTCGATCATGAGCCTGCATCAGGGTGTGGCGGAGGTGAAGAGCTTGCCCGGCGCCATGACCGTATTCAGGCTTGGGTTTCCTGCGGTGACGCCAATGGCCCCTTCGCTTGCAGGCAAGCTCCCACAGTGATTTGCGGGGTACTCAGGTTTTGTGGGCACCACTGAAACCTGTAGGCCTTCGCCTGCTCGCGATGGCGGTGGGTCAGTCGACACTTTTGTACGATTTTTTACCGATTTGCTCCATCCCCACACAAACGCCGAAAGCTCTCGCCGCAACCTCCGTTTTGTCCTACAGCCAGTTTGAGTACATAGCTCTATGGTGGAGGCATGGCAGAAGGAAAACCGACGAGAGGCTAAAAATGAACAGGGATATCGTTTGCGAATGGGCTGAAGAAGTCTATGGTTTGGCAGCGTTGAAATATTCTGGCTATATTTGTCCAGAATACAGGGGTGAGCTGATGATCATCGTTCCGCTGGCTGAAGCCAAAAACAATTTATCCAAACTCGTCGATGATGCCGCTGCTGGCCAAGTCATCACGATTGCCAAGCATGGCCGGGCGATGGCGCGCCTCGTTCCCGTAGGAAAACCCAGCGCTCAGCGTATTGGCGCAATGAAAGGCAAACTGGTGTTGCCCGATGATTTCGATTCACCATTGCCCGATGAAATGCTTGATGCATTTGAGGGCACTCAAGCATGAGGCTTCTGCTCGACACGCACATTTTGCTCTGGACGCTCAGTGATGACGCCAGACTGTCCGGCAAAGCCAGAAAACTGATTGAGAACGCCGCCGAAATCTACATCAGTGCCGCCACCTTCTGGGAAATGGCGATCAAGGTCGGGCTCGGCAAGCTGAATGTTGATCTGGAAGAAATCCGCCAATATTGTCTCGACAGTGGCTTTATCGAACTGCCAGTGACTGCAGAGCACGCCATCGCCGTGAAGGATCTTGAGCACCATCATCGCGATCCGTTTGACCGCATTATCGTGGCCACAGCAATGACCGAACCGATGAAGTTGCTCACGGCTGATGCTTTGGTTGCTCGCTACACCGATCTGGCTGTTCTGGTCTGATCAAGACACATCCAGTACCGGCACACATCAATGCTGGCGGCGCGTCAGTCGATATCTTTTTCGTCTGACACGCCGCTATCGCGAGCAGGCGAAGGCCTACAGGTTTTTGTGTCGTTCACAGATGCGGTGTACGCCGCGAACCTCTGTGGGAGCGAGCCTGCTCGCGAAAGCGGTAGATCAGGCAGTAAAGAAAACGGCACCTTCCGGTGCCGTTCGCCTTTTACACATCAGCCATCACTTGCGCGCATCCGCCCATGATTTCAGCAGTTGGTTGTAGCTCACAGTCTCGCCCTGGGGCTTCTCGTTGGCCAGTTTCGGCTTCGGTGCGCCCGGCTGATCGAACCAGTACTGCGCGTCGCGTTCCGGGTTCATCTTCGGTGCGCAAGTGGCCTGGGCCTTGGAGCGTTCGAGGCGCGTCATGATCGCGTCCTGATCCTTGGCCAGGCCATCCAGCGCCTGCTGCGGGGTTTTCTCGCCGCTGGCCGCTTCGGCGATGTGGCTCCACCACAATTGCGCCAGACGCGGATAGTCCGGCACGTTAGTCCCGGTCGGGGTCCATTGCACGCGGGCCGGGCTGCGGTAGAACTCGACCAGGCCACCGAGTTTCGGCGCCAGATCGGTCATTGCCTGCGAGTTGATGTCCGACTCGCGAATCGGCGTCAGACCCACAATGGTTTTCTTCAGCGATACGGTTTTCGAAGTCACGAACTGCGCATACAGCCACGCCGCCAGTTTCTGTTTCTCAGGCGTGGATTTCATGAACGTCCACGAACCCACGTCCTGATAACCGAGCTTCATGCCCTCTTCCCAATACGGTCCGCGCGGCGATGGCGCCATGCGCCATTTCGGCGTGCCGTCGGCGTTGACCACCGGCAGGCCCGGTTTGGTCATGTCGGCGGTGAACGCGGTGTACCAGAAGATCTGCTGGGCGATGTTGCCCTGCGACGGCACCGGGCCGGACTCGGAGAAGGTCATGCCCGCCGCTTCCGGCGGTGCATAAGCCTTGAGCCAGTCGACGTATTTCTGCGTAGCGAACACGGCGGCCGGGCCGTTGGTGTCGCCGCCACGAGTCACGCTGGAACCGACCGGATGGCAGTCCTCGACGCGAATACCCCATTCGTCCACCGGCAAACCGTTGGGCAGACCCTTGTCGCCACCACCGGCCATGGAGAACCAGGCATCGGTGAAACGCCAGCCGAGCGACGGGTCTTTCTTGCCGTAGTCCATGTGCCCGTAGACGCGCTTGCCGTCGATTTCCTTGACGTCTTCGCTGAAGAATTTGGCGATGTCTTCATAGGCCGACCAGTTCACCGGCACACCGAGTTCGTAGCCGTACTTTTCCTTGAACTTGGCTTTCAGATCGGTACGCTCAAACCAGTCGGCGCGGAACCAGTAGAGGTTGGCGAACTGCTGATCAGGCAGTTGATAGATCTTGCCGTCCGGCGCGGTGGTGAACGAGATGCCGATGAAGTCCTTGATATCGAGGGTCGGCGAGGTGAAATTCTTGCCTTCGTTGGCCATCAGGTCGGTGATCGATTCGGTCTTGCCGTAGCGAAAGTGCGTACCGATCAGGTCCGAGTCGTTGACCCAGCCGTCGTAGATGTTCTTGTCCGACTGCATCACTGTCTGCATTTTCTCCACCACGTCGCCTTCTTGCAGCAGGTCGTGGGTGAGTTTGATCCCGGTGATTTCGGTGAAGGCCTTGGCCAGCACCTTGGACTCGTATTCGTGGGTGGTCAGGGTCTCGGAAACCACTTTGATTTCCATGCCGCGAAACGGCTCGGCGGCCTTGATGAACCACTTCAGTTCTTCGAGCTGCTGATCGGCCGTCAGGGTCGACGGTTTGAATTCGCTGCCGATCCATTTTTTCGCAGCGTCTTCATAGGCATCGGCCCAGGCAGATGCGCTCAAACCGCTGAGTGCCAGCATGGCTGCCAATGAAATGCTATGTCGCAGCTTATTGTTTTTATCGAACATAGAGACCTCCAGTTAGAGTTTCGGAGCACGATTGCCGAGCGACTCGACTAGCCCCAGCGCATCACAGCCAACAGCCACACCAGGGACAACGCGGACGCCACCCAGATGCTCCAGTCGGTGACGCCGATTACCAGCAGATGCAGGTAGGCGCTGCCGAGAAGACCGATGAACAAGCGATCGCCACGGGTGGTGGCAATCGGCAGAAAACCTCGCCGCAGGATGCTCGGCGAACGCAATTCCCAAGTGGTCATGCCCACCAGCAGCAGGCCGATGGCGATAAAGAACCCCGCCGTGGGGGTGGTCCAGCTCATCCATTCCATCATGCGTTCCTCAGACCCGACCCAGGGCAAAGCCCTTGGCCACGTGGTTGCGAACAAACCAGATCACCAGCATGCCCGGCAGGATGGTCAGCACCCCCGCCGCCGCCAGCACGCCCCAGTCGATGCCCGACGCCGACACCGTGCGCGTCATGACGGCTGCGATCGGCTTGGCGTTGACCGAGGTCAACGTTCGCGCCAACAGCAGTTCGACCCAGGAAAACATGAAGCAGAAAAACGCCGTCACACCGATGCCGGAGCCGATCAGCGGAATGAAAATCTTCACGAAGAACTTGGGAAAGCTGTAGCCGTCGATGTAGGCGGTTTCGTCGATTTCCTTGGGCACGCCGGACATGAAGCCTTCAAGAATCCACACCGCCAACGGCACGTTGAACAGGCAGTGCGCCAATGCGACGGCGATGTGCGTGTCGAACAGCCCAATCGACGAATACAACTGGAAGAACGGCAGCAAAAACACCGCCGGCGGCGCCATGCGGTTGGTCAGCAGCCAGAAGAACAAGTGCTTGTCGCCGAGAAAGCGGTAGCGCGAAAACGCATAGGCCGCCGGCAGCGCCACACTCAGCGAAATCACCGTGTTCAGGCTCACGTAATACAGCGAGTTGAGATAACCGTTGTACCAACTCGGGTCAGTGAAGATCACCTTGTAGTTGTGCCAAGTGAAATCCTGCGGAAACAGCGTCAGGCCGCCGAGGATCTCGGTGTTGCTCTTGAACGACATGTTCAGCAGCCAGTAGATCGGCACCAGCAGGAACAGGATGTACACCAGCAACGGAATAAGCTTTCTTTTGCTCATGGCCGGGCCTCAGCGGTTGGCGTCGGAATGGGTCATGGCGGTGTAGAACAGCCACGAGACCAGCAGGATGATCAGGAAGTACACCAGCGAAAACGCCGCCGCCGGCCCCAGATCGAATTGGCCGACGGCCATCTGCGTCAAGGTCTGACTGAGGAAGGTCGTGGCATTGCCCGGCCCGCCGCCGGTGAGTACGAACGGCTCGGTGTAGATCATGAAACTGTCCATGAAGCGCAGCATCACCGCGATCAGCAACACGCTTTTCAGCTTCGGCAATTGAATGTGCCGGAACACCGCCCAGGCCGAGGCTCGATCAATCCGCGCCGCCTGGTAATACACATCGGGAATCGCTCGCAGCCCGGAAAAACACAGCAACGCCACTAACGAGGTCCAGTGCCAGACGTCCATCACCAGCACCGTCACCCAGGCGTCCATGGTGTTGGCCGCGTAGTTGTAGCTGATACCCAGCGCATTCAGGCTCGACCCGAGCAGACCAATGTCGGCACGGCCGAAGATCTGCCAGATGGTGCCGACCACATTCCACGGGATCAGCAACGGAATCGCCAGAATGATCAGCACCACCGACGACCAGCGGCCCTTGGTCGGCATGGTCAGGGCGATGCCGATACCCAGCGGAATTTCAATCAGCAGCACGCACGCCGAGTAGATGAACTGGCGCAACAACGAGTCATGCAAACGCGGATCGAGCAGCACCTGCTTGTACCAGTCGGCACCGACGAAGTAGCGGCTGGACTGGTCGAAGATGTCCTGCACCGAGTAGTTGACCACGGTCATCATCGGGATCACCGCGCTGAACGCCACCAGCAGAAACACCGGCAACACCAGCCACCAGGCCTTGTTGTTCTGCACCTTGTTCATGGCTGCACCTCGGTAGGGTCGGTGTCTTCCAGGAGGAATTCGTCGGCATAGACCATCAGCCACTGCGCCGGAAAACTGATGTACGCCGTGCCCTGCGGCACCGGTTTGTCTTCGGCCAGACGCACCTTCAGCGGCGCGCCATCGAGGTCGAGGGTGAGGATCTTGTAGGTGCCAAGGTCTTCGACGTGTACCACCCGGGCCTGCATCGCCTCATCAAACGGCTCGTCCCAGACGTGAATGAATTCCGGGCGGATGCCGACCTTCAGGTTTTTCCACTGACCGTGTTCGATATGCCGCTGCAGGGCGTCGGACAGTGGCAGGTGCGTCGAAGCGAAACCGACCCCGCCCGGTCGTGGCTGCACCTCGATCAGGTTCATCCCCGGGCTGCCGATGAAGTAGCCGACAAAGGTGTGGCTCGGCCGCTCGAACAATTCCCGTGGCGTGCCGAACTGGACGATCTGGCCGCCGTACATCACCGCAATCTTGTCGGCGAAAGTCGAGGCTTCCAGTTGATCGTGGGTGACGTAGACCATGGTGATGTTGAACTGCTCGTGGATCTGCTTGAGCTTGCGCCGCAGCTTCCACTTCAGGTGCGGGTCGATCACCGTCAGCGGTTCATCGAAGAGGATCGCCGAGACGTCGTCGCGCACCAGACCCCGGCCCATGGATACTTTCTGCTTTTCGTCGGCGGTAAGGTTACGGGCCTTCTTGCTCAGCAGGTTTTGCAGGTCGAGGACTTCGGCGATTTCCTGCACTTTACTGTGCACCTTCGCCTCGGCCATGCCCTGATTTCTCAAGGGGAAAGCCAGGTTATCGAACACGCTCATGGTGTCGTAGACCACCGGGAACTGGAACACCTGGGCGATGTTGCGCTTCTCCGGGGTCAGGTCGTTGACCGCTTTGCCATCGAACAGCACATGCCCTTGCGAGGGGCTGAGCAGGCCGGAAATGATGTTTAGCAAGGTCGACTTGCCGCAACCCGACGGCCCGAGCAGAGCGTAAGCGCCGCCCTGCTCCCAGACGTGATCCATCTCGCGGATCGCGTAATCCTCCGCGCCGCCCGGGGTTTTGCTGTAGCTGTGGGCGAGGTGCTGCAAACGGATTTCGGCCATCAGGCAACCCTCGCGACACGTTGGCCCGGTGCTTGCACCAGACGGCCCTGCGCATCGAAAACAAACAGTTTGTGGGTCGGGATGTAAATGCGGATCGGCGCATCGACGTCGTATTCGTGAACGCCGGGCAGGTGCAGCACCAACAGGAAATGCTCGTTGCGCACGTGCAGGAAGGTTTCCGAACCGCTGATCTCGGCGACTTCGACGGTGACCGCCAGTTCGAGGTCGTCATCGTTGCTCGGCACCAACGAGATGTGGCTGGGACGCACACCAAAACGGAACTCGCCCTCGCCCACCGGGCGCAGATCGACGTTCAACGGGAAGTGCACAAAGTTGGCGAAACTGACTTCGTTACCGGCGATGCGCCCGGGCATCAGGTTGATCGGTGGTTCGGAGAACAATTCGGCGGCGAGCACGGTTTGCGGCTGGTGATACACCGAAGTCGACGGGCCGCTCTGAATCACTCGGCCTTCGTGAAGAATCGTCGTGGTGCCGCCGAGTGCCAGCGCTTCGTTGGGTTCGGTGGTGGCGTAGATGGCGATGGTGTGGCGCGCCTTGAACAGCTCGCGCATTTCCTGGCGCAGTTCTTCGCGCAGCTTGTAATCGAGGTTGACCAGCGGCTCATCGAACAGAATCAGTTCGGCATCCTTGACCAGCGCCCGGGCCATGGCCGTGCGCTGCTGCTGGCCGCCGGAAAGCTCCAGTGGAAAGCGCTGCAGGAACTTCTCGATGCGCAGCATCCGCGCGGTTTCTTCGACCTTGCTGTGGATGAGTTCCTTGGCGACACCGGCCTGACGCAACGGCGAGGCGATGTTTTCGAACACGGTCATGGTCGGGTAGTTGATGAACTGCTGATAGACCATCGACACGTTGCGCAGACGCACCGGCCGTTGGGTGACGTCGACGCCGTTCATCAGGATGCGGCCGCTGTCGGGCTTATCGAGCCCGGCCATTAATCGCATCAGGCTGGTCTTGCCGGACAGGGTCCGCCCGAGCAGAACGTTGAAGGATCCGGGTTCGAATTTCAGGCACGCATCGTCGATCCAGGTCTGGCCCTCGACGGTACGGCTGACGTGCTCCAGGGTGAGTGACATGGCTCGGCCTTTTTATTATTGGAGTCAAGCGACCTGTGCAGCAGAGCGACATTCGTGCCAGAAATGGCAAGTGGTTGATTTGTCGTGAAAAGTGCCGAAAACGCGGAAGACGGGTGTTCATTGCTGAACACATTTGAACAATTAGGCGATTGACAATGAACAATCGTGAACAACACTCTATGAACGCTTTTTTGCCCGATCTCATGAACACCGAAGATCCCTGTAGGAGTGAGCCTGCTCGCGATAGCCGTGTGTCAGTCAATGCAAATCCGTTTGATAGACCGCTATCGCGAGCAGGCTCACTCCTACAGGGGATTTGTGGTGTTTCAAATATTGGGTTCATAACAACAATAAAAATCGCTGCATCAGAGGCGTACCGCCATGGCCGCACCTGCCCCGCCGTTGTCCCACGACGCGCTCGTCCAGACTTCCTGGCAACGTTGCCGCGCCTTCGGTCTCAACCATCAAAGCGCTCCGGCCTTCGATCAATTGCCTGCCAGCGGCATCGCGCAGTTGCTCGACCGTCACCACTCGCTGGTGCAGACCACCCATCAGGAAGTCCTGCCCTACTACGAGAACATCCTGAGCAACTCCAACTGCCTGATCATGCTCGCTGACAATCAGGGCCAGGTGCTGACGTCGTGGGGCACCCAGCGGTTTATCGAGCCAAGCCTGGCCCGAGGTTTCAGCGCCGGGGCGAGCTGGATGGAACGCGCCAGCGGCACCAATGCGATCGGCACAGCGCTGGCCTGCGAACAAGCGGTGCACATCGAGCACGACGAGCATTTCCTCAAGGCCAACCGTTTCATGACCGGTTCCGCCGCACCGATTTTCGACGCCGAACGCAAGGTAATCGCAGTGCTTGACGTGTCCAGCGACAGCTATCTGCCGCCCTCGCACACCCTGGGCATGGTCAAGATGATGAGTCAGACCGTGGAGAACCGGTTGATCCTCAACCTGTTCCACGGCCAGCACTTTCAACTGACCTTCAACACCGGGTTGAACAACCTCGACAGTCAGTGGGCCGGGTTGTTGATTTTCGATGAGAGCGGTCAGGTGCTATCGGCCAATCGCCGGGCGGACAATCTGCTCGGCGTGCGCCTGTCGCGGGTCAGTGTCGAGAGCCTGTTCAACGTGTCGCTGCTGGAGCTGATGAACCAGCCCGACGGCTTGCCGTTCGCCCTGCAGACCTCGGGACGCAACCGCTTCCAGTGTTTATTGAAGCGACCGAAACAGGCGCCGATTCAGCCTCGGGTATTTGCCGAACCCAAACCCGCGCCAACGCCGACCAAAGCGCCGCCGGGGGCAATCAGCCTCAACGCCTTGCACTTTGGCGACAGCCGCGTGGAAAAAGCCGTGCGCCAGGCCGAGCGCCTGTTGGAAAAAGACATCCCGCTGCTGATCCACGGCGAAACCGGGGTCGGCAAGGAGGTCTTCGTCAAAGCCTTGCATCAAGCCAGCTCGCGCAGCAAACAGGCGTTCATTGCCGTCAACTGCGCAGCGATCCCCGCTGAACTGGTGGAATCAGAACTGTTCGGCTACGAAAAAGGCGCGTTCACCGGTGCCAACCAGAAAGGCAGCATCGGCCTGATCCGCAAGGCTGACAAAGGCACGTTGTTTCTCGACGAAATCGGCGACATGCCGCTGCCGACTCAGGCGCGGCTGCTGCGGGTGTTGCAGGAGCGCTGCGTGCAGCCGGTGGGCAGCAGCGAGTTGTTCGCGGTGGATCTGCGGATCATCTCGGCGACCAACCGTTCGCTGCGTGAACAGGTGCAATTGGGGCGCTTTCGCGAGGATCTGTATTACCGCATCGGCGGCCTGACCCTGGAGCTGCCGCCGTTGCGCGAACGCAGCGACAGGGAGGCGTTGTTCAAACGCCTGTGGGAGCAGCATCGTGAACCGACGCAATGGGCCGGGCTGAGCCGCGAGGTGCTGGAGTTATTCAGCCGGCATCCGTGGCCAGGCAATCTGCGCCAGGTCAGCAGCGTGATGCAGGTGGCACTGGCGATGGCCGAGGAGCAACCGGTGCGACCGGAGCATTTACCGGATGATTTTTTTGTCGATCTGGAGATGGAGCCGGTGGAGGTGGCGCAGCCGCTGGGGGTTGATCTGAATGATAGCGAGGCGTTGAACCGGGAGTTGTTGGCGGCCGGGGGCAATATTTCGCATCTGGCGCGGCGGTTGGGGGTTAGCCGAAATACCCTTTACAAGCGGTTGCGCCAGGCTGAGTGACAGGCTGACTGGGCGGGCCTCTTCGCGAGCAAGCCCGCTCCCACAGGGATCAGTGTCGTACACAAGAATCAGATATGACAAAAATCCAATGTGGGAGCGGGCTTGCTCGCGAAAGCTTTAGCCCGGTCAGCGCAGAACTATCAAACCGCCCCCATTGACCGAACCGACTAGACTATGACGAAATGTTTCAGCTTTTCGCCATGCCTTTGATCCAGACACCTCCCTCCTTTCTTATTCTCACAGGATAAGTGCTTTGACCAACATCTGTTCTACCGGCCTTGATATCGGCTTTGCCTCTCTGGATTACCTGCAGATCGGCATCCTCGGCATCATTCAAGGCATCACCGAGTTACTGCCTGTTTCCTCCACCGCGCACATGCGCATCGTCCCGGCCCTGCTCGGCTGGCCGGATCCCGGCTCGGCGTTTTCTGCAGCGATGCAACTCGCCGCACTGGCGGCGGTGGTCAGTTATTTTTGGCGTGACGTCCGGCAGGTGGTTGGCGGCAGCGTCGAGGCAGTGCGTCAGCGTGACTTCAACAATCAATGGTTCATCCTCGCAGTGGCCATCGTGCTGGCAACGATTCCCATCGGTATCGCCGGCATAGCGCTGTCTTCGACGCTCAATGCCTGCAACTCGCCCCTGCGCGGCCTGATGGTGATCGGGATCTCCTGCGTGGTCATGGCGATTCTGCTGGCCGCTGCCGAGCTTACGTGCCGCCATCGCCGCACGGTGGGCGAGATGCGTCTGCGTGATGCGCTGATCGTCGGGATTGCGCAGATCGGCGCGCTGATTCCCGGGGTGTCACGCTCAGGATCGACGCTGACGGCGGCACTGTTCCTCGACTTCAAACGTGAAGAAGCGGCGCGGTTCTCGTTTCTGCTGGGTTTGCCGGCGATTGCGCTCGCGGGCCTGAAAGAGCTGTGGGTGCTGTTCCATGCCGACCTTCCCGCGTCAGTCTGGGGGCATCTGCTGTTCGGTCTGGTGATCGCCAGCATTTCGGCGTTCTTCGCGATCTGGGGCCTGATGCGTTTTCTTGAGAAGTTCTCCACCTGGCCGTTTGTCATCTACCGCGCGGTGCTGGGGATCTTCCTGATCGTTGCGGTCAGTAGCGGGCTGTTGAGTTGATTTGAACCCCAAAAAACCAGACCCGCACTTGGCGGGTCTGGTTTTTAATGCCTTCCCACAAAGCACGTTACGGGCAAGCCGGCTCAACACTTCTGGTTGCAACGGCACTCAATGTACGCAGCCCGACCAGCACGACCGACACCATCACCACCCCCGCGAAAATCGATACGCCAAACCCTGCCCGAGCGCCGTAAGCGTCGATGATCAACCCCGCCAGCATGCCGCCAAGTGCGACCCCGATGCTGATGCCGGTGGTCATCCATGTCAGCCCTTCAGTGATCCTCGACGGCGGGATGATGATCGTCCCCAGCTTCATCACCACGACCATCGTGGGTGCAAACGATATGCCGGCGATAAACAGCATCGCCGAGAGGACATAAACGTCAGGAGAGAACATGGGCAATACGCCTGTGATTGCCGTGACCAGTATGCCGATAAAGAACTGCTTTTCTATCGCCACGGAAACCTTCAAGGCGCCGAACGTCAGGCCAGCCACAAGCGATCCGAACGCATAGGCTGCGAGAATGAAGGTCGCTGAGCCTGGCCAGTCTTGCGCATTGGCGAAGGCGACAACGGCGACATCGATTGAGCCGCCGATTGCGCCCATCGCCAACAGCGCCAGCACGATGGTCGGAACGCCAGGAATCCGCAGGGTTGAGCCCGTATGCATCGCATGACCCACAACAACCTTGGGTTCAGTCTGGCGTTGCAGGAGAAACGCCGTCACCCCGACGGCCAGCAGTGCGACCGCGACAAGGGGCCCGGCTTCGGCGAAAAAGCTCACGCTCAGGCCGATCGCCAGTGGCGGGCCGATGATGTAAGCGAGTTCAGTCAGCACCGTATCCAGAGAGAACGCCGTGTGCAGCTGCGGCTTGCCCCGGAACAATTGCGTCCAGCGGGCCCTGATCATCGACGGCATGCTGGGCATTGTCCCGGCCAGTGCGGCCAGAACGAAAAGCAATGCCGCCGGCGCCCTCATGTAGACGGCAATGATCAGTGCCAGCAACATGCCAATGCTGAAGGTTGTCACGACAGGCAGCACACGGCTTTGGCCACGCTGATCAACCAGTTTCGAGATGTACGGGCCGATCAGTGCATTGGCCAGGGTAAACGTACCGGCGACGGCGCCGGCCAGCCAGTAAACACCGGTTTGCTCCACGAGCATGGTAATGATGCCAATGCCGATCATCGCCTGCGGCAATCGCGCGATAGAACTCGCGAGCACCAACCCCGTGGCACCGGGGGTCGTCAGCAGCTCGCGATAGTGATTAGCCATGATGTCTCCATTCCAAATCGTCGCCGCTCAGCATCCGGCTGAGCGCGTTGCCGACATCAAGACCTACGCGAACGTCAAAAGCAATCCCTCACCCCAGCCCTCTCCAGGGGGAGAGGGAGCCGACCGAGGTGCCTGGCGCTGTACATCGACCTGAAAGATCCAGTCGATTATGGATTCGGCACAACACGTTCAGGTCGGTGTATCCCTCCAGCATCCCCCAATCAGTCCCCTCTCCTGGGGGAGAGGGGTTAGGACGAGGGCGTAATCTGGGAACAGCACAAACCTCCAAACCAGCAGAAAAAAAACCCGCACAAGGCGGGTTTTGTTTTGCAGCGATCAAGCAATCAGTCAGCCAGACGCCAGGTCGTGCCGCCCTTGCCGTCTTCCAGCACCACGCCCATGGCGGTGAGCTGGTCGCGGATGCGGTCGGATTCGGCCCAGTCCTTGCCGGCGCGTGCCGCCAGACGCGCAGCGATCAGCGCGTCGACTTCGGCTGCATCGACACGCCCTTCGGCGCCGGCCTGCAGGAAGTCATCGGCTTCGAGTTGCAACACGCCCAGCACGCTCGCCAGTTCTTTCAGACGTGCCGCCAGGCCCGCCGCTGCATCGAGATCGCTCTCGCGCAGACGGTTGATCTCACGGACCATCTCGAAGAGCACGGCGCAGGCTTCCGGGGTGCCGAAGTCGTCGTTCATCACCGTGGTGAAACGCTCGACGAACGCTTCGCCGCCGGCCGGCGCCACAGTCGGCAGGCCTTTCAACGCGTGGTAGAAACGCTCGAGTGCGCCTTTGGCGTCCTTGAGGTTGTCTTCCGAATAGTTGATCGCGCTGCGGTAGTGGCTCGACACCAGCAGGTAACGCACGACTTCCGGGTGGTACTTTTCCAGCACGTCGCGAATGGTGAAGAAGTTGTTCAAGGACTTGGACATCTTCTCGCCATTGATACGAATCATGCCGCAATGCATCCACGCGTTGGCGTAGGTCTTGCCGGTGGCCGCTTCGCTCTGGGCGATTTCGTTTTCGTGGTGCGGGAACTCGAGATCGCTGCCGCCGCCATGAATGTCGAAGGTCTCGCCCAGGCAGCAGGTGGACATCACCGAGCACTCGATGTGCCAGCCCGGACGCCCGGCGCCCCACGGCGATTCCCAGCTCGGCTCGCCCGGTTTGGTGGCTTTCCACAGCACGAAGTCCAGCGGATCCTGCTTGGCTTCGTCAACTTCGATCCGCGCGCCGATGCGCAGGTCTTCGATCTTCTTGCGCGACAGCTTGCCGTAACCCATGAACTTGGCGACGCGGTAGTACACGTCACCATTGCCTGGGGCGTAGGCGTAACCCTTGTCGATCAGCGTCTGGATCATGCTCAGCATGCCCGGAATATGATCGGTGGCACGCGGCTCCATGTCCGGCTTGAGGATGTTGAGCCGCGCCTCGTCCTCGTGCATCGCGGTGATCATGCGCTCGGTCAGCGCGTCGTACGGCTCGCCGTTTTCGCGAGCACGATTGATGATCTTGTCTTCGATGTCGGTGATGTTGCGCACGTACGTCAGGTTATAACCGCTGAATCGCAACCAGCGGGTCACCAGGTCGAACGCGACCATGCTGCGGCCGTGGCCAATGTGGCAGTAGTCGTACACGGTCATCCCGCACACGTACATGCGCACATTGTTGCCATCAAGCGGCTTGAAGACTTCTTTGCTCTTGGTGAGCGTGTTGTAGATCGTTAGCACGTTGGTTTCCTTGACGCTGAATCACTGGCCCCACGAATCACGCAGGGTCACGGTACGGTTGAATACCGGCTGACCTGGTTTCGAGTCCTTGATATCGGCAACGAAGTAGCCTTCGCGCTCGAACTGGAAACGGTCTTCCGGCTGTGCATTGCCAAGCGATGGCTCAGCACGACAACCGGTCAGCACTTGCAGTGAGTCAGGGTTGATGTTGTCGAGGAAACTCGCGCTGTCTTCAGCCTTCTCAGGGTTGGCCGAACGGAACAGGCGATCGTACAGACGCACTTCGCACTCGATGCTGGCAGCGGCCGGCACCCAGTGGATCACGCCTTTGACCTTGCGGCCTTCAGGGTTCTTGCCGAGGGTTTGCGGATCGTACGAGCAACGCAGCTCGACGATGTTGCCGTCGGCGTCCTTGATCGCTTCGTCGGCACGGATCACGTAGCTGCCGCGCAGGCGCACTTCGCCACCGGCTTCCAGGCGCTTGTAGCCCTTCGGTGGCTCTTCCATGAAGTCTTCACGGTCGATGTAGATTTCCCGGGCGAACGGCAGAGCGCGCACGCCCATGTCTTCTTTCGGGTGACGCGGCAGTTCGAGGTTCTCGACCTGGCCTTCCGGGTAGTTGGTGATCACGACTTTCAGCGGACGCAGCACGCACATGGCGCGCGGGGCGCTGTGGTCCAGATCGTCACGGATGCTGAATTCGAGCATGCCGAAGTCGACCACGCCGTCGGAACGGTTGGTGCCGACCATTTCGCAGAAGTTGCGGATCGATTTCGGCGTGTAGCCACGGCGGCGGAAGCCCGACAGCGTGGACATGCGCGGATCGTCCCAGCCATTGACGTGCTTTTCATCGACCAGTTGCTTGAGCTTGCGCTTGCTGGTGATGGTGTAGTTGAGGTTCAGACGGCTGAACTCGTACTGACGCGGGTGCGCCGGCACTGGCAATGCGTCGAGGAACCACTCGTACAGCGGACGATGGCTTTCGAACTCCAGGGTGCAGATCGAGTGGGTGATGCCTTCGATGGCGTCCGACTGACCGTGGGTGAAGTCATAGTTCGGGTAGATGCACCACTTGTCGCCGGTCTGGTGGTGATGCGCGTGGCGGATGCGATACATGATCGGGTCGCGCAGGTTCATGTTCGGCGAAGCCATGTCGATCTTCGCACGCAGCACGCGGGCGCCGTCCGGGAATTCACCGGCACGCATGCGGGCGAACCAGTCGAGGTTCTCTTCGACGGAACGGTCGCGGAACGGGCTGTTCTTGCCCGGCTCGGTCAGGCTGCCACGGTACTCCTTGGCCTGCTCAGGGGTCAGGTCGTCGACGTAGGCCTTGCCGGCCTTGATCAGCTCGACAGCCCAGTCGTGCAACTGGTCGAAATACTGCGAGGCGTAGCGCACTTCGCCGGACCACTCGAAGCCCAGCCATTTGACGTCGGCTTCGATCGCGTCGATGTATTCCTGGTCTTCCTTGGCCGGGTTGGTGTCGTCGAAACGCAGGTGCGTGACGCCGCCGAACTCCTGGGCCAGACCGAAGTTCACGCAGATCGACTTGGCGTGGCCGATGTGCAGGTAGCCGTTGGGCTCCGGCGGGAAACGGGTGACGATCTGGGTGTGCTTGCCCGAGTCCAGGTCTGCCTGGATGATCGGCCGCAGGAAATTGACCGGCACGGCAGGGCCGGACTTGGCATTCGAGGTAGGGTCGACAGTGGGCTTGCTCATAGGATCCTTGACTTACATGTGCGCGGCCGCAGAGGGGGCCAGACAAAACAAAGCCGCTATCATAGCCGATGCTGTCAAGGGGCTGACAGAGCACGGCCTATAAAGGAGCGCATTTAATCGCCGGGAATTGAAAAACAGCCTCGAAATTCGCGCCTGTCACGCTAAACTGCGCACCTTGGCCCACGCTGGCTGAACCGGTTTTGGGGCTCGATGTCCCAAAACCACGAATTCCTCTAAAGAGTAGCGATCATGACTCAAGTTAAATTGACCACCAATCATGGCGACATCGTCATCGAACTGAACGCTGAAAAGGCGCCGATCACCGTCGCCAACTTCATCGAGTACGTCAACGCCGGTCACTACGAAAACACCGTTTTCCACCGTGTCATCGGCAACTTCATGATCCAGGGCGGTGGTTTCGAGCCAGGCATGAAAGAAAAGAAAGACAAGCGTCCAAGCATCCAGAACGAAGCTGACAACGGTCTTTCCAACGAGAAATACACCGTTGCCATGGCCCGCACCATGGAGCCGCATTCGGCGTCCGCGCAGTTCTTCATCAACGTTGCCGACAACACTTTCCTCAACCACAGCGGCAAGAACGTGCAAGGCTGGGGCTACGCAGTATTCGGTAAAGTGACCGCTGGCACCGACGTTGTCGACAAGATCAAAGGTGTGTCGACCACTTCCAAGTCCGGCCACCAGGACGTACCAGCAGACGACGTGATCATCGAGAAAGCCGAGATCATCGAAGCGTGATATTGCTGATTTCAGACTTGCATCTGGAAGAGGAGCGCCCGGACATTACCCGGGCGTTTCTGGATTTGCTCGCTGGACGCGCCCGCTCGGCGAGTGCGTTGTACATTCTTGGCGACTTCTTCGAAGCGTGGATTGGCGACGACGCCATGACGCCCTTCCAGCGTTCCATCTGCCAAGCCCTGCGCGAACTCAGCGACAGCGGCACGGCGATCTTTCTGATGCACGGCAATCGCGACTTCCTGCTCGGCAAGGCGTTCTGCAAAGAAGCCGGCTGCACGCTGCTGAAGGACCCGAGTGTCGTGCAGTTTTACGGCGAGCCGGTCTTGCTGATGCACGGCGACAGCCTGTGCACCCGCGACGAAGCCTACATGAAGCTGCGTCGCTACCTGCGCAACCCGATCACCCTGTTCATCCTGCGCCATCTGCCACTGAGCACCCGCCATAAACTGGCACGCAAGCTGCGCAGCGAAAGCCGGGCGCAGACGCGGATGAAGGCCAACGACATTGTCGATGTCACGCCGCAAGAGATTCCGCGAATCTTGCAGGAGTACGGGGTGAAAACCCTGATCCACGGGCACACCCATCGCCCGGCGATCCACAAGCTGCAGCTCGGCGAGCAGGCGGCGAAGCGGATTGTGCTGGGGGATTGGGATCGCCAGGGTTGGGCGTTGCAGGTGGATGAAAGCGGCTACGCGTTGGCGCCGTTCGACTTCGCCCCGCCGCCAGCCCTGCCCGCCCCAAGCGCATGATCGTTCCCACGCTCCGCGTGGGAATGCAGCCCGGGACGCTCCGCGTCCCATCCAGAGCCGAACGCAGAGCGTCCGTTGAGGCATTCCCACGCAGAGCGTGGGAACGATCTTGCGGGATCAGTGCCCGGAAGCCGCCGGGCCTGCTTTTGCGGCAAACGGTGGCTTGGCCAGCCACACAATCAGAATCAACCCCATGAAGCCCCAGCCCAACAACGTGAAGTAATCCACGGTGGAGAGCATGTACGCCTGGCTGGTGAGGATCTGATCCATCTGCGCGTACGCCGACTGGCTCGCGCCGCCTAAATGATTCAAGGTCTCGCGGGTCGCCGGCTCATAGGTGCTGATGCTTTCGCTCATGTACGCATGGTGCTGATCGGCGCGGCGAATCCAGATCCACGTGGTCAGCGATGCCGCGAAGCTGCCGCCCAGTGTCCGCAGGAAGGTCGCCAGGCCCGCACCGTCGGCGATCTGGCTCGGCGGCAGGTCCGACATCAGGATGCTCAGGGTCGGCATGAAGAACAGCGCCACGCCAATCCCCATGAACAGCTGCACCAGGGCGATGTGCTGGAAGTCGACTTCGTTGGTGAACTCAGCGCGCATAAAGCAGCTCAGGCCAATCGCGAGGAACGCCAGACCGGCCAGCAGGCGCAGGTCGAACTTGTTCGCGTACTTGCCGACAAACGGCGACAGCAACACCGGCAGAATGCCGATCGGCGCCACGGCCAGACCGGCCCAGGTCGCGGTGTAACCCATCTGCGTCTGCAACCACTGAGGCAGGATCAGGTTGATGCCGAAGAACCCGGCGTAACCCAACACCAGCACCAGCGTGCCGATGCGGAAGTTGCGGTGCGCGAACAAGCGCAGGTTGACCACCGGATGCTGGTCAGTCATTTCCCAGATCACGAACACCGCCAGCGCAATCACCGAAATCGCCGCGCCGATGATGATGAAGTTCGACTCGAACCAGTCCAGATCATTGCCCTTGTCGAGGATCACCTGCAACGCGCCGACACCAATGATCAGCGTGATCAGACCGACGTAATCCATCGGCTGACGGCTGGTTTCCACCGGGCGTTTGGCCAGTTGCGAACGCACCACCATTACCGCAAAGATGCCGATCGGCACGTTGATGAAGAAGATCCACGGCCAGCTGTAACTGTCAGTAATCCAGCCCCCGAGAATCGGCCCGGCAATCGGCGCGACCACCGTGACCATCGCCAGTAACGCCAGGGCCATGCCGCGCCTCGCCGGCGGATAGACCGCGATCAACAGGGTTTGCGTCATCGGATACAGCGGCCCGGCGACCAACCCTTGCAGGACGCGGAAGCCGATCAATTCCGGCATCGACGTCGAGATACCGCAGAGAAACGAGGCCAACACGAACAGAATGGTGGCCCACAAAAACAGCTTCACCTCACCGAAACGCCGACTGAGCCAACCGGTCAGCGGCAGCGCAATGGCGTTACTTACGGCAAACGAGGTGATCACCCAGGTACCCTGCTCCGAGCTCACCCCGAGGTTGCCGGAAATCGTCGGCAGCGCCACGTTGGCAATGGTGGTGTCGAGCACTTGCATGAATGTCGCCAGCGACAGGCCGATGGTGCTGAGCAACAGGCTGGGCGGCGTGAAAGAGGCGTTATTGCTCATTGTCAATCCTGTGAAACCTGATTAGCGCCGGGCCCTCTGTAGGAGTGAGCCTGCTCGCGATAGCGGTGTATCAGTCGTGGAAACTGGGTCTGACACACCGCTATCGCGAGCAGGCTCGCTCCTACAAGGTCAGTGCAGGTCAGCGTTGCGCGGTTTTGCTGACCGCAGCGCTGTTGTCGTGGATCAGTTGCGCGATCATCGCGTCGGCTTCGGCCAGTTGCCGGTCGTAGACGTTGGTGCTGAACGAGGCCTTTTGTGGCGGCTGCTGGGCCAGCACCGGACCGCTCTGGTCGTGCAGATTCACTTCAACGTTGGTCGACAGGCCGACCCGCAGCGGGTTTTTCGCCAGCTCTTCGGCATTGATGTGAATCCGCACCGGCACGCGCTGCACGATCTTGATCCAGTTACCGGTGGCGTTCTGCGCCGGCAGCAAGGCAAACGCGCTGCCGGTCCCGGCGCCGAGGCTGTCGACGGTGCCGCTGTACTTCACGCTGCTGCCGTAGATGTCGGACTCGATGTCCACCGGTTGGCCGATGCGCATGTCACGCAGTTGGGTTTCCTTGAAGTTGGCGTCGATCCACAGCTGATCCAGCGGAATCACCGCCATCAGCGCCGTGCCCGGCTGGACGCGTTGACCGAGTTGCACGGTGCGCTTGGCGACGTAACCGGTGACCGGCGCGATCAGGGTGCTGCGCGCATTGGTCAGGTAAGCCTGACGCAGGTCGGCAGCCGCCGACATCACGTCCGGGTGCGACGAGACCACCGTGTCATCGACCAGTGCACTGGTGGTTTTCAGTTGCTGTTTGGCATTGGCCAGGGCGTTTTGCGCCGAGGTCAGGTCGTCGCGAGCGTGGGACAGTTCTTCCTGGGAAATCGCCCCGCCAGCGGCGAGGTTTTTCCGGCGGTTGAAGTTGTCCTGCGCCTTCTGCACTTCAGCCTGTTGCGCGTTGACCTGGGCTTTCATGCCATCGACGTTGCTGTACAGGCCGCGCACCTGACGCACAGTGCGCGCCAGTTTCGCCTGGGCACTTTGCAGGCCGACTTCGGCATCGTTCGGGTCGAAGTTGATCAGCACCTGGCCTTCGTGAACCAGATCACCATCGTCAGCGCCAATGCTGACCACGGTGCCGGTGACCAACGGGGTGATTTCCACCACGTTGCCGTTGACGTAGGCGTCATCGGTGCTCTCGTTCCAGCGCCCGATGAATTCGTGATACGCCCAGACGCCGGCACCGGCGAGCAGGACCACGACGGCCAGCACCAGCAGCATCACTTTGCGCTTGCGCGGATTGCCGGTGTCGGGGGTGTTGTCTTGAGTTTGAGTGTTTTCGGCAGTGGCCATGACAAATACCTGAATTAGTTGTGCGGCGTGGCTGGGGTGGCGTTGGCTGCGGTCAGGGTGTCACCCTGGAAGCCGCCGCCCAGCGCTTGCATCAGTTGAATCGACAGGTCGATCTGCTCGGCATTGAGGTTGGCCAGCTGACGCTGGGCCTGCAGCAATTGCTGCTCGATGCTGAGCACGTCCAGGTAGTTGCCGATGCCGGAACCGTAACGCTGGACGACGGTGTTGTAAGAATCCTGAGCAATGTCGGTGGCGTGTTGCTGCGCACCGATCTGCCGGCCGATATCACGCAACTGGTTGATCGTGTCGCTGACATCGCCCAGTGCTTTCACCAGGCTTTTGTTGTACTGCGCAACCGCCAGGTCGTAATCGGCGTCGCGCGCATCGAGGTTGGCGCGCAGGCGCCCGCCATCGAAGATCGGCAGCGAAATGGTCGGGGCGATGTTGAAGAAACGACTGGCCGAACCGAACATTGCGTCACCCAACAAGGATTCGGCACCGGCGGACGCCGTAAGGTTCAGGTTGGGATAGAAGCGGGTTTTCGCCGAGTCGATGTCTTTGCTCGCTGCTTCCACGCGCCAGCGCGCGGCGACCAGATCCGGACGGCGGCCCAGCAGCTCCGCCGGCAGCACCGACGGCACCGCTACAGCGCTGGCTTGCAGAACTTTCGGCCGGGCGATTTCGTTGCCACGATCCGGGCCTTTGCCGAGCAACACGGCCAGGGCGATCTTGGCGCTGTTCAGGCGTTTTTCCGCATCGATCAGGCTGGCTTCGGAACTGGCCTCAAGGCTTTGGGTTTGCTGGAACTGGTACTGGCTGTCGATCCCGGCACTCAAGCGACGCTGGCTCAGATCGAGCATCTGTTTGGTGCGTTTGAGGTCGTCGTTGGACAGGTCGTAAACAATGTGCGCCTGGCCCAGATCACTGTAGGCACGAGCGACGTCGGCGGCGAGGGTCAGTTGTGCAGCCTGACGATCGACTTCGGCGGCGCGAGCCTGACCGAGTGCGGCTTCCCAGGCATCACGCTGGCCGCCCCACAGGTCGAAGTTGTAATTGAAACCGGCGCTGACGTTCCGCACGGTGGCATAGGCATCGCCCTGCCCTCGCGGGTCCTGGTCCTTGGCCAGACGCGAACGGCTGATGCCGGCGCTGGCGTCGAGGGTCGGATAGCGTTCGGCGTCGGCGGCATACGCGGCAGCGCTGGCCTGATGCGCACGGGCTGCAGCGATCTGCATGTCCGGGCTGTCGTGCAGCGCTTCGCGGATCAGGCCGTCGAGTTGCGGATCGCCGAGACTTGCCCACCAGTCGCTTTTCGGCCACGCGGCCGGCGACAGGGTCACGCCGTTGAGGGACTGGCTGACGTTCAGGCTCTTCGCATCAAGGTTTTTGCCTTGAGTGTCGAGGCCGCTGTAGTTGGCGCAGCCGGCGAGGATCATCGCCGACAGCACCAGGGTCAGGCTGCTGCGCAAGGTTTTACCGCTCATTGTGTTCACCTAACCGCTGGATAGTGATCGGGTCACCGGCTGCCAGCAGGATTTTCTTGAGGATGTATTCCAGGGTCTTCAACTCGTCCGTGGTGACGGCGCCGGCCAGTTCATTCATTGCGTCGGCGCCGATGTGCGGCAGGCGATCGGCCAGTTGCTGGCCTTGTTCGGTCAGCTTGAGTTGCACCTGACGACGATCGCCTTCGCTGCGCTGGCGAGCCAGAAAGCCTTTCTGCTCCAGACGATCGAGCATGCGCGTCATCGAACCGCTGTCCAGCGACAGGTGTCGGCACAGCTCGGCCGGGGTATCGACGCCGAACTGGGCCATGATGATCAGCACCTTGAACTGCGCGGCGGTGATGCCGTGGGGTTCCATGTGGGTGTCGATGATCCGATCCTTGAGCAGCGCGGCACGGCCAAGCAACAAGCCGAGATGGCAATGTTTGAATTCGTCCGGGGTGAAGTGCTTCATGTGCTCACCTAATAACTGCCTAGGCAGTGAATGTATGTCGAGATGTTACTGCCTAGGCAGCGAATGTCAACGTAATAGTTAGGAAGCTTGGTAATTAGTTGACCAGTGGAGTGGGTTTTTGTGTCGCACAGGCGGACGCCATCGCGAGCAGGCTCACTCCTACAAGGGAACGCATTTCAAATGTAGGAGTGAGCCTGCTCGCGATTGGAGCGACTCGGTGTGAAGTCGGTCAGGACTCGTCGGAAGGATGCACTGGTGGCGGCTGCACCGGATGCACCTCACGCCCGCGCAAGGCAGTCGCCACATACCCAAAGGCACGCTTGCTCACCGCATAAATGCTGTGCCAGCCCGGCGGCGCGGGCTCGATGGCAGCGTGCAACGCTCGCGCATAGTCGAGCACCAGACCGGGCGTCCAGGCCATCACCTCGGCGCGTTTACGCACCTGCGCTGCCACCCAGAACTCAGGGCTGATGATGACTCGGACGAAATCCCGCATGCTCGAATGCCCCCGGTTCATCGCCCCTTCCAGGGCCGCTTCAAGGCTATGGGCAACGGCACTCGAACAATTGCGGCTGGTGAGGTTGTAGGTGCTGTTCTGCCGATACTCAGTCCAGAACGCCTGCAACCGCCGGGCGTCGTAGTGGGCGAAACTGACCTGAACCGAAGACGGGCACCAGTCAGCCACCTCGCCGGCATAGTCCGGCAGAAACCGACCGGCGACGTCGTTGTTCGGCGTTGCCCGCAACAAGCGCACAAAATCCCCTGCCGACCGGTCGATGTCGTCCAGCGGATAATGGCTGATGTAAATGTCCGGGCCACATTCGAGGGCCGCGTGGCCAGCGGAAATCACACCGTTGATGTCAACCGCCGCGATATATCGGTTGAGCAGGCGGTTGCGCACCAGGGTGTCATCAACGGTGCCGCTGGGTGTCCAGACATGAATCACCAGCGCCGCGCCGTCGGCCGGCACACTGACCGAGGAAGGGTTTGTCAGCGCCGGCTGTTTTTTGAAGCGCACGGCCTGCTGCAACAAGGCACAACCGGAGAGGAAAATGCTCATGCCAATGCAGAACGGCACCGTGCCCTTATAAAGCGTCGGATACGGTTCGAGGATAAACACGCCAAAGCCGATTTCGAACAACCCCGCCAGCAGCGACACTTGCCAACCGACAAAGCGCACCACCACCGCAGCCGCCAGCCGAAAGACCCCATCGATTATAAAAGCCCCGCCAAACAGCACCGCCAGAATCAGCCCGGCAGCATGTTGCCGGTCGACGATCAGCAACCCCAGCAAGAGAAAAGCCATACCTCGCGCTTTACGCAGGGCAGCAGCGGTACCGGTTTGCGGTGCAGGCACCAGCAGAAGGATCAGCGCTTCCAGCAACAACAGATAGCCGAAAAGATGCAGCGGAAAATACAAAACACCGTCCAGCGCATCAATGAAGATGCCCACACCGGCCGCACCCCAGACAACGCCCGTCAGCGCCAGCGCGGACCAGCGCTTGCGGACAAAGTCATTACCGAGCAAGACCATACTCAAGCGGACCATATGACCTCTCTGGTGAACCGGGGGCCGCACAACCTTTACGGTTTACAGGCTTCGGTGAGTCTAATACATCGTCACGTTTGCGGATTCGCGGGAGCGTGTTCTAAGAATCGCCTGATGTCCATCGGCAAACCGCGTGGTTAACGTACGCCGCTCTTTGGCCGACACGTATAGCCCTTTTCATGAAGCGAATAACTCTGCAGCGCCCCCTGCTCACTCTTGTCGCGGCGACGTTGCTGACCTGCGCGGCGGACGCGATGGCGGCGAATTGTAGCTTCAGCAGCTCCCCCTCCACGCAAACGCTCAGTTACGGCGGCAGCCTGGCCAATGGCGGCCTGACCATCCCCACCGACACACCGGATGGCACGGTGGTTTATCAGGAAACCGCGCAGCAATCGAACTCGCACAGTTGGTCGTGCACTGCGAGCTCGCTCTATGGCGTGGCGGTCAATCCCGCGTTTGGCACCCCGACCGGTACCGTAACGACCTTCCCGCTGGGCAAGACCGGGCTGTCGTTCCGTATCTGGATGGGTATGCTGGATCGTTATGAGCCCTCGCTCTTTTCGACCTACCCAAAAGGCTACGGAGTGGCGTCAGGCTCGATCCGCCTGGAAATCGTCAAGTCAGGCCCATTGGCGGCGCAGATCACGATACCGGCCGGCAACCTGGCCAGCCTGAAAGCCGGCGAGCTGATTCTGAACAACTTCAACCTGACCAACGCGCTGGTGTTGAATGCGGCCTCCTGCCAGACCCCGGCCGTGCCGGTCGCCATGGGCGACGACTATCAACTCCAGGAGTTTAGCGACGCCGGCGCGAAACCCCGCACGGTACGTTTCAACATCGCACTTAACCAGTGCCAGACCGGCATCAAGAAAGTCACCTATTCACTCAAGGCCACCACACCGGTCATCGACGCGACCAAGGGCATCGTCGCCCTCAACAGCACCTCTACCGCCAGCGGCATTGGCCTGCAATTGATGAACGACGCCGGGCAACCCATCGCCTTCGATACCACCTACCCGTTCAACGCCTTTTCCACCACCGGCACCGACTTCAAGATTCCCTTGTCGGCGGCGTACTATCGCCTGCCGACCGGCGATCTCAAGGCCGGCAGTGCCAACACCGAAGTCACCTTCATCGTCAACTACCTGTAGCCATCTAGGAATCGTCTGATTCTCCGCGCTCCCGGCCCTCCCTAGAGTGCCGGGATGAGATTGAAGAACTACCTCCATCAGATCAGCCCGATCCTGTCCTCGCCACATACCGCGCGTCGTCTGTTGCGCATTTTTGCTCTGGTGCTGCTGGTGGGCATACTCGGCGGCGTGTACAGCTTCCTGCTGTTTACCTTCAACAGTGAGATCTCCCAGCGGCGTAGCTACATGAGCAGCGCCATCGCCGAAGCGCATACTTTTTTCACCACCCGCGAAGCACTGCTGGAAAGCCTGAGTCTGTCGGCCACGCGCATGACCAACCTGGATCTGCCGATCTCCGAGGAAGAAATCCGCCTGTTGCTCGGGCACACGCCGGGCCAGCAATGGAGCATCTGGCTGACCCAACGCATGCGCGACTACCTCAAGGCCAGGCAACTCAACCTGGTCTACGTCAGCAGTGGCCCGCAGACCCAAGTGTTGCGCCTGTACAACGCAACCCCGGTGACCCGTGATTTCCCCCAGCCCCTGCTGGAGCAACTGCAAACCCTCAAGCACCACAATACCAGCGCCCTGAACGAACTCTGGCTGACCCATGCCGCTGACGGGCACTCGCAGTTGTACATCTTCATTCGCCTGGACAAGCGCGATGCGAGTTCCGGCTGGCTCGGCCTGGAAATGGACGACCGCGAAGTCTCCAGCGCCTTGAGCGACCACAGTGCCGGCGAGTTCACCATGTTCAACGCGCAAGGCATGCCGTTGTTCAGCAACAGCCACAAACCGCCGCCCGGGCAGAACCTGCCATTGCTGCGGCAGCAGGACTTCTTCGGGTTTGTCGGTGCTGGCTGGTTGCCCGAGCAACTGGTGTTGCGCAAGCAACTGAAATCATCGGACTGGCAACTCACCTACTCCATCGACTTGCTCGCGGTGTTGTCGGCGCTATGGCCGCAGATGCTCGGTGCGCTGCTGTTCTGTCTGCTGAGTATCAGCCTGGTGTGCCTGCTGACCCGGCGTCTGGAACACCGCGTGATCAACCCGGCAATTCACCGGATTCAGGCGCTGGTGGAAAGCGAGCTGTTCAGCCGCGACGTGATCCAGACCGCCCCGGTGGCGCTGTGCGTGTTGCGGCGCAGCGACGGCCAGGTGGTGCTGGAAAACACCCTCGCCCGGCAGTGGCTGGGCGACTGCGGCAAGCAACTGGGCGCCGGCTGGATTCGCGATGCCTTCGACGCGGCCAAGCCGTTCCTGACGGATTATTTCGAGACCCCCGACGGCCGTCACCTGTACCTGAGCTGCGCCCCCACCCGCTACAAAGGCGAGGACGTGTTGCTGTGTGCCTTCAGCGACATCAGTGCGCGCCGGCAAATTGAAGCCGCGCTGGAGCAGGCGCGGCAGTCGGCCGATGCGGCCAACGAGGCCAAGACCTTGTTCCTCGCAACCATGAGCCACGAAATCCGCACCCCACTTTACGGCGTGCTCGGCACCCTGGAATTGCTCGCGCGCACGCAACTCGATAGCCAGCAGAAAAGTTACCTGCAAGCCATCGAAGGTTCGTCCGCCACGTTGCTGCAGTTGATCTGCGACGTGCTCGATGTGTCGAAGATCGAGGCCGGGCAACTGGCGCTGGAACTCAGCGAGTTTTGCCCGGCGACGCTGGTGCAGGAAGTGGTGCAGGGTTACGCGGCGGCGGCGCAAAGCAAAGGTTTGCAACTGTACGCCTGCCTTGACTCGCAACTGCCAGACCGGCTGATCGGCGATGTCAGCCGCGTACGGCAGATCCTCAATAATCTGCTGAGCAACGCGGTCAAGTTCACCGACTCCGGGCGCGTGGTGCTGCGGGTCAAATTGCTCGGTCGCGAAGGCGAACGGGTATGCCTGCAATGGCAAGTGTCGGACACTGGCAAAGGCATCGCCCATGACGATCAGGCGTTTATTTTCGAGCCGTTCTACCAGACCGAAGGCAACACCAACGTGGTCGCCGGCACAGGCCTGGGTCTGCCGATTTGCCAGCGCCTGACGCACTTGATGAACGGCACGCTGCGCATGGTCAGCGAGCCGGGCCTGGGCAGCAGCTTTTCCCTGAGCGTGCCGTTGGAGCAACCCTCCTGCGGCGCCTGCCTTGTCGCTTCGCCGGTATTGGCCGCAGACATCGTCTACGTGGTGTCGCCCATCCGCGAACTGGCCGACAGTATCAGCGGCTGGTTACGCCGCTGGGGCGCACGTCCGCAAATCGGCGCACCTGACGCCACTGAGCTCGACGCGACAGCTGTGCTGCTGGAGCTGCATCCCGCGCCCGTCGGACAACCTTCGAACCCGCAATGGCACGGGCCACGGGTGCTCGCCAGCAGTGATGGCGCGCACGAACCGCAGTTCAGCGGTGACGGCTGGAAGGTCAATCTGAATGATCTCGCCGCGATCCAGCGCGCCGTCCGCCAGGCTCAGGGCGGCCAGATTACCCAGCACCCGCAACAACGAGAACCCCACGCGTTGCGGTCGTTGCACCTGCACATCCTGGTGGCAGAGGACAACGTCATCAACCAGCTGATCCTGCGCGATCAGCTCGAAGAGCTCGGTTGCACAGTGGCGCTGGCCAGCGATGGCGAGCAAGCGTTGTTGCTGTGGCACGACGGCGCATTCGACATCGTCCTTACCGACGTCAACATGCCCCGCCTCAACGGCTACGAACTGGCCAAAGCCCTGCGGCGTCTCGGTTGCAGCATCCCGATCATCGGCGCCACCGCCAACGCGATGCGCGGTGAAGACGCCCTGTGCCTGGCTGCCGGGATGAATCACTGCCTGGTCAAACCCTTTACGCTACGAGCCTTGTTCGCGGTCCTGGCTCCCTACGAACGAGTCGCCCATGAAGCCCTGTAGCATTTTGATTGTCGAAGACCACCCCTTCCAGCACCTGTACTTGCAGAACCTGTTCAACGAGCTGGGCGTCTTCGACGTGGTCTGCGCCAGGGACGGCGAAGCGGCACTGGCCTGCCTGAAAACACGCGACTTCGACCTGGTACTCACCGACCTGCTGATGCCGGGCATGGACGGCGTGCAGTTCATTCAGGGCCTCGCCGCGCAACGTTCACGGCCCGCACTGGCGATCATGAGCGCCGCTTCCCGGCGCATGTTGATGGGCGCCAGCCTGGTGGCGAGTAACCTGCAAGTGAAAGTCATCGGGCTGATTTCCAAACCGGTGAGCACGGCCGCCCTGCGCTGCCTGATCGATCAATTGCAGGCGCTGCGCCAGACCGCACCGGCCGAGACCCGCGAAGGCATCGACCGCCAGAGTCTGTTGCAGGCCCTGGACAATGGCGAGCTGCAAGCCTGGTTCCAACCCAAGAAAGCCCTGAGCAATGGCCGGATCGTGGCGGCCGAAGCACTGGTGCGCTGGATGCATCCCGAGCATGGCACGCTGCTGCCCGGGGCGTTCCTGCCGGCGCTGGTCGCCTGTGGTCTCGAAGAACGCCTGCTGTGGCGGGTGCTGGAACAGGCGATCGCCGCGCAGATCGTCTGGCGCCAGCAGGGCTATGACATTCCGGTGTCGGTCAACCTGCCCACGCACTTGCTCAACAGCCATGACCTGCCCGACCGCATCCTCGCGTTCGTGCTGGCCCATCAAGGCCTGCCGGCACGGATCTGCTTCGAATTGATGGAATGCTCGGTGCCCGATGACATCAGCAACTTCTACGCCGGCGCCTGCCGCTTGCGGATCAAGGGCTTCGACCTGTCCCAGGATGATTTCGGCAAGGGCTACAGCTCGTACATGAACCTGGTGTCGGCGCCCTTCACCGAGTTGAAGATCGACCGCACGCTGGTGCAAGGCTGCAACGCCAACGAGGAACTGGCCCAGGCCCTGACCAGCATTGTCAGCCTCGGGCGCCAGCTGGGCCTGACGGTGGTGGCCGAAGGCGTGGAAACCGCGCAAGAACTTGCTCTGTTGCGTAAGATCGACTGCACTCAGGTTCAGGGTTTCCTGATCTCCCACGCCGTGTCTTCGGATCAGTTCCAGCAATTGCTGACCCATGACGGGCCGGCGAACGCGTATTGACCCGCAAGCGGGTGTTGACGAACGTCACTTGCTATCGAGGTCACTGTGTCCAAAGACTCTCCCATCACTGTTGCCCAGGCACGCTGATGCCACGCCACAACGCCTTCCTGGAGAAACTCGCCAGCAGTTCATCGCGCCTGAACAAAGGCTTGCTGGTGCTCGGCGCCCTGGTGTTGCTGTTACTGGGCGTCAGCTATCTGGGGGTGACGCGCATGATCGAAGAGCGGCGCGAAACCTTGCAGTTTCACTTTGCCCGATTGATGGAGAATATCCGCGAACAGGAAGTGTTCCTGCGCGATATCTCGCAGGCAAGCACCAAGGGCGATCAGCCTTTCTGGGCTACCTTGCCCACCTATATGCAAAAGCCCCTGCCCGAAGAAGGCCCGAACATCTATGAGGGCCGGGGCATGCCGTTCTCCCTGCCCTACAGCGTAAAGATCGATCCGAACAGGATCACCGCCGATCAATCCCCAAAAGTCTTTGCGCTGGGTACTTACCTGGCCGCCTACTACAGCGCGTTCTGGGCCGCCTCCCATTATCAGTCGCCCCAGGTGATCCTGCTCAACGGCCCCGACAACTTCGATGTGGCGGTGCCTTCGGCTGGGCGCATACGCGGCGCCGTGCGGATGCAGGTGGGTGCGCTGGTAGAGGTGATGACCCAGGTCAACGAGCGACTGCGGGTACAAAACTCAACACAAGACGCTCATCAGGTGTACTGGGAACCCTACGCTCCCGCTCAGACAGACAAGAGCGCACCGACCCTTCTGGCTTACGTCGATATAAACCTGGCCACGACGACGCTGACCATCGAAGGGGCCAACACCTGGGTGGTGGTGGCCTCGCTGCTGAACCTTTCCCAGGTCAATAACATCGAGCGCTTAATGCAGTGGTCGATCTACGACGACTTCACCTTGATCACTCCGCGTGGCGTGGTATTGACCGGTGCCCTGAAACCCGGCCAAGTGCTGGATGAGGGGGTGAATTTCAACCGCGACGGCCTGGTGTTCAAACTGAGCAGCCCCGGCGAACAACACTGGACCGCGATCTACGTCATCAGTGTGCAGAGCTTCCTCGATTACGCGCTGTGGCCGTTGCTGGGCCTGATAGCGCTGGTAGTGGCGGTGCTCGGATGCAGCCGGGCGATCAATCGCTGGTACCAGACCCGGGTCATCCTGCCCGCACAAAGCGCGCACGCCAGCATCGCCGAAAGCGAGGCATTCAGCCGAGCGGTGATCGACACGGCGCCGATCGGCCTGTGCGTGATCCGTCGCAGCGATCACCACGTGCTTGTGCAAAACCAGCGCGCCCAGCAGTGGCGCGACAACGGCCAGTTGATGAGCCTGCTCACCTCGCGCACCGACCCCGGCCACGCCGATCTCGAACTCAACGGGCGCCACCTGCACGTCGCCTTCGTGCCCACCCGCTATCAGGGTCAGGATGCCTGGCTTTGTGCGCTGCATGACGTGACCCGGCATGTCGAAGACGCGGCGGCGCTGGAAGATGCACGCCATGCCGCCGACTCGGCGAACCAGGCCAAGAGCCGCTTCCTCGCGACCATGAGCCATGAGATTCGCACACCGTTGTACGGGGTGCTGGGCACTCTGGAACTGCTCGGCCTGACCGCGCTCGCCCCGCGCCAGCAGGATTACCTGCAGACCATCCAGCGCTCGTCCGCCACGTTGTTCCAGCTGATCAGCGATGTGCTGGATGTGTCGAAAATCGAAGCCGGGCAGATGACCCTCGAACTGCAGGATTTCTGCCCGCTGGAACTGACCGAAGACACCGTGCACACCTACAGCGCCTTCGCCCGCGCCAAGGGCTTGCAACTGTATGCCTGCATCGAGGCGACGTTGCCGGATCGGCTGCGCGGTGATCCGATACGCATTCGCCAGATCCTCAACAACCTGCTGAGCAACGCGATCAAGTTCACCGATAACGGCCGCGTGGTATTGCGGGTACGCGTGCTGGAAAGTGTCGACGGCCGCGCCAGCGTGCAGTGGCAGGTCAGCGATTCAGGGGTGGGGATTTCCCAGGCGCAGCAACAGCAATTGTTCGACCCTTTCTATCAGGTCAACGACGCCACCGAACAGGCCGGTGCCGGCCTCGGACTGGCCATCTGCAAATGGCTGTGCGAGTTGATGGCAGGCCAGTTGAACGTAGTCAGCGAACCGGGCCTGGGCAGCAGCTTCACCCTGCAACTGGCACTGGAACGCACGCCCGGCGCATTGGCCGATTGCCCTGCATTCAATCCCGGCACCCCCGCCGTTTATGTGCGTGCCCAGGTCACTGAACTGGCACAGCACCTGATAGCCTGGCTCAACCGTTTCGGCCTCGACTGCCGTGCGCTGACGGCCGATACGCCCCTGTCATCGGCGCTGCTGGTAGAGCTTTCGCCACTGGCAAACACCCCGCCGTGGCCAGGGCCACGGATCATTGCCACCGCATGCGGCCCCGACCCGTCGCAGTTGCGCGGTGCCGACCGGGAAGTCGATGCCGACGATGTCCGCGCAATTGCCTGGGCGATTCATCAGGCCCTGCATGGCGCCGGCAGCGACAGTCAGCCGTTGCCGACGGAAAAGACCCGGCGCTTGAATCTGCACGTACTGGTGGCGGAAGACAACGTGATCAACTCGGCGATCATCAAGGAGCAACTGGAGGTGCTGGGCTGCACGGTGGTCGTCGCCGCCAATGGCGAACAGGCGCTGGCGCAGTGGTCACCGGGAGGCTTCGATCTGGTGCTGACCGACGTCAACATGCCGCGCATGAACGGCTACCAACTGGCGGCGGCGTTACGCCAACAGGATCCGACCGTGCCGATTATCGGCGTCACCGCCAACGCCCTGCGCGAAGAAGGCGAACGCTGCGCCGCCGTGGGCATGAACGCCTGGATGGTCAAGCCGTTGAACCTTGCCACCCTGCGCGCGCACCTGGAAAAACACGGCAAGATTGCCCTGCCGGCCATCAGCGCACCGCCGATTCAGCTGTCAGCGAAAATGCGCGAACTATTTGTCACCACCCTGCGCCAGGACATACACACGACCCAGACGGCACTCGACAACGCCGATGCCAATCGCGTGGCGCAGCAACTGCACAGCATGGCCGGCGCGCTGGGTGCGGTGCAGGTCGAAGCCATGGCCACAACATTTATCGAGTTGGAGTGCCGTTTGCACGGCATGGCCGTGACCCGCGCCCTGGACCTGGAAGTCCGCCAGAATCTGGCTCGATTGAACGATCTACTGGATACCCTTGAATAATTTCACTCTGGATAATCACCCATGGAAACCCTCAACGTTGTCATTGCCGATGACCATCCCATCGTTCTGGTGGGGGTACGCGAGCTGGTTGAGCGGGACAGACGCTTTCACGTGGTGGGCGAAGCGGTTTGTTCCAACGAGCTGATCAACCTGCTGGAAACCCGGCAGGTGGACCTGGTCATCACCGATTTCAACATGCCTGGCGACTCACCCTACGGTGACGGCCTGAAACTGGTGGAGTACCTGACGCGGCACTTCCCCCGCGTGCGCGTACTGGTGCTGACGATGATTTCCAACCCGTTGATCCTCACGCGCCTGCAAGAGCTCGGGGTACTGGCGATCATTCAGAAAAACCAGCTGCATAATGAAATCGAAACCGCGCTCAAGGCCATTGCCCGGGGCAACCCGGTGCGCAGCTATGAGCCGCCGCCGACCTCGGTGATCGACGATGGCGCCGACCTCGACGAACGTTTTACCCGGCTGTCGCCCAAGGAACACGAAATATTGCGTTTATTTGTCTCGGGAATGGGTGTCAGCGAAATTGCCCGGGGTTTGAACAGAAGTGCCAAGACGATCAGCACGCAAAAAATATCGGCCATGCGCAAACTTGAAGTCAGCAGTGATCAGGACTTGCTGACGTATTGCATAGAACGCAACTTGTTCAACTAACAGGAGACTTGCAAACTTCAAAAACGGTTTCTAGGATTCGTCTGATGTCCCGTCAGAAGTGCGCGCTATATCGTGTTGTTTTAACCCCAACAAATGGTAAACAACATGAAAAAGCTGTCTCGCACACTGCTCGCCCTTTCGATCTTTGCCGCCGCCGGTAACGCCCTGGCCGCCGATCCACCGGTTACCCCGACCAAGGCCGGCAGCGGCACCATCAACTTCACCGGCACCATCAACAACGATGCCTGCTCGGTTGAAGGCGCCGGCAGCAACAAGACCATTTCGGTCGCCATGGGCGAAGTGTCGATCAAGGACATGGGCACCGCCACTGCACCTAAAGGCAACGGCACCCTGAGCGCCGAGAACTTCGACATGAAGATCAACTGCAACGCCGGGACCAAGGTCGCAATGATCTTCGAACCGACCAAGGGTGCAGGTTCGGGCATCGTTGCCGGGACTAAAGTGCTGAAGCTGATCGACGGTCTGGGCGCAGCGAAGAACATCGGTATTGCCTTGCTCGACTCCAACGGTGCGTTGATCGACCTGAGCTCGCCGTCCACCGCGAAGATCGAAAACACTCTGCAGGACAGCAACACCACGCTGAAATTCTCGGCCGCCTACGTCACCACCGCCGATGTGGCAACCGTGGTTGCCGGTCGCGGCGACGCCACCCTGCCGTTCACGCTGCAATACGAATAACCCGCGCGAACCTTCAAGCCTGGTGCGGGGCCGCTCGGCCCCGCACTCTCATTCAATTGCGCGGTAACCCTCATGTTTTATCGTCATTCATTGTCCCTTTGCGTGGGCCTTTTGGGCCTGCTCATGGTCGATCAGGCCATGGCCGGCATTTCATTGAGCAGCACCCGCCTGGTCTTCGACGGCCAGCACAAGGAAGCCGGGATCACCGTGCGCAACAGTGGCGCAGATGTGTTGATCCAGTCGTGGATCGACACCGATGCCAGCGACACCGCTGCGGTGCCGTTTGCCGTCACACCGCCACTGGTGCGCGTCAGCGGCGACGAGCAGCAGATCTTGCGGGTGATCTACGAAGGCACGGGCATGCCGACCGACCGTGAGTCGGTGGTGTGGCTCAACGTGCAGGAAATCCCCCAGGCCGCGAAAACCAGCAACACCTTGCAGCTCGCCGTGCGCCAGCGCATCAAGGTGTTCTTCCGCCCGGCGGGACTGAAAAACAATGCCTACCTGGCACCGAGCGAACTGACCTGGCGTCTGGTTGAACGCGGCGCAAAATACCTGCTGGTGGTGAACAACCCCGGCCAGTATCACGTGTCGATTGCCGATATCACGCTGCAATCGGGCGCCGTCAGCGAACACCCTTTTGATTCAATGATGATCGCCCCCGGCGAACAGAAAGAGTTCAGCCTAAAACAACTTCACAACGCTAATACAGCACGCCTGTTATTCAGCAGCATTAATGACTATGGCGCCCAAGACCGTTATGCCGCGCAACTTTCCAACAGTGCCGATACTCGTGCCAGTTTGAATAAAGAATCCCCATAACTTGAGTGCCGCTGTCACAGCCGCACTTTCACTGTATTTCTCTTCGCTCCGTTAGTTCGTATCGGAGGTGATATAGGGTTCCTGCATGTTTTTACTCAAGCGCGACGGATGGGCGCCGTTTTCGGTGGCTCTGGTGTTCAGCTCCGCCTGCCTGGCCGATGGCGATGAACAGTTCAATACCTCGTTTCTGCAAGGTGCGCCGTCCTCTGTCGACGTGCAATCACTGCTCGCCAGCAGTCGCGTACTGCCCGGCATTTACCGGGTCGACCTCTACGGCAACGAAACCCTGGTTGGCCGTCGCGATATCGACTTCCGGCGCCACCCGGGCACGGGCAAGATCGAGGCCTGCCTGACCCTGGAGATGGTCCAGCAATTGGGGGTCGATATCGGCAAACTGCAGGCCGCCGGCAAACTGCTCGGCGATGACCCGAACGCCTGCCTCGATCTGCCCGCGTTGATCGATCACGCCACCGTGCGTTACGACGTGCCGCGTCTGCGGCTGATGGTCAGTGTCCCGCAGAGCGCCATGGAGCGCGGCCGGCGTGGTTATGTCGACCCGGCCTTGTGGGACGCAGGCGTGCCCGCCGCGTTCATCAACTATCAGCTGAGCAGCAGCCGCAACAGCACTCAGGGTGTAAACACGCTGAGCAATAACGTTGGCTTGCGCAACGGCATCAACCTCGGCGCCTGGCGTTTGCGCAACGAGTCGAACTTCAACAGCACCACCGGCAGCCCCAGCACCTTCAACAGCAACCGCACCTACCTGCAACATGACGTGACCGCCCTGAAGGGCCAGTTCAGTGCCGGGGATATTTTCTCCGACGCCGACCTGTTCGACAGCGTGCGTTATCGCGGCCTGAAACTGGCGTCCGACGACGGCATGCGCGCCGACAGCGAGCGCGGTTATGCACCGGTGATTCGCGGTATTGCGCAGTCCAGCGCCACCGTGGAGATTCGCCAGAACGACTACATCCTCTATACCGCCAATGTGCCGCCGGGACCGTTCGAGATCAGCGACATCTACCCCAGCGGCTCCAACGGTGACCTGGAAGTGACGATCATCGAAGCCGATGGCCGGCGCCGGGTCAGCGTGCAGGCGTTTTCCAGTCTGCCGATCATGGTGCGCCAGGGCCAGTTGAAGTACAGCCTCTCGGCCGGCCAGTACAACAGCAACAGCGATGATCAGCAGTCACCGCAGTTTCTCAGCAGCACGCTGGCGTATGGCATCAGCAGCAACCTGTCGGGGATCGTCGGGGTACAGGCGTCGGAGAATTTTCAGGCGTTGTCGGTGGGTGCAGGTCGTAATACCGCCATCGGCGCAGTCTCGCTGGACCTGACCCACTCCAGCAGTCGCACCTTCGGTCAGGCGGTCACCGGTAACAGCTTGCGCGCCCTGTACGCCAAGACGTTCACCGGCACCGACACCAACTTCACCCTCGCCGCCTACCGCTACTCGACCGAGGGCTATCGCACCCTCACCGAGCACGTCGAGGAACTGAGCAGCGAGGGCCAGCCACGCACCGGCAACTCGAAAACCCGCACCGACCTGACCGTCAACCAGAGCCTGGGGCGCAACCAGGAATTTGGCAGCGTCTACATCAACGCCAGCGACCAGCGTTACTGGGGCCGTGGCGGTTCACAAAGCCTGTCGGCGGGTTACAGCAACTATTGGGGGGATGTCAGTTACAACCTCGGCGCGACGTATTCCAAGGATGTCGGCAACTACGGGCCGGCGAACAACGACACATTGGTCAACCTGTCCGTGTCGTTCCCGTTGGGTTCAAAACCCCGGGCGCCACGGGCCTTTGTCTCGGCCAGCACGCAGAAAGGCAACGACAGCACCCAAATGGGCATCAACGGCTATCTGTCGGAAGACAGCGACACTTATTACTCGGTGCAAGGCGGCAACAGCAGCACCGGCGGCAGCAGCGGTTCGGTCAACCTCAGCACCCGCACCTCGGTGATGGACATCAGCGCCGGTTACAGCCAGGGACGCGGCTACAACTCGCAGAACCTGAATCTGGCCGGTTCGATCGTCGGCCATGCCGGCGGCATCAACCTGGGACAAACCGTGGGCGAGACATTCGCGCTAGCGCAGGTCGAAGGCGTGGAAGGGGTGAAAATCGGCAGCTTCTCCGGGGCCAAAACCGGCAGCAACGGCTTCGCGGTGGTACCCAACGCGCAGCCTTATCGGGTGAACTGGATCAACCTCGATACCCGTGACCTGGGCGGTGATGTCGAGATCGACAATGCGACCCGGCAAGTGGTGCCGCGCCGCGGTGCGGTGGTGCTGGCGCGTTACACCAGCAAGACCGGACGACGCGTGCAGTTCGCCTTGTTCGACGCGCAGCACCAACCGATCCCGTTTGGCGCGTCGCTCGAAGACAGCGCCGGCAAGCAACTGGCGATCTCCGACCCGAGCGGCAAGGCACTGGCGCTGGTGGAAGCCGACACCGGCACCCTGACCATCAACTGGCAGGGCCAGCGCTGCGAGGCGCCGTATGCACTGTCCGAACGTGACAAAGCGTTGAACTACGAGCGGGCCTCGCTGGTGTGCCGCCCGTCCCAGTAATGCCAACAGATCGAATCAGGCGCGAGTCTGCTCGCGAAGAGGTCGTCAGCCTCAGCGTTATCGATGAATGAGAAGACGCCTTCGCGAGCAGGCTCGCTCCCACAGGGGATTTCGAGCGCACACAAATCCGTGCCTGGCACAGATCGAATGTGGGAGCGAGCCTGCTCGCGAAGGCCGCGCCTCGGTTCAAATAAACAGGTGCGACCTAGAAATCGCGCTTGTAGAAGATATCCAGCGAGCTGGCGACGCCGCTCGCTGCTTCCAGATAGACCTTCTTGCTCAGCTTGTAACGCAGCGCGATGGTGTTGGCCGGTTCGAACACGCCGACGCCATAACGCAGACTGAGCTTCTCGGAAATGTTGCCGCTGGCGACCACGCTGGTGGTGTTGCCACTGCCCTGGGTGTCGAGCTGGAAATCCTGAATCCCCAGGTCTTTGGCCAAACCGCTGGTGACCCCGGAACTGCCCATCAAACCCAGACCCAACGCCGCTTGCGCGAGCATGTTGTTGTCTTCGCCGTTGGTGCTCAGCGGACGGCCCAGCACCAGATACGACAACGCCTGCTCCTGGCTCATGGCCGGTTCGGAGAAGATCTGCGTGGTCGGTTGCTCGGCGCTGCCGCTCAGGCGAATGCCGGCGATCACGTCGTCGGTCTGGCGAATCGCTTCGATGTCCAGATACGGCTGATCGATGGGGCCGGCAAACAGCAGCCGCGCACGACGCACCGTCAGCCGTTGGCCGTAGGCGCGGTACTTGCCGTCGTTAAGCCAGAGCTCGCCACGGGTGTCCATGTTGTCGCCGATGTGCACGTGACCTTGCAGGTTGGCGGTCAGGCCGAACCCGGCAAAACTCAGTTTGTCTTCGCCGACCACCACGTCGATGTCCATCTTCATCGCCATCGGTGGTTTGCCCTCTTCGGTCTGCGCGCCGACGATGATCGTGTCATCGGAGACTTTCACCGTTGATGGCGGCAGTTCACGCACGGTGATTTCGCCTCTGGGCACCTGCACCTTGCCGGCAATCTTCAGCTCATCATCGGCCATGGAAATCTTCAGATCCGGTGCCACTTCCAGCTTGGCGTACGGCTCGACAGTCACCGGCAGTTGCGTGCCCTTGAGCGCCAGATCGACCACCAGCGCCTGACCCCAGGCGACATTGCCGTTGAGGCTGCCCTGCCCGGTCTTGCCGCTTTTCCAGCCGCCATCCAGACGTACCGACTCACCGGCAATCACCGCTTGCAGTTGCAGGTCCTTGAGTTCCATCGGCAGCTCGGCACCGGACACTTCGCCGTCGCTGAGTTTGACCGTGCCGTTGACCAGCGGCGCCAGCAAGCCGCCGGAAATCGTCCCGCTGCCGTTCAGGCGCCCAGTGAGTTTCTCGACCATTGGCACAAACGGCCGCGCCACCGACAGGTCCAGACCGCTGAGACGGAACGAGCCACTCAGCGGTTTGTTTTTCGGCAGTGGATTAAGCTGCGCCTGCACCATCAGTTCACCCAGTTTGCCGCCGACAAAGTTGAGGTCGGTGTCGATGCGCTTCGGTGTGAGTTTGCTGCTGAGCTTGAGGGTCTGGTACGGGAAGTCCAGCCACTGATCCTTTTCCTTCATGCGCAAGGTGCCGCCACTGGCATCGATGCTGACCACGCCGTTGGGGCCGCTGGCCGGCAGGTCCAGTTGCAGGTCGGCGTTGAGCTTGCCCTGCCAGGCGAAGTCTTTGGGCAACCATTGCGCGAGGCTTTCGATCGGGAATTGCTTGAGGTGGTAGCGCAGTTTCGGCTCGGGCATCAGCCGCTGGTCTTCACCGCACAGGCTGGCATTGCCGGACATCCAGCAATGCGCGCCGAAGTTGATCTTGCCGTCGGCCAGGCGTTCCAGTTTGGCCGGATTCTGCAGTTTCCAGTCCTGACCGCCGGCCTGAATATCGCCGCTGGCCAGACGCCCGCGCCAGTTGCCCTGGTTCAGATTGCCGTCCAGGCCGAGGGCCAGTTTCAGCTTCGGCCCGAGCAGGTCGAGGTTGAGTTTCTGGCTCTTGATGTCGCCCTGGGCGCTGGCAGTCAACACGCCGAGGTTGGTGTCACCGGCCTGAATGCCGCTGCCCTTCAGATCGATCTTCGCCCGTTGCGCACTGTCGAGGCTGGCATCGAGGTTGAGGCTTTGCAGGCGATTGTCCTGGAACGCCAGTTGCGAACCTTGCAGGCCGAGTTTGCCTTGCGGTGCTTTCAGCGTCCCGGCGACGTTGACCTGGCCGGTGACCTGACCACGCAGCTGCGGCCAGAGTTGGGCCAGACGCGCCAGCTTGATATCGATCTGCCCGGTGAGTTTCTGTTGCAGATTGCCCTTGCCGCTGATGCTGTTGTCACCGAGGCGAATTTGCAGGGCGTTGAGGTTCCATTGCTCGCCGGCACCGTCAGCCTTGGCCTGGAGGATCGCCGGTTGCCCGCGCAGTCTGCCTTTGAGGTCGAGGTCGGCGGTGAGGCTCAGGCGCTCGTTCTTCATTTCGCCTTTACTTTTCAGCGGCCCGGCCAGGGTGCCCGGCAACTCCGCGACCCAGTACGCCGGGTTCAGCGCCGACAGCTCCAGCGCGGTGTCCCAGGCGATACCGTCGGCGAACTGCACGTTGACATGACCTTCGGCCTTGCCCTGCCCGGCTTCCATCTTCAGTTGCGGCAAGGCGATCTGTTTCAGGCTGCCGCTGAACGGGCTGCTCAGGCTGAACGCCCCCGCAGGACCGTCCAGTGCGGCGGCGAAGTTACCGATGTACTGACCGTCGGTGTAGGAGACTTCGCCGGTGAAGGTACGCAACGCGACTTGCGGCTCGTCGATTTCGTTATAGAGCCGATGCCACGGGAAATCCTGCCAGTTGATGTTGGCTTGCGCGGTAAGGCCTTTGCTCCAGTCGACACTGCCGGTGAGCTTGAGACTTTGCTTGTCGTTCGCCGTCAGGTCGAGGCCGGCGATCTGCGCACCGCTGGCGTCAACCTTGCCGTTGAGCAGCAGCGCCACCGGGCCTTTATCGGCCGGCAGCGTGGCGTTGCCGTTTAACTGATAACCGTTTTTCAGATCGCCTTCGCCGGTCAGCACCAATTGATTGAGCTGCAGAGTGTCCGGCAGATCGGCGCTCGGTTTGAACGCGTCCGAGGTGATGCGCACCTTGGCCGGGAGGTTTTGCGCCAGCGGTTGCAGCTCGCCGCTCAACTGGCCGTCGAGGTAACCGTGGCTGTCGGCATGCAGGTTGAGGGTTTTCAGCAGATCGCCGTCAACCTTCAGCGCCAGCGTCCAGGGGCCGGTGCCCGGCGACGGCAGGGTCAGGTCGCCGGCAATGTTCAGCGGCCAGTTGCCGGTCGGTTGCAGCAGGCCGGAGAGGTTCAGGCTCAAATCGTCGCGTTGCAGTTTGACGCTGTCGATCTGCAGGCCCTGGGCAGTCCAGTGCGCCGCCAGCTGCAGGCCCTTGAGCTGCTCGCTGCCGTTGAACAGCAGACTGCCAACCTGCACGTCGCCCAGCTCGATCGCCACCGGCAGTTGCAAGTCCGGCAGTTTGACCGGACCACTTTCAGTGGTGTCTGCACTCGGTGGGAATTGCAGGATGACCTGATCTGCCTTGAGCTGTTCGATGCACAGGGTCATGCGGGTCAGGCACAGCGGCGACCAGGCGAAGATCGGCTTGTTCAGCTCGACCCGACTGCTGTCCTGCTGCCACAAAAGATGATCGGCGCTCCATTGTCCGCCGAGGCGACCCTGGAAATTTTCGACCGTCAGGCCGGGCACGAGGCCCAGCGCCCAACGACTGCCCGCCTGCGTTCCGAGTACCGCGCTGATGCTCAATACAATCAACAACAGCAACGCCAGCAGCGTCAGTGCCGCTATTTTCAAACCACGCTTCACAGCTCAGGCCCCATGGAAAAGTGCAGCCGGATGCCGCCATCGTCGTCCAGCGCGTGGGCCAGGTCGAGGCGGATCGGCCCCACCGGCGAGACCCAGCGCACACCGATACCGACCCCGGTCTTGAGGTTCGGCAGTTCGAGTTTGTTGAAAGAGTTGCCCTGGTCGACGAAGGTCGCGACCCGCCATTTCTCGGCGATCGAATATTGATACTCGACGCTGCCGGCCACCATGTAACGCCCACCGATGCGGTCGCCCTTGGAGTTTTCCGGAGACAGGCTCTGGTAGTCGTAACCGCGCACGCTCTGATCACCACCGGCGAAGAAGCGCAGCGATGGCGGTACCGAGTTGTAGCCGTTGGTGGCGCTGCCGCCGACCTGCACCCGACCAAGGAAGCGGTGGTTGTCGAATACGGTGGTCAGGCCTTTGATCAACGCGGTGCCATAGAGCAAGTTGTTGTCCGAGCCGAGGCCTTCTTTCGCCACTTTGCTTTCAAAGGTCAGGCGATAGCCGTTGTGCGGGTCGATGCGGTTGTCGCTCTTCAGGTACGAATAGCTGATGCCTGGCATCAACAAGGTACTGAGGCCCGAGTCGTCGCCGAGCTGATATTCCTCACGCTGCCATTTCAGCGAGATGACCCGCTGCCAGCCGCTGGGCAATTTGCTGTGCCATTCCGGGCCGAAGGTCAGCAGCTTGCTGAGGGTGTCGGAGCCGTCGATGTCTTCGTATTGATAACCACCGGCCCAGCGCAGTTTGTCGGTCAGCGGCGGGTCGAGCGGGATGTCATAGAACAGCCCGACGTTCTGCCGTGGCGCCGACAGTTCGGCCTCCCAGCCATAGCTGTCGCCCTGCGGGTTGACCCAGTGGCGGGTCCAGTTGGCCTTGATCCGTGGGCCGACGTCGGTCGAATAACCGAGGCCCAGGCCCATGGTGCGCGGCTTGCGCGTGTCGAGTTTGACGTCCACCGGGATCACGTCGTTCTTCGCCGCCGTCGGCGCCGCATCGACCCGCACGCCTTCGAAATAGCCGCTCGATTGCAGGTCGCGGTTGAGTTCGGCGATCAGCTCGGAGTCGTACGGATCGCCCGCCTTGAACGGCACCATGCGCTGCAGCAGGTCTTCGTCGAACGGCGTATCGCCCTCGAAACTGACGTTGCCCAACGCATAACGCGGGCCGCTTTCGTAGATCAGTTCGACGTCGGCCACCCCGGCGCGAGGATCGACCATGAGTTTCTGGCTGGTGAAATGGCCGCTGAAAAAGCCGAAGCGCGAGGCCTGGTTCTGGATCAGGCGTTTGGCGTCTTCATAACGCCCATGGTTGAGGACGGCACCGGACTTGAGCGTGTCGCTGCTCGGCACACGAAAGGATTTGAGGGAGGCGGCAGGCCCGTCGACCCGGAGGGTGACGTTGCGCAGGCGAATCGGTTCGCCGGGATCGATGTTCAGCACCAGGCGCGGTTTTTCACCGCCCTTCACGTCACTGTCGATCTGCGGCTGGTAATAGCCCAGGGCCTGCGCGGCTTTGCGCGCCTGCTCTTCGGCCCCGCGACTGAAGCGCAGCAAGGCTTGTTCGTCACGATCGCCGAGGCTACCGATATAGCCTTCTATATTGGCTTTCAGTTCATCGTTGGACGGTTTGATCCGCACGTCCAATTCACTTTGCGCCAGCGCCGCACAGCTGGTTAACAGCATGAGCACGCCACTGGTAAATCTTCCTGGAAACTTCATAGGGGCGGATGCTATCACGGGCTTGGGAGCGTGATAGAACAGGAAATTTCCCAAGAAGTTCGATTGTCATGCTGTTGCAGTTTGTAACACCTGCGGATTGGCGTGGAAAAATACGTGTTCGCGCACCGGGCCGATGGCAACTTCGCCAATCTCCTCATAACCCTGGCGTTTATAGAATTCCAGGTAACGCGGGTTGCCGGTGTCGAGTACCACGCCTTGGGAGGTTTCGTCGACTGCGCACCAATTGTGCACCGCTGTCAGCAACTGCTCGCCGAAGTGTTTGCCTTGAAACTGCGGGTGAATCCCCAGCAGCGGCAACATGTGCACCGAGTCGCTGGGCACACACGCGGCCACCGCATCGTGATATTCCAGATAACGCCGGGTGCAGCGAAAACCAGTGCTGAGCACCATGCGCAGGCGCCACGCCCAACTCTCGGTGATGCCCAGGCGCCGCTGCGGCGGCGCGATCAGGGCAATGCCGATCAGGCGGTCGTTGACCAACAGGCCGATCGCTGGCAGATCCTGCAGAAAATGCTGTTTGACCAGTTCGCGCACCGTGGCCCGCACGCGTTGCTCATAGCCGGGGCGCTCGGCTTCGAACAGGAAGCCGAAGGTCGGTTCGTGGCGATAGGCCTGATACAGCAGCGATCGGGCTTCACGCGAGTAGCCGCGGTCGAGCATGTGGATGTCGGCGATGGCGGTCTGGGTTTCAGGCATGACGGTGATTCTCCCCCGGGGCGCGTTCAGATGGCGGCGCTCTTGTTGGTACGAACCTGTTGCGGGTGGCGTGGTTCCCCACAGGTATAGACCAAGGCTGGATCTTCATCGACCGAGCGGCCGTCAATCGCGAGCAGGCTCACTCCTACAGGGGTACGCATTCCAAATGTAGGAGTGAGCCTGCTCGCGATGGCGCCATTGCAGACAACACAAATCCCACAACCAAAAATGATTTCTCCCACCCCACACTGGCCCATCTCCCCCATGTCAGCTAGCATCGCCCTTTTGCCAGGACTGCCGACCATGAAGATCGTTTCCTTCAACATCAACGGACTGCGCGCCCGTCCGCATCAGTTGGCAGCGCTGATCGAAAAGCATCAGCCAGACGTGATCGGCCTGCAGGAAACCAAGGTCCACGACGACCAGTTCCCGCTGGAAGAAGTGCGCGCGCTGGGCTATCACGTTTATTTCCACGGCCAGAAAGGCCATTACGGCGTTGCCCTGCTCTCGCGCAACGAGCCGATTGCCATTCACAAAGGCTTCGCCACTGATGAAGAAGACGCCCAGCGCCGCTTCATCTGGGGCACCTTCGCCGACGCCAATGGTGTACCGGTGACGATCATGAACGGCTACTTCCCACAGGGCGAAAGCCGCGACCACCCGACCAAGTTCCCGGCCAAGCAACGCTTTTACAGTGACCTGCAAACCTTGCTGGAAAGCCAGTTCCACAACGAACAGCCGCTGGTGGTGATGGGCGACGTGAACATTTCCCCGGAAGACTGCGACATCGGCATCGGCCCGGACAACATGAAGCGCTGGCTGAAAACCGGCAAATGCAGCTTCCTGCCAGAAGAACGCGAGTGGATGGCCCGCCTGAAAAACTGGGGCCTGACGGATAGCTATCGTCACCTGAACCCGGACGTGACCGACATGTTCAGCTGGTTCGACTACCGCAGCCGTGGGTTTGAGGATGAGCCGAAACGTGGGCTGCGGATCGACGTGATCCTCGCCTCCCACGGCCTGTTACCGCGGGTGAAAGATGCCGGTGTGGACTATGAACTGCGCGGGATGGAGAAACCTTCCGACCATGCGCCGATCTGGCTTGAGCTGGCCTGATCCCGAACTCAACACATTTCCCTTGCAGGCCTTCGCCTGTGGTGAGGGGATTTATCCCCTCACCACAGGCGAAGGCCTGCAATTGGATCCTTGTCATGTTTTGGTCATGCGCCTGACTTAATCTCCCCGGCAATCCCCTTGGCTTGATTCGGTGCCGGCATGACCCTGCGTGTTCTGTTCGTCTTTGTGTTGAGTGCATGGCTGTCGGTGTCTGCCGCCACCCTGCCCATCCCGGAAAACGGCCCGGCACTGCGCATTCAGGGTTCCAACACCATTGGCGCCGATCTCGGCCCCGCGCTGGTCGAAGGTTTTTTGCAGGAACAGGGCCTGTTGAAGATCCACCGCGAAAACCCCGACACCGCCAACGAACAACACATTGTTGGCCAGAACGCACAAGGCAAACGGGTCGTGATTGAAGTCGCCGCCCACGGTTCCAGCACCGGTTTCACCGCGCTGAAAAGCGCCACTGCCGACCTGGCCGCCTCCTCCCGCCCGATCAAGGACAGCGAACTCCTCAGCCTGCAAGCGCTCGGCGACATGAAGAACCCTGAGGCCGAGCAAGTCATCGCCATCGATGGCCTGGCGATCATCCTGCATCCCGAAAATCCGCTGAAGCAACTGGACACCGAGCAACTGGCGCGGATCTTCGCCGGTGAGGTGAAAACCTGGGAGGACCTCGGCGGTCGCGGCGGTGCGATTCATCTCTATGCGCGGGATGATCAGTCCGGCACCTACGACACGTTCAAGGAACTGGTACTGAGTCGTCGCGGGAAAAGTCTGAGTGCCACGGCGAAACGCTTCGAATCCAGTGAGCAATTGTCCGATGCCGTGAGCAGCGATCAGCAGGGCATCGGCTTCATCGGCCTGCCGTATGTACGCCAGGCCAAAGCCGTGGCCATCGCTGACGGCGCGTCGCAATCGATGCTGCCGCTCAACAGTCTGATAGCGACGGAAGACTATCCGCTGTCCCGCCGCCTGTTCTTTTATCTGCCGCCTGACAGCCAGAATCCTTGGGCGAAAGCGCTGGTGGCATTTGCGCAAAGTCCACAGGGCCAGAAGATTGTCGCGGCCAACGGTTTCATCAGCCAGACCGTGCACGCGATGACCGTCACCCCAAATGCGCTGATGCCCGAGGGTTACCAATCCCTCAGCCGTCACGCCCAGCGTCTGACCGTCAACTTCCGTTTCGAAGAAGGCAGCGCGAGCCTCGACAACAAGGCGCGTCAGGATCTGGCGCGGGTGTTCGACTATATAAAGCGCCACGACAAGACCGAACGCGCGGTGACACTGGTGGGTTTTGGTGACGAGAAAGACGACCCGGCGCGGGCTGACCTGCTGTCCAAGTTGCGGGCCATGGCGGTGCGGCGCGAGTTGGTGAAGAACGGCGTGGTGTTGCGTGAGGTGCGCGGCTTTGGCGCGCTGATGCCGGTGGCGACCAATAGCGCGGATGAAGGGCGGATCAAGAATCGGCGGGTTGAGGTTTGGGTGTATTGAGCCTGATGTCGGTGTGCTGGATGCACCGGCCCCTTCGCGAGCAAGCCCGCTCCCACAGTTTTCTCTGGCGTACACAAAATTTGTGTTCAGTGGAGATCCCTGTGGGAGCGGGCTTGCCCGCGAAGAACGATAACGCGGTGCTGAATCAGCGCTCGCTGCGCAGCAGCTCCTTCGGCACATATTTGCCGATCTCGAACTTGCCGATCGCCGCGCGGTGTACTTCGTCCGGGCCGTCGGCCAGGCGCAGGGTGCGTTGCATGGCGTACATGTAGGCCAGCGGGAAATCGTTCGAGACCCCGGCGCCGCCATGGATCTGGATCGCCCGGTCGATCACTCGCAGCGCGACGTTCGGCGCGACGACCTTGATCTGTGCGATCTCGCTTTTTGCCACTTTGTTGCCCACGGTGTCCATCATGTACGCCGCTTTCAGGGTCAGCAGGCGGGCCATGTCGATTTCCATCCGCGAGTCGGCGATCTTGTCGACGTTGCCACCCAGACGCGCCAGCGGCTTGCCGAATGCGGTGCGGCTCACCGAACGTTTGCACATCAACTCCAGAGCGCGCTCAGCCATGCCGACCGAACGCATGCAATGGTGAATCCGCCCCGGGCCAAGGCGACCCTGAGCAATTTCGAAGCCGCGTCCTTCACCCAGCAATACGTTTTCGTATGGCACACGCACGTTGTCGAACAGCACTTCGGCATGACCGTGCGGTGCATCGTCGTACCCAAACACTGGCAACGGACGGACGATTTTCACCCCGGGGGTGTCGACCGGCACGAGGATCATCGAGTGTTGCGCGTGGCGCGGTGCATCGGGATTGCTCAGGCCCATGAAGATCAGGATCTTGCAGCGTGGATCGCAGGCGCCGGAGGTCCACCACTTCTTGCCGTTGATCACCCACTCGTCGCCATCACGCACGGCGCGGGCGGCCATGTTGGTGGCGTCGGACGAGGCCACGTCCGGCTCGGTCATGGCGAACGCCGAGCGGATCTCGCCGCGCAGCAGCGGTTCGAGCCAGCGCTGTTTCTGTTCTTCATTGGCGTAGCGCACCAGCACTTCCATATTGCCGGTGTCCGGCGCCGAGCAGTTGAACGGCTCCGGCCCGAGCAACGAGCGGCCCATGATTTCCGCCAACGGCGCATATTCGAGGTTGGTCAGGCCCGCGCCGAGCTCCGATTCCGGCAGGAACAGGTTCCACAGGCCTTCGGCTTTGGCCTTGGCCTTGAGCTCTTCCATGATCGCGGTCGGCTGCCAGCGATCGCCTTCGGCAACCTGGCGTTCGAACACGGCTTCGGCCGGATAAACGTAAGCGTCCATGAACGCGGTCACGCGCTCACGCAGTTCTTGCACCTTGGGCGAATAAGCGAAATCCATGAGCAATTACCTTCTTTCGGCAGAGGTTGTTCAGATCATGCAATCGATGCTAGAACAGCGCTGATAATTTACCTAGCCTATTCTCGGCGTGTATAAACATTCATCACCGATATATGATCCGCTGATTGTCAGCCCATAGAACAAGAGAAGCCGCGTTATGAATCTGAGTAAGGTCGACCTCAACCTTTTCATCGTCTTCGACGCGATCTACACCGAAGCCAACCTGACCCGCGCCGGGCAGATTGTCGGCATTACCCAGCCGGCGGTGTCCAACGCGTTGGCGCGGCTGCGCGAGACCTTCAACGATCCGCTGTTCGTGCGCACCGCCCAGGGCATGGTGCCGACGCCGATGGCGCAGAACATCATCGGTCCGGTGCGCAACGCGCTGTCATTGCTGCGGGTGTCGGTGCAGGAGAGCCGGATCTTCAACCCGGCCCAAGCGGTCAAGACTTACCGCATCAGCATGACCGACCTCACTGAAGCGGTGATTCTGCCGCCGCTGTTCCAGCGTCTGCGCCGTCTGGCGCCGACGGTGATCATCGAAAGCTTCCTGTCCAAACGTCGCGAAACCACCAAGGAACTGGCCGCCGGACGGCTGGACTTCGCCGTCGATGCGCCGCTCAACACCGACCCGCAGGTGCGCCACGTCAAGCTGATGGAAGACCGTTACGTCTGCGCGATGCGCAAGGGCCATCCGCTGGCGGGCAAGGAAAAACTCTCGCTGGATGATTATTTGTCGCTGACGCATATCCATATCTCCAGCCGCCGCAGCGGTCTGGGTTATGTCGATCTGGCACTCGGCAAAATGGGCATTCAACGCAAGATCGCCCTGCGTTCGCAGCATTACCTGATGGCGTCCCAGGTCATGCAACAGACCGACATGGTGATGACGGTGCCCGAGCGCTTTGCCCGGCGTAACGACTTGCATGCGTTCAACCTGCCGGTCAACGACGTGCCGCCCTTGGAGACCCACCTTTACTGGCATGAAAGCACCGATCAGGACCCGGCCAACCGCTGGATGCGCGAGCAGATCATCGAGTTGTGCCAGCAGGTGGCGGCGCAGGAGAAGAAGCTCGACAAGGTGTAGGGCTTTTTACCGCGTTATCGTTTTTCGCGAGCAGGCTCGCTCCCACAGTGGATTGCATTTTATCTGGAGAAGCGCGGTCGGAAGTGGGAGCGAGCCTGCTCGCGAAGGGGCCATCAAATACACCACAGATCATCCTGCTTGACGTAAACGTCAACTCGCCATTAGCTTAGCGCCAAGACCTTTTTTCGAGCGCTTTCATGAGCAGCCAGACCTACAGCATTTCCGACCTCGCCCGCGAGCTGGACATCACCACCCGGGCGATCCGCTTTTATGAAGAGCAGGGCTTGCTCAGCCCTGAGCGCCGTGGCCAGGAACGCATCTACTCGCCGCGCGACAAGGTCAGCCTGAAGCTGATCCTGCGCGGCAAGCGCATCGGTTTCTCGCTGGCCGAATGCCGCGAGTTGATCGAACTCTACGACCCGTCCAGCGGTAACACCAAACAGCTCAACAGCATGCTGGCGAAAATCAGCGAACGCCGCGAACAGCTGGAGCAGCAGTTGCTCGACATCGAACAGATGAAACTGGAACTCGACACCGCTGAAGAACGCTGCGTGCAGGCGTTGGAGCAGACGCTCAAGAGTCAGCAGGCGGTTCAGTAAACCTACACAAATCCCCATGTAGGAGTGAGCCTGCTCGCGATTGCCATTTCACATTCAACAGTCATGTTGACTGGTCTACCGCGATCGCGAGCAGGCTCACTCCTACAAGGGTTCTCCACGATTTCAAAAGAGCAGGTCAATCCCATGTCCCTCCCCTCCCAAGTACGCCTGATCGAAGTCGGCCCGCGCGATGGCCTGCAGAACGAAGCCCAGCCGATCAGCGTGGCTGACAAGGTGCAACTGGTCGACGCCTTGAGCGCCGCTGGTTTGGGTTACATCGAAGTCGGCAGTTTCGTCTCGCCGAAATGGGTGCCGCAGATGGCCGGCTCCGCTGAAGTGTTCGCGCAGATCCAGCGCAAACCCGGCGTGACCTACGGTGCGCTGGCGCCGAACCTGCGCGGCTTTGAAGACGCGCTGGCCGCCGGCGTAAAAGAAGTCGCCGTGTTCGCCGCTGCGTCCGAAGCGTTCTCGCAGCGCAACATCAATTGCTCGATCAGCGAAAGCCTGGCGCGATTTGCGCCAATCATGGAAGCGGCGAAACATCACGGCGTTACCGTGCGCGGTTACGTGTCCTGCGTGCTCGGCTGCCCGTATGAAGGCACGGTCGCCCCGGAGCAAGTGGCGGTGGTTGCCCGGGAGCTGTACGCGATGGGCTGCTATGAAGTGTCCTTGGGCGACACCATCGGCACCGGCACGGCAGGCGCGACCCGCAAGCTGTTCGAAGTGGTCTCGGCGCAGGTCCCACGAGAAAAACTCGCCGGGCACTTTCACGACACCTACGGCCAGGCCATGGCCAATATCTACGCCAGCCTGCTGGAAGGCATCGCGGTGTTTGACAGCTCTATCGCCGGCCTCGGCGGCTGCCCATATGCAAAAGGCGCGAGCGGTAACGTCGCCACCGAAGACGTGGTGTACCTGCTCAACGGCCTGGGCATCGAGACCGGTATCGACCTCGACGCCTTGATTGCCGCAGGTCGGCAGATCAGTGCGGTGCTCGGTCGCCCGAGTGGTTCGCGTGTGGCCAAGGCCCGTAGCGCACAGTGAGGGCGAAGGTGTTACCGCTGTGTCCGAAACGTGGGCATAGACGAGTAACACGGAAACAAATTTTCTGGATTGCGCTGAAAGAAAAATCCTTCAAAAAACTCAAACCATTGATTTACAAGGATTTTAAAAAGTTGGCACGGCTTCTGCTATCTCTATGGCATAACAAGAATAAAAAGCAGCAAACCAATAAAAACAAGACGTACCGACTCTGACATAACAAAAACAACACGGCAGAGACGCAGCTAACAGATTTTTTTGGAGAAGGTGTGCTTTTCAGGGTGCTCTCAGGAGTGACCCGCAACCGGGCAGAGAACAATAAAACTACCTTCAGGTAGCTCCCGAATCGGTTGGATCGCTTAGCGAGAAAGCAGATCAGCGCTCAAAAAAATACGTTTGCTCTTGACCCCGGATGGGGGTCGCCAAAAACAGCGGTAAAGGGCCACGGTTGCCAAAAACAACAACAGACCGCCCCTCAATAATAAGAAAGAGCACGCGACGACAAAATTAAAGGGGAGCTTCGGCTCCCCTTTGTGCTTTCTGTGATTCCTGAAAATACTCTATCTCCATTGTGGGAGCGGGCTGGCTCGCCAATGCGCGTGTATCAGGTACAAATTTGTCGCCTGACACTCCGCATTCGCGAGCAAGCCCGCTCCCACAGGGATTGTGCTTACCGCTCGATTGTTTTCAGTTCCTCGATGCTTATTTCACGCATCCTGAATTTCTGAATCTTGCCCGTCACCGTCATCGGAAACTCTTCGACGAACTTGAAGTAACGCGGCGTCTTGAAGTGCGCGATGCGCTCCTTGCACCAGGTTTGCAGCTCCAACTCGGAGGCATTGTGGCCGGGGTGGAATTTGATCCAGGCGACAATCTCCTCGCCGTAACGCGAGCACGGAATGCCGATCACCTGCACGTCCGCCACCGCCGGATGAGTGAAGAAGAACTCCTCCAGTTCACGCGGGTAAACGTTCTCGCCACCGCGAATGATCATGTCCTTGTTACGCCCGGCGATGTTCACGTAACCCTCATCGTTCATGCTCGCCAGGTCGCCGGTGTGCATCCAGCCGGCCTCATCGATGGCCTCGGCGGTGGCCTGCGGGTTGTTCCAGTAACCGAGCATTACGCTGTAACCACGGGTGCACAGCTCGCCGATGGTGCCGCGTGGCACTGGATTGCCGGCCTCGTCGATGATTTTGCTTTCGAGTTGTGGCTGGGTGCGGCCGACGGTGGTGACGCGCAGTTCCAGTTCATCCGCCGGCCCGGTTTGCAGCGACACCGGGCTGGTTTCGGTCATGCCGTAGGCAATCTGCACTTCGCTCATGTGCATCTCGCTGATGACCCGGCGCATCACCTCGATCGGGCACGTGGCACCGGCCATGATCCCGGTGCGCAGGCTCGACAGATCGAAGTCGGCACGCAGCGGTTGATCGAGCATGGCGATGAACATGGTCGGCACGCCATAGAGGCCGGTGGCCTGTTCTTCAGCGACGGTTTGCAGGGTCAGTAGCGAATCGAAAGCGTCATTGGGATAAATCATCGTACTGCCGTGGGTGATGCAGCCGAGATTGCCCATGACCATGCCGAAGCAGTGGTACAGCGGCACCGGGATCACCAGGCGGTCGCTCGGGGTCAGGCCGAGGCTTTCGCCGACCATGTAACCGTTATTGAGGATGTTGTAGTGACTGAGGGTCGCGCCCTTGGGGAAACCGGTGGTGCCGGAGGTGTACTGAATGTTCACCGGTTGATCGAAGTGCAGGCTGTCGCTGCGTTCACTGAGTTGTTTGGCAGAGACGCTGCTCGCCATATCAGTCAGTTGCGACCACGGCAGGAAACCTGACGGCGGCTGCGGATCGAGGCTGATCACCCCGCGCAACTCAGGCAAACGTTCACTGCGCAGTTGACCAATGGATTGCTCGGCCAGTTCCGGCACTAACCCTTGCAACATGCCGTGATAGTTCGAGGACTTGAACGCCCCGGCGCACACCAGCCACTGGCAGCCGGACTGTTTGAGCACGTACTCCAGTTCGGAGCTGCGGTAGGCCGGGTTGATGTTGACCAGAATTACGCCGATTTTCGCCGTGGCGATTTGTGTGATGCACCACTGCGCGCAGTTTGGCGCCCAGATGCCAAGCCGATCCCCCGCCTGCAAACCCAGCGCCAGCAAAGCTCTGGCGTGCAGATCCACCGTGTCGGCCAGTTGCCGCCAGGAGTAGCGCAACTGCTGATGACGCACCACCAGCGCTTCGCCGTCGGGGTATTGCGCCACCGTCTGGTCGAACTGCTGCCCGATGGTCATCGCCAGCAAGGCTTTGTCCTGGGAACCACGGGTGTAGCTGCGCTGCGGGTTTGCACTGGGTTGATCCATGACGACCCCTATTGTCTTTATTAGTGGGTTTACCGGGATTTAGCTCTTGGTGGGAGCGGGCTTGCTCGCGAATGCAGTGTGTCAGTCCATACATCTGGCGACTGAACCTCCACATTCGCGAGCAAGCCCGCTCCCACAAGGTCTACTCCGTTTCAATCTTGAACTGCCCCTACTCTCGCTCAAGTTGACGTTAACGTAAAGGGTGATTGACAGCCATTCATCACAGGCTTACGTTAACGTAAAGGTGAGAGCCGAATGACTGCCCTCCCCGCCCTACAAAAAAGCCAAAAGGTGACCCATGAGCTATCCATCCCTGAACTTCGCCCTCGGTGAAACCATCGACATGCTGCGCGATCAGGTTCAGTCCTTTGTCGCCAAAGAGGTCGCTCCGCGCGCCGCGCAGATCGACAGCGACAACCTGTTCCCGGCCGACATGTGGCGCAAGTTTGGCGACATGGGCCTGCTCGGCATCACCGTCCCGGAAGAGTACGGCGGCGCGGGCCTGGGTTACCTGGCGCACGTGGTGGCGATGGAAGAAATCAGCCGTGGTTCGGCCTCGGTGGCACTGTCCTACGGCGCGCATTCCAACCTCTGCGTCAACCAGATCAACCGCAACGGCAACCACGAACAGAAAACCAAATACCTGCCGAAACTGATCAGCGGCGAACACGTCGGCGCCCTCGCCATGAGCGAGCCAAACGCCGGTTCCGACGTGGTTTCGATGAAACTGCGCGCCGACAAACGCGGCGATCGTTTCGTCCTCAATGGCAGCAAAACCTGGATCACCAATGGCCCCGACGCCAACACCTACGTGATCTACGCCAAAACCGACCTGGAAAAGGGCCCGCACGGCATCACCGCGTTCATCGTCGAGCGCGACTGGAAAGGCTTCAGCCGCAGCAACAAGTTCGACAAGCTCGGCATGCGCGGCTCCAACACCTGCGAGCTGTTCTTCGATGACGTCGAAGTGCCGGAAGAAAACATCCTCGGCGTACTCAACGGCGGCGTGAAAGTGCTGATGAGCGGCCTCGATTACGAGCGTGTGGTTCTCTCGGGTGGCCCGACCGGGATCATGCAGTCGTGCATGGATCTGATCGTGCCGTACATCCACGACCGCAAACAGTTCGGCCAGAGCATCGGCGAATTCCAGCTGATCCAGGGCAAAGTCGCTGACATGTACACCCAGCTCAACGCCAGCCGCGCCTATCTGTACGCGGTGGCCCAGGCTTGCGAGCGCGGCGAAACCACCCGTAAAGACGCCGCCGGGGTGATCCTTTACACCGCCGAGCGCGCCACGCAAATGGCCCTCGACGCGATCCAGATTCTGGGCGGCAATGGTTACATCAACGAATTCCCGGCCGGGCGTCTGCTGCGTGACGCCAAGCTGTACGAAATCGGTGCCGGCACCAGTGAGATCCGCCGCATGCTGATCGGCCGCGAACTGTTCAACGAAACGAAATGAATTTCGTCAGCTGCGAACTGCAAGTTTCAAGCTGCGAGGGAACAGCTTTAGCTTGCCGCTCATAGCTGCTTACGGAGTAAGCCATGATCCTGCATACCCAGCTCAATCCCCGTTCAGCAGAGTTCGCCGCCAACAGCGCGGCGATGCTCGAACAGGTCGACGCCCTGCACACCCTGCTCGCCCAAGTGGCGCAGGGTGGCGGCGCGAAAGCCCAGGAACGTCACACCTCGCGGGGCAAACTGCTGCCGCGTGAGCGGATCAATCGTCTGCTCGACCCCGGATCCCCCTTCCTGGAAATCAGCCAGCTCGCCGCGCACGCGGTGTATGGCGAAGACGTACCAGCAGCAGGCGTGATCGCCGGGATCGGCCGGGTCGAAGGCGTCGAGTGCATGATCGTCGCCAACGACGCGACGGTGAAGGGCGGCTCGTACTACCCGCTGACCGTGAAAAAACACCTGCGCGCGCAGACTATCGCCCAGCAGAACCGTCTGCCGTGCATTTATCTGGTGGACTCGGGCGGCGCCAACCTGCCGCGTCAGGACGAGGTGTTCCCGGATCGCGAACACTTCGGCCGGATCTTTTTCAACCAGGCCAATATGAGTGCCATGGGCATCCCGCAGATCGCCGTGGTCATGGGCTCGTGCACCGCTGGCGGCGCGTATGTGCCGGCGATGGCGGACGAAGCGATCATGGTGCGCAACCAAGCGACGATCTTCCTCGCCGGCCCACCGCTGGTGAAAGCTGCGACCGGTGAAGTGGTGAGCGCTGAAGACCTCGGCGGTGCCGATGTGCACTGCAAGATTTCCGGGGTGGCCGACCATTACGCAGAGAGCGACGAACACGCCCTCGCCCTCGCCCGCCGCAGCGTTGCCAACCTCAACTGGCGCAAGCTCGGCGAGGTGCAACAACGCACGCCGATTGCGCCGCTGTACGCCAGCGATGAGTTGTATGGGGTGGTCTCGGCCGACGCCAAGCAGCCGTTCGACGTGCGCGAAGTGATTGCGCGGCTGGTCGACGGCTCGGTGTTCGATGAATTCAAGGCGCTGTTCGGCACCACGCTGGTCTGTGGTTTTGCCCACCTGCACGGCTACCCGATCGCGATCCTCGCCAACAACGGCATCCTCTTCGCCGAAGCCGCGCAGAAAGGTGCGCACTTTATCGAACTGGCCTGCCAGCGCGGTATCCCGCTGCTGTTTTTGCAGAACATCACCGGCTTCATGGTTGGGCAGAAATACGAGGCCGGCGGCATCGCCAAGCACGGCGCAAAACTGGTGACGGCGGTGGCCTGCGCCAAGGTGCCGAAATTCACCGTGATCATCGGCGGCAGCTTCGGCGCCGGTAACTACGGCATGTGCGGGCGGGCTTACGATCCGCGCTTCCTGTGGATGTGGCCGAATGCGCGCATCGGCGTGATGGGTGCCGAGCAGGCCGCCGGCGTGCTGGTGCAAGTCAAGCGTGAACAGGCTGAACGCAGCGGCCAGGCCTTCAGCGCCGAGCAGGAAGCCGAGATCAAGCAACCGATCCTCGACCAGTACGAAGAGCAGGGTCACCCCTACTACTCCAGCGCACGACTGTGGGACGACGGCGTCATCGACCCGGCGCAGACCCGCGATGTGCTGGCCCTGGCCTTGTCCGCGTCGTTGAACGCGCCTATCGAACCGAGCCGCTTCGGCGTGTTCCGGATGTGATCAGGAGAATCTCATGAGTGATTTCAACACCCTCGAACTGCAGAGCGACCCACGGGGTTTCGCGACGCTGTGGCTCAACCGCGCCGAAAAGAACAACGCGTTCAACGCCGAGATGATCCGCGAGCTGATCCTCGCTCTCGACAAGGTGGCCAGTGACGCCAGCCTGCGTTTTCTGCTGGTGCGCGGCCGCGGCAAACACTTCAGCGCCGGCGCCGACCTGGCATGGATGCAGCAATCGGCCGAGCTCGACTACCACACCAATCTCGACGACGCCCGCGAACTGGCGGAGCTGATGTACAACCTCGCCAAGCTGAAAATCCCGACCCTGGCCGTGGTGCAAGGCGCGGCGTTTGGCGGCGCGCTGGGCCTGATCAGTTGCTGCGACATGGCGATTGGCGCCGATGACGCGCAATTCTGCCTGTCGGAAGTGCGCATCGGTCTGGCACCAGCGGTGATCAGTCCGTTCGTGGTGCAGGCCATTGGCGAACGCGCCGCCCGTCGTTACGCGCTGACCGCCGAACGCTTCGGTGGGCAGCGGGCGCGGGAGATCGGTTTGCTGTCCGAGAGCTACCCGGCCGCCGAGCTTGATCAAGCCGTCGAGCAATGGATCGATAACTTGCAGCTCAACAGCCCCGCCGCGATGCGCGCCAGCAAAGACCTGCTGCGCGAAGTCGGCAACGGTGCGCTGACTCCGGCCCTGCGCCGCTACACCGAAAACGCCATCGCCCGCATCCGCGTCAGCCCTGAAGGCCAGGAAGGCTTGCGCGCCTTCCTGCAAAAACGTGCACCCAGCTGGCAAGCCGCAACCACCACCAAGGAGCCGCGTTGATGAACGCACCTGTTCTCACCACCCTGCTGGTGGCCAACCGTGGCGAAATCGCGTGCCGGGTCATGCGTACCGCCAAGGCGCTGGGCCTGACCACCGTTGCCGTGCACAGCGCCACCGACCGCGAAGCACGGCACAGCCGGGAAGCGGATATCCGTGTCGACCTGGGCGGCAGCAAAGCCGCCGACAGCTATCTGCAAATCGACAAACTGATCGCGGCGGCCAAGGCCAGCGGCGCGCAGGCGATTCACCCAGGTTATGGCTTTCTGTCGGAGAACGCCGGTTTCGCTCGTGCTATTGAACAGGCAGGACTGATTTTCCTCGGCCCGCCCGCTTCGGCCATCGACGCCATGGGCAGCAAGTCTGCGGCCAAGGCCTTGATGGAAACCGCTGGCGTGCCGCTGGTGCCGGGCTACCACGGCGAAGCGCAGGATCTGGAAACCTTCCGCGATGCCTGTGAACGCATTGGCTATCCGGTGCTGCTCAAGGCCACTGCCGGTGGCGGCGGCAAGGGCATGAAAGTGGTCGAGGACGTCAGCCAGTTGGCCGAAGCCCTGGCCTCGGCCCAGCGTGAGGCGCAGTCGTCGTTCGGCGATTCGCGGATGCTGGTGGAGAAATACCTGCTCAAACCACGTCACGTGGAAATCCAGGTGTTCGCCGACCAGCACGGCAACTGCCTGTACCTCAACGAGCGTGACTGCTCGATCCAGCGCCGCCATCAGAAAGTCGTCGAAGAAGCCCCGGCGCCAGGTCTGACCCCGCAGCTGCGCCGCGCCATGGGCGAAGCGGCGGTGCGTTCGGCACAGGCGATCGGTTACGTCGGCGCCGGCACCGTGGAGTTCCTGCTCGATGCGCGGGGTGAGTTTTTCTTCATGGAAATGAACACGCGCCTGCAAGTTGAGCACCCGGTCACAGAAGCAATCACCGGCCTCGATCTGGTGGCGTGGCAGATTCGTGTAGCGCGCGGTGAAGCGTTGCCGATCACCCAGGATCAGGTGCCGCTCAATGGCCATGCGATTGAAGTGCGGCTGTATGCCGAAGACCCATCGAATGACTTCCTGCCCGCGACCGGGCGTCTGGAACTGTATCGTGAATCGGCTGCTGGCCTGGGACGACGGGTCGATAGCGGGGTTGAAGAAGGCGATGAGATTTCGCCGTTCTACGACCCAATGCTCGGCAAGCTGATTGCCTGGGGCGAGGATCGTGAACAGGCACGCCTGCGACTGTTGAGCATGCTCGATGAGTTCGCGATTGGCGGTTTGAAGACCAACATCAACTTCCTGCGGCGGATCATCGCGCATCCGGCCTTTGCCGCGGCGGAGCTGGATACCGGGTTTATTCCGCGCCATCAGGAACAGCTGTTGCCGGCGCCGGGTGAGCTCAGCGATGAGTTCTGGCAGACCGCCGCGCAGGCGTTCGCGCAGAGTCTGTCGGGCGCAGTACGGGCCGACGATCCGGGTTCGCCATGGGCGCTGAACAATGGTTTGCGCGCAGGTCTGCCGACGGAAATCACCTTGCACTTGAGCTGCGAAGGTCAGGATCGGGCGTTGACCTTGAGCACTGCTGGCAACGCCAAACTGTCGAGCGAAGCACTGGTGGTCGAGCACGACGGTGTGCGCCGTACCTTGCGTGCCATTCGCCAGGGCGATGGGTTGTACCTGCAATGGGACGGTGAACTGCGCCGCATCGAAACCTACGACCCGATCAGCGCCGTCGACGCCAGCCACAGCCATCAGGGTGGACTGACTGCACCAATGAACGGCAGCATCGTGCGAGTGTTGGTGGAGGCCGGGCAAGCGGTCGAGGCCGGTGCGCAACTGGTGGTGCTGGAGGCGATGAAGATGGAGCACAGCATCCGTGCGCCCCATGCGGGAGTGATCAAGGCGCTGTATTGCCAGGAAGGCGAAATGGTTGGCGAAGGCAGCGCCTTGGTTGAACTGGAAGCGGTGTAAATGAGCAGATCGATCCTACGCCCGGCGAGGATCGATCTGACTAGTAACGCGCCGTTGCCTGAACCACGACACCGATGATTCGACACTCGTCGGTGAACAGGGCTTTCGGCCAGGTCGGATTGAGCGGTACCAGGTAACGCTGGCCGCCCTCTTCGTCCAGTTTGCGGAAGATCGCTTCTTCGCTGTCCTGCCACTGGGCGATCACCAGTTTGCCGGGTACCGCTTCCACCTCCGGATCCACCAGGATCAGCATGCCTTCGGCAATGCTCTGGCCGGTGGGTGCGGTCATCGAGTCCCCCGCCACCGTGAGCCAGAACGCCGCACCACGGGCATGATAATCCGTCAGTTCGAAGCGCGGCTTGTCCTGCGTCGGGGTATAGGCCGTGGCTGCACTTTCGCGTGTTTCGCACGAGGTGCGCCAGTCGCTGACCGGGTAGCGAAAGTACGGGTTGTACTTCTGCGCCAGTGGCATTTCGTCATCCGCCGCTTCCTGCGGTTCACGGATCACCAGCACCACTTCGAGGAACTCCATCCCCAGCGCCTGCAACACGCGGTTCATTTGGGTGATGCCCGGTTCGCGACGCTTGTTCAGCCAATGGCCGATGCCGCCCTGGGACATGCCGACGCGCTCTCCGAGCTCTGTTTGAGTGATTTTGAGTTCACTCATCTTGGCCTTGACCAACTCAATCCATTTATCCATGTGGGGCACCTTACGTGGACGCCTTCGGCCAGCAAAACACATATTGTAGTATTTAAATTCTGGTCACAACTACGTACCGTACTATTCTGAAAGCACGGATTTTCAATCGAACAAGGAGTGACCTTTCACCATGAATATCAGCAGCAAAGACTTGCCCGATCTGCAAATGGACACCACGTTCACCTCTCCTCAAGGCAACGCGGCAGCGCAGCGAGCACTGGATTATTACTTGAAACCAGCTGTGTCAGAACCCGAAGTCGAAGAGCGTTTTTTCGATGTAAAACGTCATCTCAGTGGCGAAGAAGCCCTGGTGCATGCCTCCGATCTACTGCGCTGTGCAGCGGCCACCGCGTTCAAGGCAGCTGAAAACCTGCAAGGCGCAAGCCGCGACCTGGCCTTTTCGGTTGTGCATATGGTGGATATGGCGCGGGCGATGGTCGACCATTCAATTGATGGCGAGCAGCTCTGACGAACACGGCAAACAGACGGACAAGAAAGAATTTCCCCATCGCGCAGATAAAAACATTTGACTTGCAAATGATAATGATTATTATTGCAAGCAGCTGATCGCGAGATCAGTCGATGGACCAGAGACCTTAGGTCGGTCTTCTGGACTATCTCCTCATCAGGCTAATCACGGTTTTTGACCCGGCTTTTTGCCGGGTCTTTTTTTTGCCCGTTTTCGGGCTTATGGCTTCAGGCTAATGAAGTCTTTGGGCGTTGCAAATTCGATGGCGCGGATAATATCAAAAGAATATCGCTTGGCAAGCGAAGCCCGGCCACATTGAGGAAAACTGATGACAATTAGCACTTGAGAATCAATCGCACAGTCTCTAAGCTGCTTGCGCGTCATGGAGGACGCCCCCCACCGCAACCCGCAATTTCCCTCGGTTTCACCCCTGTCTTGCGTGTAAAGTAGCCGCCATAAAAATCATATTCAGGAAGCGATTATGACCGTGGCCAAATCTTCGTTCGACATCAGCGCCAACTTCGACAGCGGCAACATTCAAGTCATCGACATCTCCAATCCGCTCAATCCGGTTCTGGCTATTCGCCCGGATACCCGCAGCGCGCATTTTCAGTGGTTCCACTTCAAGGCCAGCGGCCTGCATGTTCATCAGGAGCACTGGTTTCGCTTGGTCAACGCCAGCCAATCTTCCTATAACAAGGCGTGGACCGGCTATCAGGCAGTCGCTTCCTACGACCACGTCAACTGGTTCCGCATTCCCACCAGTTTTGAGGGCGACAGCCTGCGCTTTTGCCTCGAAGCCGAGCAGACCCACGCCTGGTTCGCCTACTTCGAACCCTACAGCCGTGGTCGTCATGACTGGCTGATCGAGCAGGCGCTGACCAAGGCCGGCACTGAACTCCTGGCCACTGGCAAGAGCGTCGAAGGGCGTGACATTCAGTTGCTGCGCAAGGGCAGCGGCGCCGAAGGCCAGCGCAAAGTCTGGATCATCGCGCAACAGCACCCGGGCGAGCACATGGCCGAATGGTTCATGGAGGGCGTGATCGAGCGTCTGGAGCGCCACGAAGACCCGGTCTTGAACAAACTGCTCGCCAGCGCCGACCTGTTCCTGGTGCCGAACATGAACCCAGACGGTGCCTTCCACGGCCACCTGCGCACCAACGCCATGGGCCAGGACCTGAACCGTGCCTGGCAGAGCGCCAGTCAGGACGTCAGCCCCGAGGTACTTTTCGTACAGCAGCAGATGGAAAAGTACGGCGTCGATCTGTTCCTCGACGTACACGGTGACGAAGAAATCCCCCACGTGTTCACCGCCGGTTGCGAAGGCAACCCGGGGTACACGTCGCGTATCGAGAAGCTCGAAGAGCATTTCCGCACGCACCTCAAGCACACCACCAAAGACTTCCAGACCAAATACGGCTACACCCGCGACGAACCGGGCCAGGCCAACATGACTCTGGCCTGCAACAGCGTCGGCGAGAAATACGACTGCCTGTCGCTGACCCTGGAAATGCCGTTCAAGGACCACGATGACGCGCCGAACCCGCTCACCGGCTGGTCGGGCAAACGCTCCAAACAGTTGGGCAAGGACGTACTGACCACCATCGCCGACATGGTCGATACCCTGCGCTGATCCCTACCCCGCCACACCCAAAAGATCGCAGCGTTGTCTGCGATCTTTTTTTTGCCCAATCAAATGCCTCGCCCAATCAGGTTGCAAAATAAAACCACAGTGCTTACCGTAACTCTGGTTTTAATATGAAACCCAAAAAAGGAATCAGGGCATGCAACCTCAACCCCTCAAAAGCAGCGTGGTGCTGCTGTTCGCCGTCGCCTGTGGACTGGCCGTGGGCAATGTGTATTACGCGCAGCCGCTGCTGGATGCCATGGCCGAAGCATTTGCCATGTCGCCGGCGACCATCGGCATCGTCATCACCTTGACGCAGTTCGGCTACGGCATCGGTCTGGTGTTGCTGGTGCCACTCGGCGACCTGCTCAACCGACGGCGGCTGATCGTCACCCAGACCCTGCTCTCGGCAGCGGCCCTGCTACTGATCGCGCTGGCGCCCAACAGCGCGTGGTTACTGCTCGGCATGACCCTGACCGGTTTGCTCGCGGTGGTGACGCAAGTGCTGGTGGCCTACGCCGCGACACTGGCCGTCCCGGCACAACGCGGCCGGGTGGTCGGGGTCGTCACCAGCGGCATCGTCGTCGGTATCTTGCTCGCGCGCACCGTTGCCGGGGCCATGGCTGACCTGGCCGGATGGCAGGCGATTTACATGCTGTCGGCGGGGCTGACACTGCTGATGGCGCTGCTGCTGTTGCGCGTCCTGCCCAAGGGTGAGTCCGCGCAGCCGGCCAGCAGTTACAGCGCGCTGATCGCTTCGGTGTTCCGCCTGTTCAGACAAGAACCGGTGCTGCGACAACGGGCGATACTCGCCCTGCTGACCTTCGCCAGCGCCATGGTCCTGTGGACGCCGATGGTGCTGCCGCTGGCCGCGCCACCGCTGTCGTTGTCTCACAGTGAAATCGGTCTGTTCGGACTGGCTGGAGCCGCCGGTGCGCTGGCGGCGGCGCGTGCCGGACACCTGGCCGACCGGGGTCTTGGCCAATGGGTCAGTGGGCTTTCGTTATTGCTGATGCTGGCTTCGTGGCTCCCGATCGCCCTCACCCAGTCGTCGCTGTGGGCGCTGTTGCTCGGCGTGATCACCCTCGATCTGGGCTTGCAGGCCGTGCACGTCACCAGCCAGAGCATGATCTACAGCGTGCGCCCCGAAGCACAAAGCCGCCTCACCGCCGGCTACATGCTGTTCTATTCGATCGGTAGCGCAGTGGGTTCGCTCATTTCGACGGCGATGTACGCGTGGGCCGGCTGGACCGGTGTGTGCCTGCTCGGCGCCGGTATCAATGCGCTGGCGCTGGGTTACTGGTGGCTGACCCTGAAAAGTGGCGCACCGCAGCAGTGCGCCACCCAGGCAGGCTAGTCGCGATCCCGACCGCGCAGCATGCTGTCGAGCACCTCGTCGCGGCGCACCCAACCATGGAACAGCGCCGCCGCCAGGTGCAGCAGCACGGTCAGGAACAGCAGATACGCCAGATAGCCATGCGTCTTGCGCAGCACGGCGAACAGTTGTGCATCGGCCGGCAGGATCGACGGCAGCTGCAACGTAGTGCTGAGCATCACCGGCTCGCCCGACGCACTGATCATCGCCCAGCCGAGCACCGGCAGCACCAGCATCAACGCGTACAACAACACGTGCGAAGCCTTGGCCGCCATCACCTGCCAGCCCGGAAGATCCGCAGGCAGCGGCGGCTGTCGGGTGGAAAACCGCACCAACAGGCGCACGACCACCAGCAGCAGAATCGCGATGCCCAGCGGTTTGTGCAGGTGAATCAGCCATTCATGCCGCTGCGAAACGGAAGTGACCATGCCGGCGCCAATGAACAACATGGCAATGACCATCAGCGCCATCAGCCAGTGCAGCAGCCGCGCCAACAGCGCGAAATGAGTCGGTTGCGTGCTCATGGGCGAGCCTCCTGCTTGGCGGCGGGCAATTGGCTGACTTCACTGGTACGGCGCAGGTAGGAATCGGCGTAACCGGCAGAACGCGCAGCAAGCAATGGGTCGTCGGAACCTTCGATACCGGCCGGCAGCACCAGCGGATCGTAGTTGATGTCACGGCATTCGCCGCTGAGTTGCGGCTGAGTCTTCTCCAACACCAGCGTGCCGGCATTCAACACCTTGCGCCCCTCGGGCCAGGTCTTGCTGGCGTCGTTCACCGGATCACCGGGGTTGGCCAGGGTGATGTTCAACTGCCAGCGCAACGGCCCTTCGGCCAGACGCTGCACCAGATCCTTCTCGAGAAAGTCCGCACCCTCCGGCGCCGTGGCTCCGGCGGCATCACGCGCCAGTGGCGTAACGCTCCAGCGCACGGCCTGCTTCTGGCCACTGGCGTTGACCAGATAGAACGCATTCACGCTATTGTAGGTTTCGGTGGCATAGCTGGCCGACGGTTTGGCGGTCTTCACCCAGGTCAGGAACGGCACCGCCTCCGGATGCGCGGCGAAGAACGCCGGGACTTTCGACGGATCCGGCTTGCCCGTGGCCGGGTCCGGCGACTGCGCCTGCTGCAACTGATAGAACGCCTCGGGCGTGCCGACCGGAAACACCGGCATGCTGTTCATTCCGGTGCGCCATTGCTGACCGTTGGCCTGGGTGAAACGCAATGCCAGACTGCGGATCGGCACGCTGTTGTCCGGTGCGTAGGGATTACCCGCCGGTAGTGCGAAACGCCCGACCACCGGAGTCTGCGCCTCGTTGAACACCTGCGCGGAAGAGAACGCCCGCGCCTCGCCGCTGCTCTCGAAATGCCCGATCACGCACACGCCCTTGCCGTGGTTGCGACGAAACCCGGGATGCACGCCGTTGTTTTTCTCCAGCACGTCAACCAACGCCTTGGGCGTCAGACGTTGTGGGTCAAAGTTACCGTGCACGTAGGCAAACGCCCCGGCGACAGCGGCAACCACCACGGCAATCGCCGTCAGGCGCAACACTGCGCTCGCGGCGCTCAAGGGCGGACGCGGTGGCCTGCCCGGCGGTGAAGTGCGATCAACCATGAATAACTCCAGGGCCATCGGCCACAAGTAGGAAGAATCAGCAAGACGCACCCCAGCGGGATTTATTCCATGACCCGGTATTTATTTTTCCGAACGTGGAATAACCTCCAGCGGCGGACGTCTTCCTAGTCCACAGCGTAGTGACTAGCAGAATTTCATGAGCGAATTCGACGAACAGTTGAAAGAAATCATTCCCAGATTGCGCCGCTTTGCCGTGTCACTGACCCGCAACAGCAGCAGCGCCGACGATCTGGTGCAGGCCAGCCTTGAGCGGGCCCTGTCCGGCTGGGGTGGCAAACGCGCCGAGGGCGACGTGCGCGCGTGGCTGTTCGCGATCCTCTATCGGCAATTTCTCGATGCCCACCGGCGCTCGCGTCGTTATGCACGAATGCTCGAATTCTTCACCGGTCGCGACGACGCCGAACCCTCAACCGAGCGTACCGTGATCGCTCAATCGACCCTGCAAGCCTTCGATCGCCTGCCCACCGAGCAGCGTGCCCTGCTGTTGATGGTCTCGGTGGAAGGCCTGAGCTACCAGGAAGTCGCCGACATCCTCGACGTCCCCACCGGCACCGTGATGTCGCGCCTGTCCCGCGCCCGCCAGGCGTTGCGCCAACTGAGCGACGGCGAAATCAGCAGCCCTTCTTTGCGGATACTCAAATGATCAGCATGCCCCCCAGCGAGCGCGACCTGCACGCTTACGTCGACCACCAACTCAACGAGGCTGATCGGCGCGTGCTCGACACTTGGTTAGCCACCCACCCGGAAGCCGCTGCGCAGGTGCGCGCCTGGCAACAGGACGCCCAGCAATTGCGCGCTGCCCTCGGCAATGCATTGCAGCTACCGGCCAATCCGGAACTCGATCCGGCACTGATTCGCCAGCGCCTCAAGCGTCAGTCGCGGCGCCACCTGGCCAGCGCGGCGGTGTTGCTGATCGCGGTCGGCATCGGCGGCTTCAGCGGCTGGCAGGCACGGGAAATGACCCTGGTGCGCCCTTCCCTGTTACCGATGACCGACGCCCTGCAGGCCTATCGACTGATTGCCCAGCAAGGGATGTTGCCGGCGGACTACAAGGTCGACACTGACGGCGACATGCAGCGCTGGCTCGACCGTTATTTCACTCAGGCCAGTCGCTTGCCGGACCTGAAAGCCGCAGGGTTCGAACCGGTCAGCGGCCGCCTGCTCAGCACCGACGAAGGCCCGGCGGCGATGGTGATGTACGAGGATCGCAGCGGCCACAAGGTCAGCTTCTACGTGCGTCCACCGGGGCCGAAGAACACCTTCCTGCCACGCGGCAGCCGCAGCGATGGTGATCTGCAGGCCGATTACTGGTCCGGCGGCGGATACAACTATGCAATGGTCAGCCCGACTGACTCGCCGGCGGCAAAACAACTCAAGCAATCAATGCAATTCTGAGAGCTTCATAGATCCCCTGTAGGAGTGAGCCTGCTCGCGATAGTGGTGCACCAGTCAGATCAGATGTAACTGACAGAAAGCTATCGCGAGCAGGCTCACTCCTACAGGGACTGTGTGAATTCAGAACCCTACGTCGAGCACCACATTGTCCAGGTACGTCCCCGCCGGCGGCGTGGTCTGGTCGGTATAAATCTTCGCGTTGTAATTGAAGATCTGGCTCCCGGTGCCTAGCCCGTTCCCCGGATTGACCTCGGCATCCGTGCTGGCCCGACGCTCGCTGCCAACGCTGCCCCAACGGGTGGTGCCGGCACTTTTGAAGATGTCGTAGGCCAGATAATTGCTCCCGGAAATCATCCGCCGCCGGCCACCGACACCGACCGGGTTCTGCCCGTCGCTCAAACCCACGGTGTAGGCGCTGCCCTTGGTGCAGGCCAGATTGATTGTCTGCCCGGTCACCGGGGTAAAGGCGCTGATCACCGGCGCGCTGCCGAACGCGATGTTCGGCGCGGTAATCGTGCAGTCGTTGGACACGGTCAGATTCACCGTCAGCGTCGCCGTACCGCTATTGATGTCGCGCCCCAGGCAAACACTGCCGATACCGATCCCGGAGCAGTAATTCCAGTTCCAGAAAATGCTCAGGGTTTCCGTATAGACCCCGGCGGCGACGTTGCTGCCGATGGTCGTGCCCAGGTACAGCGGCACGGTTTTCGGGGTGGTGCCGTTGAGTAACCCCAGCGCGTCGATGATGCCGTTGCGGGCGAAATCGTAAGCTGTGCCGCGGGTCACCGGGTAACTGGTGCTGTTGTTGGCGTAGATCGTGTAACCGATGACGTCCCCGGTCGGCCCGAGCAACCCGCTCTGGGTCGAGGTGATGGTGGCGTAGAAATGGTCGTTGCTGGTCAGCAGTGACAGCAGCGACCCGGTGCAACTCAACCCGGCATTGAGCGTGGAACTCGACTGGGTGGTGGTGCGCACGGCAATCGAACTGATCGAGCCGAACGCCGCCGGCGTGGTGCCGGGCACCGAACACAAGGCCTGCGCCGCCCCCGGCAGCAGCAGCGCCAGGCACAGACAGATTCGGGCTGCGATCACTGGCACACCAACGGGCCGATCAGCGGCACCTGGCTCTGCTGCATGTCCACGCTGAACTGTGCCTTGCAGGTCTTGCCGCCCGCCAGTGTCACCTGCAACGCGTTCTGCGCCTGCAGGTTTTCCAGATACACCAGCCCATCCCAGCCGACCACCGTGCGCGTCCCACTCTGCTCATGCAGCACGCCCGCGCCCAACGGCAGTTCACGTTGCTGCGCATCCACCAGCACGATGCTCGCGGCGATCACCCGGGACAGTGGAAACTCCAGCAAATAACCACTGCCCCGGCGCACGGCGATGCGTTGTTCGACGTTGGGGCTGCGCACGTTGGCCGGCAGATTCAGTGGATCGATTTCGTATTTGCCGCGGTAGTAAGCGCTGCTCCACGGCACCAGCAGATGGCCGTTCTTGTCGGTCTGACCGACCTGCTGGTTTTCGTAGCGCACCGGAATATCGGCAAAGCCATCGGTGCTGACCACCACAAATGCATCGTCGATACGATTGGCGGCGAACACCTGCCGGTCCAACCACACCAGCGAGCCACTGGCGTCGGCCCAACGGGTTTCGGCGTCTGAGGTGCCGTAGACCCCGGCCTGCAATTGCACCGATTGCAGGCGCCAGGTCACGTCGGCCTGACGATAATCGGGACCGTCACCCTTGGCGTAACCCAGATTGAAACCGACGCCGCCCTCGGTCGGCACCGAGCGGCTGTAGTTGACCCGCTGCTGACTTTGCCCGGTCTTGCTGCGTTCACTGCTGATCGCCAGGCTGCCGCGCAAATCGAACGGAATCACCAGTTGCGCCTGCACCGCCCAGTTGCTGTCGCCGATCTCGCGGTTGGCCGACAGATAAAAACTGCTGTTGCGCCACAGTGACTTGCTCCAACTCAGGTTGAGCAGCCGCGTGCGCGAATCGTCCGCAGCACGCACGTCGAAATAGCCCGCACCGAGGCTGCCCCAGCGGTCGAGGTTGACGCTCAGGGTCGCCTGTTCGCTACGGCGGCTGAGGCTGACGTACGGAGTGTCGATCACGCTCAGGTCGGCGTACTGGTCGCGGCGTTGCAGGCGTTGATAGGCAAAGCTGTAGCGTTGGCTGCTGTATTGATAGCCAAGGCTCAACTGGTCGCCACCGTCACCTTCGAAACGGCTCTGACTGATGGCGCTGTTGAGCACGCCGAAATTGCCCAGGCGCAGGTTGCCGCCGATCCCGCCGAGGGTCAGCGAGTCCGCGGCTTCGGCATGGCTTTCCAGGGTAAAACTGTCACTGACGCCATACCGCAGGCTGCCGGAGGTGACGCCGGTGCCGTAGCTGAAATCCTTCAAACCGTAATCGCGGCGCAACGTACCGGCCGCCACGGAAAAATCGCTCAGGCCCTTTTGCAGCAAGCTGCTGGTGACATAGAACGGCACCGTGGTCGACACCTGCCGCCCCAGTGCATCGGTGGTCACCACCACCGCCTCTCCGGCGCCGTTGATGAACGGAATGTTGGTCAAGGTGTACGGGCCCGGTTGCAGATCGGCGCTGCTGGATTTGTAGCCGTTGATGAACAGATCCACCGACGACGGCACCGCCGCTTCACCGGCAAACTGCGGCAAGGGGTAGGTCACCAGGTCCGGGCGCACGGCAAAATCCCGCGAGAACTGCACGCCGCCCAGCCGCACCGAGTTGCTCCAGGGCAAGGCACCGCTGATCACGTCACCGCCCTCGTAAGTGAGCATTCGTTCGTCGTCGGAGTAACGCCAGGTGGTGTCGTAGCGCAAATAGCCGTTGTCCAGCGTACTGACCGAGTCACCAGACAAGGTGCGCCGGTACTGCCCGGTGTTGGACAGCGTGCCCCAGCTGTCGAACAGCCGCACCTCGTTCCAGGCCGCCAGATAGGTGCCGGCATCGGCGGTGTCGTTGAGGTACAGGTCATAGTTGAACAGCGCACCGAAACTGCTCAGTGCCGGGGTGCGCGGATAGTTCTGGCGATTGCCGATGAACTGGTCCGGCAGCCACTGCGGCGGCACCTCCAGCAGCAGGCGCTGACCGACGCTGTCGTATTCACTGTGCAACCCCGGCTGTCCGTCGAGGTCGACTTCGGCACCAGGATTGCCTGGCAGTTTCATCCCGGTTTCGGTCAATACGCTGACCGGCAGGAACAGATGCCCGTCGCGCTGCTGCACCGCCACCACCCGCCCGGTGTTCATCTGATTGACCACCAACTCCAGAAACAACTGAGCATCACTCACGGCCTCCATGCCGCTGGGAGGCGGCGGCAGTTCCCCGGCCCCGGATGGTTGAACGAACATCAGGCACCACGCGCCAGTCATGAGCCACAACGGACGCTGAATACGGCGAGCCCATCCCGGGCTCATACACGCTTTACGTCCGTCAATGGACTGAATCCTCCTGATGCCACCGCCCTCAATGGCAGGTTGCTACTCTCATTGTGGCGAGGGGATTTATCCCCGATGGGGCGCGCAGCGGCCCTGCTTTCCCCTGATGTACCCAGTTGCCCGCCATGACGACTGCTGCGCAGCCGATCGGGGCGGTGCGACTTTTCGCTAAATCCCCTCACCACAGGTAAACCTGCTCACCTCAAACCACTGACTCGATCACCGCCCCGGCGCAATGCTCTGCACCTGCGCCCCACCATTGACCCTCACCTGCAGCGCCGACTCGCCCGCCAGCGGTCCCGGCGCCGGCCAGCGCATCACCGCTCCCGGCAGCACGTAACCCAGCAGTCCCTCGGCCACTGGCTTGCTCTGTCCACCCTGTTTGATCACCACATCGGTCAGCCGCGCGTGCACCGCGCCCTGATTGCGCACTTCGACATACGGCCGACCCTCCACCGCCACCGTGCGCCAGCTCAGCTGCGGCAGACCAATACCCTTGGGATCACGCGGGCGAGTGGTGTCTTCCTTGCTCCACAACCCGGCACCGTAGGCAAATAACGGCACCGAATAACGCATCTGGAAGCGAATCGCTGCCGCCGTTTTGCCGCCCTCGGCAGCCGGTGGCTGAACGGCAGGGATTTCGTCGATGATGATCCGGTAAGCCAGTTCCTGCCCCGGCGGTACGTCCTTGGTTCGGGTCAGACGCACCAGCTGTTTCTGGCCCGGCTCGATCTTCGCTACCGGCGGGCTGCCGATCACGTCGCGCTGGTTCTGGTATTGCTCTTCAAAACCGCTCTGGCTCCAGCCGAACACGCGGATCTGCAAGTTGGCGGTTTCCGTGCCGCGGTTCTCCAGCCAGAGCGCACTCGCCTGTTGATCGGCTTCCAGCACCGGATCGATCGGCCAGATCAGCACCGAGCTGGCGGCCTGCACCTGACCGGCCCCGAGCATGACCAACGCCAACATCGCGTACTGCACAACCCAATGCCGTGACGTAACTGCCCCCATGAACCTGCTCCTTGTCGGCCATTCAAATGTCGCCTCACCACGACAGTTGCACCTGCAACACGTCGCTGTACGTCCCCCCAGGCTGATTGCCCGGCAACTGCACCTGACCGTAAATCGGCAGGCTGATATTGTTCGCATCGCTATAGGCCACCGCCACGCTCTGGCTGATGCCCAGGCTCTGGCTGTATGCCGCATCGCGAAACAGCGCGTAAGCCACCCGCGCACTGCCGCTGTTGAGCTGCATGTGGCGGCCGCTGCTGTTGTACTGGCCGCCATCGACGGTCATGTTCAACGTCACTCCCGGTGTGCATTGCAGTTGCACGCCACCCGTCAGTGCCACTTGCACCGTGCCGGTGGAAAGCGCCGAACTGGAACCGAAATTCAGCCCGCCGTAATTCGAGACCCCGCCCACCACCAGACACCCCGGTGTGATGGTGGCGCTGACCTGAAAACTCTGGCTGGTCGCCGCCCCCAGCGGCAGCGGCACACTGCCCGCACAGAGCAGGAGCAGCGCGGCGCAGCCCTGACAGCGCATGGCATCAGAACGTCAGTTCGACAGCGACAGTGTCGGTGTACGTCCCTGCCGGCAACCCGGCCTTGCCCACCGCCTGACCGTAGAGGTTCACCGTCTGCGCCACGCCGGTGCTGGTCGCCAGGTTGATCGTCCCGTCAATCGGCAGCAGTGTCGAATGCCCGGCATCGGTGTAGAAATCGTACGGAACGTAGTTGGCGACACCGTCGTACAGCGCACGAGCGCCACCCGGCGATTGCCCGTCGTGAGCGCCAGCGCGCACCTTGACCACCGGGGTCGTGCCACTGGAGCAGAGAATCGACAGCGCCCCGCCACCACCGCCCAATACCTGGCCGCTGGCGGTGGTGAACAGGCTGTTGGCGGTGCCGAAGTTCAACGCACCGAAGTTCAGCCCGGTGGAGCCGCCGGCACCGTTGACCTGACAGCTGCTGATCAAGGTCAGGCTGGCGGTGATCTGGCCGGTGACGGTGGTGGCGGCGTTGGCACTGGAAACCAGCGTCAGGCCGAGCAACGACAAACCAATCCTTGATGCAAACTTGCGCATGGTGTCCGTCCTCTACGGGGTTACCAGTCGAGCGTCACTGTCAGCGTGTCGGTATAGACACCTGCCGGTACCGCGCGGGTATTCGCCACCACCGAGCCAAATACCGGAATCGGTATCTGCGCACCGCTGGTGACAGCGAAATTGTGTTGTTGGCCGATGCTGTAGCGCTGGCTGCCCGAGGCATCCAGGAACAGTTGATAAGGCAGGGTCTGGCGCCCGTTGCTCAGGCGCCGCGTGGTGCCGTCACCGTGGGTGCCGCCGTCGATGCTGACGGTGAACCCGGTGACCGAAGGATTGCAGGCGACGTTCAGCTTGCCGCTGCTGTCGCCGTCGAGACTGGCCTTGATCGGCGCGTCCCAGGTCGGCCCCTGCTGACCGAAATCGAGGGTACCGAAATTGCTCACCGGGGTCGCGGGGGTGGCGCTGTTGGTGACTTCGCAGCCGGCAATCAGGATCAGCCGCGCATGTATCTGCCCACTGACCGCCGCCTGTGCGTCGTCAGCGAGCAACAGCAGCGTACCTGTGGCGATGACCATCCAGTGCTTGCCTGTCATTGCGCCCGTCCCTACTCCTTCAGGATGCCTGCGAACCTTGCGTTCAGCATTGAACGCCCCTTCCCTGTGCAACCCCCTCCAGCGGATTGCCTGAAACCCTGCACTCACCAGGTCACGGTGACTTTCAGCAGATCCGAATAAAGGCTGACCTGCGGCACCTGCGCCAGGCGCTCGATCCGCGCGTACAGCGGCAACTCCACTGTGCCGGTGTCCGGCACCCGACCGCTGACCGGCACATCCACCACCAGCGGCACCCGGCGCGCCGCGTCCTGATACAGGCGATACGGAATCGGTTGGCTCCCAGCCGCCCCCGCCATGTAGCGAACCTCACCGACGCCGCCGTGCAGGCCACCGTCGACACGCAACTGATACGGCGTGTCGGGATTGCACTCCAGGCGTGGCAAACGCTGGTTGGTCAGCGCCGCCCCCAATGGTCCGGCCGGATCATCGAGGCGCGCGGTGCTGCCGAAATCCAGTACGCCCAGTTGTTCGATGCCCGCCTCACGCTGCTGGCCGACCAGTTGGCAACCACGTTGCACGTCGACGCGGACTTCAACCTGAAGATCCGCCGCGTACACCGAGGCCCCGAGCAAGCCGAGCAGGCCCACCACCACGCGTGCAATCACTGTCCCATTCCTTGTGAGGGAACCCCTGGATGACGTTACTGTGTTTCAGGTTAGCAACGGTCGACGAATCCGCCAGTCGATTGGATCCATCGATCTGCCGGGATATGTTTCGAAAGATTGGCAACAAGGCGAATTACATCGCTGAAAATTGCTGTACGTTGCGCACAATGTTGTTCAGTTATCGCCCACTGTCGACGAGCCGCGATGGCCGGTTGCCGCAGCCTCTGGTTACACTACGTCGCCGCGCTCCCGGGAGCCGGTTTGATGAACACGGAGTGACCGCACTGTGCCCTCTCAAGCGCCCAAACGATCACCACTGACCCAACGCTGGTCGGCGTTGCGCCGCTGGCTCGCGAAAGGCCGGCCGGGCAACAGCGGGCATGACGCCAGTGGCCAGTCGATCCGTGATTACTTCCGGCACAAGGCCCATGGCCAGGGTTACACCCTCAGTCACAGCCAGCAGCGGGTGATCGACTGCATGGCGCAACAGGCCAGCCAGTTGTTCGGTGCCAGCGCGCAAACGCCACCGAGCCTGTACCTGCACGGCGCAGTCGGACGCGGCAAGAGCTGGCTGCTCGATGGCTTCTTCCAGGCGTTGCCGACCGCGCAGAAACAGCGCGTGCATTTTCATGAATTCTTTGCCCGGCTGCATCAGGGCATGTTCAACCATCGTCAACGCGACGACGCCCTCGCCGTCACCCTCGACGAGCTGCTGCACGATTGCCGGGTCCTGTGTTTCGACGAGTTTCATGTGCATGACATCGGCGATGCGATGCTCATCACCCGACTGTTCAAGGCCTTGTTCCAACGCGGCGTCCTGCTGCTGGTGACCTCCAACTATCCGCCGGAAGGCTTGCTGCCCAACCCGCTCTATCACGCTCGCTTCAAACCGGTGATCGATTTGATCAACGCGCGGATGCAAATCATGGAAGTCGGCGGCGCGCACGATTACCGCAGTCACGCGAGCAACCATGCGCATCAAGTATTCACTCAGGGCCACTATGTGTGGCCGGCCACGGCAATACAGCGCCAGACCCTGAACCTGCCGCCCGAGGGTGCCCCGGCCATTGCGCTTCCGGTGGGCACCCGACACGTTCAGGCGCGCCTGTGCGATGGCGGCCGGGTCGCGTTTACCTTCAACGACCTGTGCGAGCAACCGACAGCGGTGATGGATTATCTAGAGCTGTGCCGGCGTTTCGACCACTGGATCATCGACGACCTGCCGGAACTGGACGAATGCTCAATCGCCGCGCAACAGCGCTTCATCAACCTGATCGACGTGCTCTACGACCAGGACAAACACCTGACCCTGCTCGGCCGCTTGCCACTGCGTGAGGCCCTCGGCGGCAACGTCATCGACCTGGCCCGCACGCGCAGCCGTTTGGGGCAATTGCAGGAAATTCACTGACCCTAAAGATCCCTTTTTGTGGGAGCGGGCTTGCTCGCGAAAGCGCAGTGTCAGCGACGAGTTACTGACTGACAGGACGCCTTCGCGAGCAAGCCCGCTCCCACAGGGTTTACGGAGTTATCGAGGGTCAGATCAGTGCAAATCCAGCCATTGCCGTTATCATGTCGCCCATTCCGAGCGCCCGGCGCTTCTTTCCCTTGATAGTGAACATCCACATGCACACCCTTGCTCAATTGCGCGCCGGCGAGTTGTCGGGCATTACCCGGCTTGACCTGTCTTGCGGCCTGACCGAGTTCCCCCGGGAAATTTTCGAGCTGGCCGATACGCTGGAGGTGCTCAACCTCAGCGGCAATGCCTTGAGCAGCCTGCCGGACGACCTGCATCGGCTGACGAAGATGCGCATTCTGTTCTGCTCGGACAACCGCTTCACCGAAGTGCCGGTCTGCGTCGGTCAATGTGTGGCACTGACGATGGTCGCCTTCAAGGCCAACCGCATCCGTCACGTGCCGGGCGCAGCCCTTCCGCCGCTGTTGCGCTGGTTGATCCTGACCGACAACTGCATCGAAACCTTGCCGAACGAACTGGGCGAGCGCCCGTACCTGCAAAAATTGCTGCTGGCCGGCAATCGCCTGCAAACGCTGCCAGCGTCGATGAGCCAATGTCATCGTCTGGAACTGATCCGCATCGCCGCCAACCGCCTGCGCGAACTACCGCAGTGGCTGCTGACCCTGCCGAGCCTGACCTGGCTGGCGTATGCCGGCAATCCGCTGGAAACCGAAGCCGACGCCGCCGCGCTGGAGGCCACGCCGCTGATCGACTGGTCGGCGCTGCGTCTGGAACAACGCCTGGGCGAAGGCGCTTCCGGGGTAATTTCCCGGGCGCTGTGGCAACGTACCGAGCACTCGCAAGTCCCGGTCGCGGTGAAGCTGTACAAAGGCGAGATGACCAGCGACGGTTCGCCGTTGCATGAGATGAACGCCTGCATCACCGCCGGCCTGCACCCGAACCTGATCCGCGTCGAGGGCCGCATTCAGGGTCATCCTGACGGGCAACAGGGCTTGGTCATGCAACTGATCGACCCGAGTTTCCGCAACCTGGCGGCATTGCCGAGCCTGGCCAGTTGCTCGCGGGATGTTTACCGCGAGGATTGCCGGTTCAGTGCCGAGGTCGCGTTGAACATTGCCCAAGGCATCGCTTCGGCGGCCGAACACCTGCATCAACAGGGCATCACCCACGGCGATCTCTACGGGCACAACATTCTGTTGAACGAACACGGCGATTGCCTGCTGGGGGATTTTGGCGCGGCGTCGTTCCATGCCACCACCGACAATCTGGAAACACAGGCGCTGCAACGCATCGAAGTGCGGGCGTTCGCGATTCTGCTCGGCGAATTGCTGGCGCGCATCGACTCGGGGTTGAGTGTCGAACGGCGCAAGGTACTGGAGAATCTGGAACGGCGTTGCTGCCAGGCGGATGTGCTGGCGCGGCCGGGGTTCAGCGAAGTGATTGAGGTGCTGGCGCTGCTGTGACCGCTGCGCACGCTCCCACACTGGATCTGTGGCGTTCACAAATCCCCTGTGGGAGCGAGCCTGCTCGCGAAGGCGGTATCAGTGACTCAGCCGATCAACCTGCCAGACCGACAAACATGTCCTGCACGTCATCATGGTTGTCGAGGCCTTCGAGGAACGCTTCGACTTCAGCCATCTGCTCGTCGCTCAGGCCGCTGACCGGGTTCTTCGGCTGGTAGCCGAGTTTGGCCGACAGCACGGTGAAACCTTGCTCGGGCAGGGCTTTCTGCACGGCGTCGAGGTCGGTCGGATCGGTCAGGAACAGGGTCGCGCCCTCTTCAGCCGGCTCGAAGTCCTGGGCACCAGCCTCGATCGCGGCCATTTCCGGATCGGCGTCCGGGGTGTCCGGCGACGCTTCGATCATGCCGACGTGGTTGAAGTCCCAGGCCACCGAACCGGAAGCCCCCAGTTGACCCTTGCGGAACGCCACGCGGATTTCCGCAACGGTGCGGTTGATATTGTCGGTGACGCACTCGACGATCAACGGCACCTGATGCGGCGCGAAACCTTCGTAAGTCACGCGGTGGTACTGCACGGTTTCGCCCAGCAGACCGGCGCCTTTCTTGATGGCGCGGTCCAGGGTTTCCTTGGGCATCGAGGCTTTCTTGGCCTGTTCGACCACCAGACGCAGGTGTGCGTTGGTGGCGGTATCGGCACCGTTGCGGGCAGCGATGGTGATTTCTTTCACCAGTTTGCCGAAGATCTTGCCCTTGGCGTTGGCTGCCGCTTCTTTGTGTTTAACCTTCCACTGTGCGCCCATTACTCACTCTCTTGATCTGTGGCGCCGAGACATCTATTGGCCGACGCGTGGCGCCAAGTTTATACGGCCTAAAGTCGGCAATCGACCAAAAAAATGCATTGTTGAATCGACATCTTCACCACACCTTGTAGGGCGATTCTGAAAAACCCACTGGCCATGACCATTCGTGCTCGCGTTTTCGTACCCTCTGCCGTCCGTACTGCCCCACAGAGCCCGTATGCATGCTCAATGATCAGCAAAGCCCGTTCACCCTGACCCTGACCGACGGCCCACTGTGCCTGCCAGTGCTGCGTTTCAGTGGCAAGGAAGCCCTCAATCAGCCTTTTCGTTTCGAGATTGAAGTGATGGGTCTGGCCCCGGCCCTCCCCCCAGGCAGCCTGCTGCGACAACCGGCGTACCTGCGTCTGGGTGCCGATCACGGGATTCATGGCCAGATCCACAGCGTCAGTTGCGAGCATCGCGCCAGCCACCGGATCGCCTACCGGCTGACCCTGGTCCCGCAGTTGCTGAGCCTGGCGCAGGCGCCGCGGCGCCGGGTCTTCGTGCAATCAAGCGTACCGGCGATCCTCGCCCAACTGCTCGGCGAACACGGGCTGACTGCGGACAGTTACCGGATCGAGATGAGCGTCGGTCATTACCCGGTGCGGCCGTTTTGCATTCAGTACGAGGAAAGCGACCTGGCCTTGCTGCAACGGCTGTGCGAGGAGGAAGGCATTCACTATCACTTCGAACATTACCCGCTGGGGCATGTCGTGGTGTTTGCCGATGACAACCTGAGCCTGCCGCAGGAGCCGATGCCGCTGCCGTTCGCCGTCGCTGACGACAGCCCTTCACCTCGCCTCAATACAGTGTTTCAACGCCACGACGCGACACCGATCATGGCCGCGCCGGGCATTCGCAACCGGGGCCAACAGGTGATTGCCGAAGACGCGGCCAATCACTCTGTGCCCACGGTCATACCCTTGCAGCTGTCGGGCACACAGCGCCACGCCGAACAACGCAGCCGTCGCCACCTGCAGCGCCAACGCTGCCAGTCCCGTTCGATCCACGGGCGCAGCGATTGCAGCGCACTGCGCAGCGGGCACCTGTTGCAGATCAGCGAGCACCCGATCAATGCGTTCAACGAGCAATGGCTGATGACCGAGCTGCAGCATCAAGGCCAGCACCCCTCGATCCTCGACCCGACAAGCGAGGAGCATCACTATCGCAACCACTTCACCGCCCTGCCCTGGTCAACCGAGTTCCGCCCGCCCCTGGCTCAGCCGCGTCCGAACATCGCTGGATATCACCTGGCCCGAGTGCTGGGTACGTCCGGCCAGCCGGCGCAACTGGATGAGCTGGGGCGCATCGGCGTCAGCCTGTGGCCTGCGCAGGAAGCGGACGCTGCTTGTCTGTGGTTGCCGATTGCACTGACCGGCGCCAATGGCCGCCTCACCGCCCATGAACTGCCCCGCGCCGGCAGCGAAGTCTGGGTGAGCTTTCTCGACAGTGATCCGGATCGACCGATCCTGTGTCTCGCCAACCCGCGCCCTGCGCCACCGCGTGAAACTCCGCCAACCCGCGACAGCAGCCTGCTGCTCGATTGGCTGCTCAACAGCGCCGGGCCGTAGCCGCGCCATACACTGGATTCGAGTACACCTGCCAGAAACCGGTTGGCTGACAGGCCGCCTTCGCGAGCAAGCTCGCTCCCACAATGGGATTGGGTGCGTTCAGTTCGAAATTGGTCGGCTGACAGGCCGCCTTCGCGAGCAGGCTCGCTCCCACAGAAAGGCAAAAGCAGACCGCATCCGCTTCTCACCACTCAACAGGATGAGCGTTAGCTCGGCTGCAGCTTTTGATTTTGATCTCGGAGCCCGTCGGCAGGCCTCGTTCCGGGGTTTATCCGGGGGTGGGAGCGCAGCGACCGTTTGGCGTAGCCAAACACATCGAGAGGAGGTGCAGCGAAGCAAACCGGAGGCGATGCCCCACGGATGAATCCCGGAGCGAAGGAACCCGAGCCACAGCGAGGGCCGAACGTCAGGGTAAAGCCTTTTTGGTTACTTTTTCGGCGTCTGGAAAAGTGACCCGCCGTAAGGGCGGAACCCTAAGCAGCCGTTACCGCAGAAACGGATATGTACCCCTCGATCAAAAGCCAAGCCGAGCACCAGTTCCCACACGTTCCCTGTGTATTCAACCCTTGTCAGCCTTACCCGCCGCCGCCGCAAATTTCGCCAGACGCACATCCAGATGCCGCGGCCGACGCCCATGATCTTCGGCATGTTCCTTGCGGCGAATCGCATTACGCACCATCAATGACCCCAGATAACGAATCGGCTCCGGCGGAAAATACCCCAGCGGCCCATTGACCAATGGCGAACGGGTCCACGGGTTGTCGAGCCCCTGAACCAACGAGGCGAGAATCTGCCCGCCCATATGACACGGACCGACGCCACTGCCGGAATAACCGAAACCGTAGAACACATTGCCACTGGCACTCATCTGCCCGAAAAACGGCAGACCGGTGACCGAACGATCCGACGGCCCGTTCCACGTCGCATCGACCTTGATCTCGGCGAACGCCGGAAAAAAGTCGCCAAGACTGCGCTTGAGCAACCCGGCATACGGCGATGGCTGATCGAACACCGGCAGCATTCGCCCGCCATAGGCAAAGGTGTTGCCGCCCTTGCCGAGCATGATCCGGCCGTCCGGGGTGTTGTGGTAGTAGTGCACGAAGATCCGCGAGTCGAGCACCGTGACACCACTGGTCAAACCGATTTCCTGTAGCAGATCCGGGCGCGGTTCGGTGATCAGCATGTCGCTGGACACGATCGCCACGCTGCGTTCGAACTGCGCAAACGCCCGGGCCATCCACGCGTTCATCGCCAGCACCACACGGTCGGCGATCACGCTGCCATTGGCCGTGTGGATTCGCGCCGGACGGCCTTCTTCCAGACCGGTCATCGCCGTGTTTTCGTGGATCTTCACCCCCAGTTGCAATGCCACCCGACGCAGCCCGCGCACCAGTTTGCCCGGTTGCACACTGGCCGCCGCCGGCGAGAACCAGCCTTCCAGATGCTTACTCGAACCGGCCATGCGCTGCACGTCAGCGACTGGACGCTGGGTGAAGGAGTTGATGCCATTGCGCTCCAGCGCCGCGATCACCGCGTCGGTCGAGCCGACCTGAGCGTGGTTGGTGGCGGTGTACAGCGTGCCGTCGAGGCGGTAATCGGCGTCGACGCCGTACTGTTCGCAGAACTCGCCGATGGCGTGAATGCTGCGCTCGGATTCCTTGACCAGGCGCACCGCTTCCTCGACCCCAAACAGGCGCTCGAGGGTGAAATACTTGGCCGACCACGACAGCGCACAACCACCGTTGCGCCCACTGGCACCGGCGCCGCAGATGTCGGCTTCGATCAGCAAAACATCGAGTTCAGGGTTCTGCTGCTTGAGCATGATCGCCGTCCACAACCCGGTGTAGCCGCCGCCGACGATACACACGTCAGTGCGCACTTCGCCTTGTAACGGCGGGCAAGTCGCGGATGGATCAGCCTGCAAGGCTTGCTCGAGCCAAAACGGTCTCATGGGATTCTCCAGTCATCGGGCCACGCCACAGCCTGCCGCGAACACCGCAGCAGGCCGCGAGGCAAAGGGTTTCAGGAACGCAGCGGTTTGATCGTCAGCGGGCAATTGGGAATGGACGCGCGCGGCTCCATCACCTCGACCGGGCGGCTATTCCAGTGCGGGATCAGCACCAGTGCCGAGAACAACGCGCAGCCGGCAAAGACGATGAACACCGTCACCGAGTCGAAGTAACCCGGCAGCAGTCCGCCGAGCACCGCGCCGACCGAGCCACAACCGTTGACGAAACCGGCAGCGGTCGCGCCAGCCTTGGCCTTGCCGAAATCGATGGCGGCGGCGCCGCTGATCATCGAATCCGGGCCGTACAGGGTCAGGCCCATGACAAACAGCAGCGCCACCACCAGCATCACGCTGCCGGTGTGCAACGCGCCCATGAACAGCGCCAGGGTTACGGTCAGCGCCAGCAGGCTGAGGACGCAGGCCGGCATGCGCCGGGCACCGAACAGTTTGTCCGAGGCCATGCCGATCATGATCGGCCCGAGCAACCCGGCCAGTTCGAACGAAGTGGGAATGATCGCCGCGCCGACCTTGCCGACACTCGGCATCTGTTCGAAGACGATCACCGGCCCCCACAACAGAATCGCGTAGCGCGCCGGTTTCAACATGAAGTACGCCAGGCCCAGGACCAGCACCGTGCGGTTGCGCAGGATCTCCTTCAATGGCTCCCAGACGCTGAGTTTGCTGTTGGCTGCGGTCTCTTCGGCACTCAGTTCCGGCTCCGGCTCTACTGCCGGCAGGCCGACGTCTTCCGGTTTGTTGCGCTGGAAGATAAAGAACAGCACCGCCACCGCCGCAACCACTGCCGCGCTGGAAATGAACGCAGCGTGCCAGGTGCCCATCAGCGTATACGCCCACCAACCGGCGAACGGCGAAGCCACCAGCCCCCCAAACGCGTAGCAGGAACTCCATAAGCCGAGCACGCGCCCGCGCTGTTCGGCGGGGAAGAAACTGCCGAGGTTCTTGCACAATCCCGACCAGCCGGTGGACTGCGCCAGCCCTTGAATCAGCATGCAGGTGGCGAAGATCGGCAGCGTGGCAAAACTGCCCATCACCAACGCGGCAGCGGCGGAAATCAGCAAGCCGCCCAGCACCACGACCCTTGGGCCAAAGCGGTCGGCGAGCATGCCCCAGGTGAATTGGCCGATGGCGTAGGCCGCCAGATAGATGGCGTCGAGGTTGGCCATGGCCATCTTGTCGAGCATGAAGGTCGGGTCTTCGGCGATGCCCAGTTTGGCCACCGAAAAGGCTTTGCGGGTGAAGTAGAAAGCGGCGTACGCGAGCCAGGTGATAGCGAAAATCTGCATGCGCCAACGCGCAATGGTGCCGATGTGCTTGTTCATTGTGGTTCTGACCTCAGGGTGTGAGTGTGCCGGCAGAATCGTTAAGTAAACGCCTGTGTTTTTTATTGTTGAGCACTGCGTTATCGCCCCATCCCTGTGGCGATAACGGTCAGATGAGTCCTGTTGTTGCACGCCCAGGCTCATCGCCAGGGTTGCTGCCCGCACGGGCAGTCAGCGCTGGCGTGAGCGGATCAAAGCAATTACTGTTTAATAAATAAAATCGATTTATCGTATTTCACACATAAGCTCAGCTTGTTACTGGAGTCACGATGTCTGTCTCCCACGCCCAGCTCAAAGCCTTCCACGCCGTGGCCGTGCATGGAAGCTTCACCAAAGCCGCCGAACGGCTTTTTCTCACGCAACCGGCAATTTCCGACCAGGTGCGCAAACTTGAAGAACGCTTCGGTGTGTTGCTGTTTCACCGCAATAAACGTTCGGTACGCCTGACCGATCTTGGCGAACGCCTGCTGGCCATCACCCAGCGGCTGTTTGTGATTGAGGCTGAAGCACAGGAATTGCTGCAGGAATCCCAGGCGTTGCAAACCGGCAGCCTGATTCTCGCGGTCGACGCCCCGGTGCATGTGTTGCCGCAGATCGCGCGGTTCTGCGAGCGCTACCCAGGGATCAGCGTGAAGATCGAGACCGGCAACACCGATGAATCACTGTTTCGCCTGTTCAACTATCAGGCCGATCTGGCATTGCTGGGGCGCGATGTCAGTGATGAACGCCTGCTCTGCGTGCCGCTGCGTAACGACCCGATGGTGGCGTTTGTCTCGCGCCATCACCCGTGGGCCGAACGCGAGTCGATCTGCCTGGCGGATCTGGATGACACGCCCCTGGTGTTGCGCGAACACGGTTCGGTGACCCGCCAGACCCTGGAAGAGGAAATGGCCCGCGCCGGGTTTCGCATTCGTCCGGCGATTCAGGTCGAAGGCCGGGAAGCGGCGCGCGAGGCGGTGGTGGTGGGGATTGGTGTGGGGGTGGTGTCGGCGGCGGAGTTTGGTGCGGATTCGCGGGTGTGTGCGTTGCCGATTACCGATTGCACCCGGCGTTTGACCGAGACACTGGTGTGCTTGCGTGAGCAGAGTTCGCGGCGGGTGGTGGCGACGTTTCTCGAGATGGTTCGCGAGAGTCTTGTGTAAGGCAGGTCCGGCCTCATCGCGAGCAGGCTCACTCCTACATTGGACTTGCGGCGAGAACAAATCCCCCTGTAGGAGTGAGCCTGCTCGCGATTGGGGCACCACGGTGTATCAGGCCGGCGCCAGACCAAAAAACGCCTGAATCAAGCGCAACTCCCGCCGCCGCTCCATGCAGCCGATCATGTGCCGATTGACCAGCCCGTCCCCGACAATCGGAATCGCCACCACTCGCGGGTCATGGCTGACTTCTACCGATGACACCACACCCACCCCGAGTTCCGCCGCCACCGCCTCGGTCACCGCCTCGCGGCTGTCCAGTTCCAGCAGCACTCGCGGATTGACCGCCGCCTGCGCACACGCCTGATCGAAGGTGCGCCGGGTAATCGAACTCGGCTCACGCAGCACCATGATCACCTGATCCAGCTCCTTGAGCTGCACCTCGCCGGCACGCTGCGCCCACGGATGTGTGGCGGGCACCAGTGCGCAGATCCGCGACTCGCTCAAGGCTTGCAGGTGCAGGCCCTTGCGCGGTTCGACCTCGGTCAGCACCGCCACATCGGCGTGTTCCGACAGCAGCGCGGCGAGGGTTTCCTGGGCATTGCCCAGTCGCAGGTTCACCGTGATCCCTGGATACCGCGCGCGCAGGCTGGCAAGCATCGGCATGACCATGTGCGGGCCGTCTGCCGCCACTTCCAGGCGCCCGGTGAGCAACTGGCGGTTGGCTTCGAGCAGGGTCTGCGCTTCCTCGGCCAGACCGAACATGGCCCGGGTGATCGCCGCCAGTTTGATGCCCTCCTCGGTCAGCTCCACCCGGCGCGCGGTACGCCGTAACAAGGTGATCTGGTAATGCTCCTCCAGCGCCTTGATGTGACCGGTGACCGCCGGCTGGCTGATGAACAGGCGCGCGGCGGCGCGGGTGAAGCTGCCTTCCCGGGCCACGGCGTCGAAGGCGCGCAGCTGGAACAGATTCATGAATAACCCTCACTGATGGCTGGCATAACAACAAACAATTTGATTGATGCGACGCTCAATTGCAACGTATGCCCCGTAGCTTCATCCCACAGCGCTATCGCGAGGACACACGAATGAGTACTGCCGCACCCATCCTGCTCACTCCCGGCCCGTTGACCACCTCGGCCCGCACCCGCCAGGCAATGATGGTTGACTGGGGGTCATGGGATGACCGCTTCAATCAGCTGACCGCCAGCCTTTGCGAACAATTGCTGGCGATCCTCAACGGCGCCTCCAGCCACCATTGCGTGCCGTTGCAAGGCAGCGGCACCTTCGCCGTCGAAGCGGCCATCGGCACGCTGGTGCCGCGTGACGGCAAAGTCCTGGTGCTGATCAATGGCGCTTACGGCAAGCGCCTGGCGAAGATCTGCGAAGTGCTCGGGCGCTCATTCAGCACCTTTGAAACCGCCGAAGACGAACCGACCACCGGCGCCGACGTCGACCGTCTGCTGCGCGCCGATGGCGATATCAGCCACGTCGCGCTGATCCACTGCGAAACCAGCACCGGCATCCTCAACCCGCTGCCGGAGATTGCCGAGGTTGTTGCGCAACACGGCAAGCGCCTGATCATCGATGCCATGAGCTCGTTCGGCGCACTGCCGGTGGACGCGCAAAAGGTACCGTTCGATGCGTTGATCGCCGCTTCGGGCAAGTGCCTGGAAGGCGTGCCGGGGATGGGCTTCGTCTTCGCTCGCAAGGAGTCGCTGGCTGCAGCCGCCGGCAACTCGCATTCGCTGGCGATGGACCTGTATGACCAGCACACCTATATGCAGAAGACCGGCCAGTGGCGCTTCACCCCGCCGACCCACGTGGTCGCCGCGTTGCACGAAGCGTTGCTGCAATACAACGAAGAAGGTGGCCTGCCAGCGCGACATGCGCGCTACGCCGCCAACTGTCAGGCGCTGATGGAAGAGATGGGCAAGCTCGGTTTGCGCAGCTTCCTGCCGGCGGCGATCCAGGCGCCGATCATCGCCACCTTCCATGCGCCGAAAGACCCGAGCTACCAGTTCAAGGACTTCTACGAACGGGTCAAGGCCAAGGGCTACATCCTGTACCCCGGCAAACTGACCCAGGTCGAAACCTTCCGCGTCGGCTGCATCGGCCACGTCAACCCGGACGAAATGCGCCAGGCCGTGGCGGCAGTGGGTGAAGTGCTGCGCGAGATGGAAGTGCTAGAGATCTAACCCACACCAAAAATCCCTTTGTAGGAGTGAGCCTGCTCGCGAAGGCGTCGTGTCAGCCGCCATCAATGTTGAATGTGCCACTGCATTCGCGAGCAAGCCCGCTCCCACCGTTTTGAATTGCATTGCCAACTCAGGAATTTGCTCAACATGAACTACACCAACCCAAGCAAACTGCAAGCCGCCATCCTCGACTGGGCCGGCACCGTGGTCGATTTCGGCTCGTTCGCGCCAACGCAGATCTTCGTCGAGGCCTTCGCCGAATTCGACGTTCAGGTGTCCATCGAAGAGGCCCGTGGCCCGATGGGCATGGGCAAGTGGGACCACATCCGCACCCTGTGCGATCAGCCGCAGGTCGCCGAGCGTTATCGCAAAGCCTTCGGCCGCACCCCGACCGACGATGACGTGACCGCGATCTACAACCGCTTCATGCCGCTGCAGATCGAGAAGATCGCCGAACACTCGGCGCTGATTCCCGGCGCGCTGGAAACCATCGCCAACCTGCGTCAGCAAGGAATCAAGATCGGTTCCTGCTCCGGCTACCCGAAACAGGTGATGGACAAGGTCGTGGCCCTCGCCGCCACCAACGGCTACGTCGCCGACCACGTGGTGGCCACCGACGAGGTGCCGAACGGTCGCCCATGGCCGGCTCAGGCCCTGGCCAACGTGATTGCGCTGGGTATCGACGACGTCGGCGCCTGCGTGAAGATCGACGACACCGTGCCGGGCATCCTCGAAGGCCGTCGCGCCGGGATGTGGACCGTGGCGTTGATCTGCTCGGGCAACGCGCTGGGCCTGGATTACGCTGGCTACCGCGCGCTGGGCAGCGACGAACTGGCCAGCGAGCGCGAGCGCATCCACGCGCTGTTCGCCGGTTCGCGCCCGCACTACATGATCGACACCATCAGCGACCTGCCGCAAGTGATTGCCGACATCAACAAGCGTCTGGCCAAGGGTGAGATGCCGCAGTCGAGTTGATCGCGCCTATTCGTCAAAACAACAAAAAACGCCAGGGTCTTCGCGACACTGGCGTTTTTTTTGGCTAAAGCCCTGACTCAGCGCATTGAAACTCCGATCAGCATCAGGCAAATCCGCCAAAGCGGATTACAGTTAAAGCATGCCGTCGCACAAGAGCGGCAGTAGCGACCCTGATCTGTGAGGAAATACCGTATGCCGTGGACAAGTTCCGAATCACGCTACAGCACCGTATCCGTCCTGTTGCACTGGCTGATGCTGGTCCTGTTGGTGCTGGTGTACGCCAGCATGGAGTTGCGCGGGATCTTTCCCAAAGGCAGTGGTGGCCGCTCACTGATCCGCGAAGTGCACTACATGCTCGGCCTCACCGTGTTCGTGCTGGTGTGGTTTCGCCTGGTAGCGCGCAGTATTGGCCCGGCACCGAAAATCTTCCCGGCCTCGCCGCAGTGGCAAACCCTGCTGGCGCGGGCGATGCACTGGCTGTTGTACCTGTTCATGATCAGCATGCCGATTCTCGGCTGGCTGATCACCAGCGCCGAGGGGCATCAGGTGATGTTTTACGGTTTCGACTTGCCGTTGCTGGTCCATGAAGACAAGGCGCTCGCCAAGCAGGTGGAGCACTGGCACGTACTGATCGGCAACATCGGCTACTGGCTGATCGGACTGCATGCGCTGGCGGGGCTTTATCACCATTATGTGGTGGGCGATAACACGCTGTTGCGGATGATGCCCAAGCGTAGTCAATAAGGTCAGGCAGTACCCTGTGGCGAGGGGATTTATCCCCGACGGCTGCGCAGCAGCTCCGCGCATGCAATGGGCAATTAAATCTGATACACCGCATGCACAGGTTTTGGGCCGCTTCGCAGCCCTTCGGGGATAAATCCCCTCACCACAGAGTTACTCATTCATCTTGTGATGAATCCGCGGCGCCCCTGCAAACCGCCGGTATGTACGAATATCAACCGCGTACCGTGTTCGAACCCTCCTGTTTCAATCTGCTGTTTCAGCGCCATCAACGCTTTGCCGGTATACAGCGGCTCAAACGGGATGCCGCTGCTCTGTTCAGTGTTGTCGATGAATTCAAGCAACACCGGATCAACCTTGGCGAAACCACCCCGGCTTGCGTCGAACAACGCGTAGTCCGCCGCCGGCAGGTCCGCCTCGCGAACAATCGCCTCAACCTGCGGCGCCACCCCATGATCATCAGGCACCGCCAGCGCGCCGTACACCGGATGCGCACCCGCCTCGGCGAGCACCAGCCCTGCCAGGGTCGTCCCGGTGCCACACGCCAGCCACCAGCCGTGATAATCGCTCCAGCCCAATTTGCTCAGTTGCCCGCTCACCTGTTCCTTGAGCGCTTTGCAGCCCAGTGCGCCGGCCAATCCGCCGCCGCCCTCCGGCACTGCGTACAGATTCGGGTACTGCGCCTGCCAAGGCTCCCAGAAGCCGGGTTCATGTCGCGCCCGATAGCCACCGTAACCGAGCCAATGCAATTGCATGCCAAACGCCTGCAAGTCCATCACCGTGGGCGTTTGCTGCGGATGGCCGCGCAACAGGCCGACGGTTTCGAAGCCCAGGCGTTTACCGGCAGCCGCCAACGCATGCAGATGATTGGAATGCGCGCCACCGAGGCTGATGACGCCCTGCGCGCCGACGCGGTCGGCAGCCTTGAGGTGTTCGATGAGCTTGAACCATTTGTTGCCGCTGATCAGCGGGTCGATCTGATCCAGACGCAGGATCGCGACCTCGATTGCGGCGCGGGTGAGCCAGTCGAGTTGCAACAATTCGAGGGGGGCCTGGGGTAGCCAGTGGGCGGGAGGAAGCAGCATGAGTGGCGGTTCCGGAACAAGAACCGCCATGTTAACAGTCAAAAACACTTTCCCCTGTGGGAGCGGGCTTGCTCGCGAATGCGGTGTATCAGTCGACATATGCAATGACTGACCCGACGCATTCGCGAGCAAGCCCGCTCCCACCCTAGAGATGTGTTGGGCTTACAGTTCAGCCGCCAGACGCGAACCCTGATTGATCGCGCGCTTGGCATCCAGCTCCGCCGCCACATCGGCGCCGCCGATCAGGTGCACGTTCTGCCCCGCTGCCACCAGACCTTCCTGCAGATCGCGCAGCGGATCCTGCCCGGCGCAGATCACGATGTTGTCCACCGCCAGCACTTGCGGCTCGCCGGTTTCGCCGATGCGGATGTGCAGCCCTTCATCATCGATCTTCAGGTATTCAACGCTGTTGAGCATCTGCACCTGCTTGTTCTTCAGGCCCGTGCGGTGAATCCACCCAGTGGTCTTGCCCAGACCGTCGCCGACCTTGGTTTTCTTGCGCTGCAACAGGAACACTTCACGGGCCGGCACGTGCGGCGCGGCTTTGATCCCAGCCACGCCACCACGGGCTTCCAGATGGGTGTCGATGCCCCACTCTTGCCAGAACGCGGTGCGATCCAGACTGGTAGCCACGCCTTCGTGCACAAGAAACTCCGAGACGTCGAAACCGATACCGCCCGCGCCGATCACGGCAACGCGTTTGCCCACCGGTTTGCGTTCGAGGATCACGTCCAGGTAACTCAGCACCTTGGCATTCTCGACGCCCGGAATCGCTGGCACACGCGGCGCGATGCCGGTGGCGAGGATGATTTCGTCGTAGCCGCCTTCAACCAGTTTCGCCACGTCGACGCGGGTGTTCAGGCACACCTCGACGTGGGTGGTCTGCAACTTGCGCTTGAAGTAGCGCAGGGTTTCGAAAAACTCTTCCTTGCCCGGCACACGCTTGGCAATGTTGAACTGGCCGCCAATCTCGCTGGCCGAATCGAACAGCGTCACCTGATGCCCGCGCTCGGCGGCCACGGTCGCGGCGGACAAGCCCGCAGGCCCGGCACCGACTACGGCGATTTTCTTGATCTGCTGCACCGGCAAGTAATTAAGCTCGGTCTCGTGGCAGGCACGCGGGTTGACCAGGCAACTGGTGAGCTTGCCGCCGAAGGTGTGATCCAGACACGCCTGGTTGCAGCCGATGCAGGTGTTGATTTCGTCGGCACGGCCTTCGGCGGCCTTATTGACGAAGTCCGGGTCGGCGAGGAACGGCCGGGCCATCGAGACCATGTCGGCGTCGCCCTCGGCGAGAATCTGTTCGGCGATTTCCGGAGTGTTGATGCGGTTGGTGGTGATCAGCGGAATGCTCACCGATCCGCGCAGCTTGGCGGTGACCTTGCTGAACGCCCCGCGCGGCACTTTGGTGGCGATGGTCGGGATCCGCGCTTCGTGCCAGCCGATGCCGGTGTTGATGATGGTCGCGCCGGCCTGCTCGATGGCTTTGGCCAGGGTCACGATCTCATCCCAGGTGCTGCCGCCCTCGACCAGGTCGAGCATCGACAGACGGAAAATGATGATGAAGTTCGGGCCGACCGCTTCACGCACGCGGCGGACGATTTCCACCGGCAGGCGCATACGGTTTTCGTAGCTGCCGCCCCAGCGGTCGGTGCGGTGGTTGGTGTGGGCGGCGAGAAACTGGTTAATGAAATAACCTTCCGAGCCCATGATTTCCACACCGTCGTACTCTGCGGTCTGGGCCAGCACCGAGCAGGTGACGAAGTCGCTGATCTGCTTCTCGATGCCTTCCTCGTCCAGCTCTTTGGGCTTGAACGGGTTGATCGGCGCCTGGATCGCACTCGGCGCGACCTGTTTCGGGCTGTAGGCATAACGCCCGGCGTGAAGGATCTGCATGCAGATCTTGCCGCCCGCCTCGTGCACCGCGCGGGTGACAATGCGGTGCTTGAGCGCCTCTTCCTCGGTGGTCAGCTTGGCCGCGCCGGAGTACACGCCGCCCTCGTCGTTCGGGCCGATACCCCCGGTAACCATCAGGCCGACGCCGCCACGGGCACGTTCGGCGAAGTACGCCGCCATGCGTTCGAAGCCGCCCGGTTTTTCTTCAAGGCCGGTGTGCATCGAGCCCATCAGGGTGCGGTTGCGCAGCGTGGTGAATCCCAGGTCCAGCGGGGCCAACAGGTGCGGGTAATGAGCGGCGGTCATCGGTAACTCCACAACGAGCGATCACGGAAATTGCGGGAGCTCTGCGTCCCCCGTCAGTCATGTTCGACAGACTAAGAGTCGCACCGCTGTCACTCAATGACCGAAACTGACAACTTATTGATCCAAATGCGCAGCACCCCTTGGCAAGCGCAGACATGCGCCCTACCCTAGTCGCCACACCCTGTACCCGGCTGTTGTTGGTTTTCATGCGCAAACTTCTGTACCTGTTCTTTTCCATGGCCATCGTTGCCGCCCTTACCACCTACGCCATGTGGGCGGCGGACCGGCCGGCGGGGCATTACCTGTCGGACCTGCGGATCAAACTGGCGGTCGATCAGGGCACACCGGCCGACCGTGGCAACTTGCTGGGAATTCAACCGGAACTGTTCCCCACCGACTACCAAAGCCCGGAGCGCCTGCACCGCAAACTCGCGGCCTATCTGCAGCAGGCGCAGGACCAGGGGCTGTTGAACGAAAAAACCGTGGTGGTACTGCCCGAGCACGTCGGCACCTGGCTGATGATCAGCGGCGAGAAAGACGAGTTGTATCAGGCCCCCACCCTCGCCGAAGCGATGAACTGGCTGGCGGCAAGCAACCCGCTGCTGTTCGCCCGCGCCTGGCTCAGTGCCAAGGGCGAAAATCGCCTCGACGACGCGCACCTGCGCATGAAGTCCAGGGCCATGGCCAAGGATTATCAGGCGCTGTTCGGTGGTCTTGCCAAAGAGTTCCATATAACGCTGGTGGCCGGCTCTATCGTGCTGCCCGAACCAAGTATTCGCGACGGCCAGCTCAAGCCCGGCAGCGGTGCGCTGTTCAACAGCAGCGTGGTGTTTGGCCGTGATGGTTTGCCGCTGGGCCAGCCACAGCGGCAGATGCACCCGATCTTCGAACAGCGTGACGTGATCGAGAGCGAAGACGAGCACGCAATCACCGTAGTCGACACCCCGGCCGGGCGTTTGGGGGTGCTGATCGGCAGTGACAGCTGGTATCCGGACAACTATCGCCAACTCGATGAGTTAGGCGCACAACTGGTGGCGGTGCCGGCGTTCGTGGTCGGTCACGGTGCGTGGAATCAGCCGTGGGGCGGCTACAAGGGCTCGAACACACCGGGGTCGGTCAGCCTCAAGCCCGGGGAAATCAGTGAGGGTCAGGCGTGGCATCGCCTGACGCTGACCGCGCAGCCGCCGAGCAGCCGCGCCATTGCCGGCATGAGTGTGTTCCTGCGCGGGCAGTTCTGGGATAAACCCAGTGCAGGGCAAAGCTTCCTCAGCAGCAACGGCCAGCAATTCGCCGATGGCGAAGCCCGTGGCGCACGTCTGCTGAATATCTGGTTGTAAACCATGCAGCCGCTGCCGATGCGCCTCGGGGATCTGTCGGTAGGTTTCGTCCACAGCCTTGCCGATGCGGTGCGCAGCCATGGCGCCGATCCGCAACCGTTGCTCGAACAATACGGCCTGGACACCGCGCGACTGGCCGAGGCCGGTGCGCGGCTGTCGATCCCGCGTTACATGCGTCTGGGGCACAGCGCAATTCAGTTGACCGGCGATCCGGCGCTGGGCCTGCGCATGGGCCAGCTCAGCCGTCTGAGCCAGGCCGGACTGGCCGGGGTCACCGCCGCACAGGCACCGACCGTGCGTGAAGCGGCCCGTTGCCTGATCCGCTTCGAGCCGCTGTACGGCTCCAACTATCGCGGGCAATCGAGTTTTCACGAAGACGCCCACGGCGCTTGGCTGCGTTTCTACTCGATCAGCCCGTACAACGCCTATAACCGCTTTGTGGTGGATTCGATCATCGCCGGCTGGCTGCATCAGTTATCCAGCGTCGGCCGCGAGCCACTGCGGGCCGAGCACATCGACATCGAATTCGACGAGCCGGACTACCGCGACGCGTACAGCGTGCTGGGTGACTGCCCGATTCAGTTCGGCGCCGAACGCAATCAACTGCGCCTGAACCTCCACAGCCTCGCCCTGCGCAACCCGGAACACTGCCCGAGCACCTGGAAGCATTTGCTTGCGTTGTGTGAGCGGGAACTGGAGCAATTGACCCGCACCCGCAGCCTGCGTGAACGCATCACTCAACTGCTGGGGCCGTTGCTCAATGGTGGCCGGGAACCCGATCTGGAAGAAGTGGCGGCACGCCTGAAGCTGCCGACCTGGACCTTGCGACGCAAACTGGCCGAGGAAGGCACGCAGTTTCGCGCGATCCTCAATGACACCCGCCGCGACCTGGCAATGACCTATATTCGTGACACCGAACTCGCGTTCGGCGAGATCGCCTACCTGCTGGGCTTTGCCTCAGCCGAGGCGTTTCAACGCGCCTTCAAACGCTGGAACGGCCAGACCCCCGGCGAGTTTCGCCGCAGTCACCGCAAAAGCGCCTGACGCCTTACAGCTCGGTGGCGTCTTCGGCCGGCTCTGGCTGATCCAGTTCAAACGCCTGGTATTCGAGCAGTTCTTCTTGATAGTCGTCCATCGTGTCATCCCCTTGCTGCCCGCTTGAAAAATAGCCCGGCCAAATGACCAGTGCTTCGAGCATATCGTGCCCGTATGAAGGAAAAGTGAAACCCGGCCTTCATGAAATAAAACGTAGCAGGTGGTCAGGAATTTATCGCGGGATTTTTGTCAGGGGAATGTAACGAGATTTCACGTACTGCAGAAACAACTGTGGGAGCGTGCTTGCTCGCGAAAGCGTCAGTACATTCAGCATCGATGTGACTGAACAACCGCTTTCGCGAGCAAGCCCGCTCCCACAGGGGATGTGCGTGTGAGTTATTGCATCGCCGGAATCGGCTCGGATGGCGGCGGGATATTGCTCGGGTTGGGCGGTGGCGTGATCGTTTCGGTGGCCGGTGCCGGGGTGATCGGCGCGGACTCGGCTGGCGGCACCACCGGCTCGGAACCCACCGGCGTCGGTGAAACCGGGGCCGGCGTCGGTGTTGCTGCCGGGGCTACCGGAGCAGTGGTCTGGGCTGGCTCGACAATCCCGGCCGGCAGCGGCGCGGGAGTTGTTTCTACCGCCGGCGACGGTGTTGCCGGCGCGACAGAGGCGGGTTTGGGCTCCGGCACACCCAGATCAGTCTTGGGCTTTTCTTCGATGTGCGCGGCTTTCTTCGCATCGGCCGGCAGGAACAGTTCGACCAGAGTGAAGAAACGCTCATAGAACTTCTGCGAGGTCACGGTCTCACTGGCGACCTTGACCATCGAATCGTCCGAGGAGCCAATCGGCATCGACACCGAACCCAACACGCCGACCCCGAGGCTGGCAGAGTTGTTGGTCTTCTTCAGCGCATAACGGTCCTGCAAGGCGTTGGCAAACACCGTGGCATGATGCTTGGCACTGCCATCTTCGGCACACACCACGTTGAAACTGATCTCCAGGTGGGTTTCACCGGTCTGCTGGAAGCTCTTGTGGCCGCTGACCAGTTTCGGGTCACTGCTGGTGATGATGTAACCCTGGCTGAGCAGCGCACGACGGGCCGCCTCGCAGCTGGCGACATCGGCCACCGGGTAATTGCGAGAATACGTACCGGAATCGTCGAAATTCTCATGCTCATAGATCGGCTTGTCTTTCGAACAGCCGGCGACAGCGGTCAACAACAGTGCCAACCCAACGACACGCATGGGAGTTGAAATCAACATTAAACATCCTGAGGGAAAACGGTCCGGGGCGTATTGTGCAACAGAACTTGGCCCTGCGGCGCATGGATTGTGTCTTAAAGCCGTTACAACCCTATTGACCATTGTTTGCCGGGAAAAGTCGCAGCGACAAGTGATCGATGAAGACACGTAATTTGGCGGTGGCATGGCGACTGGAAGGCCATAACACCCAGAACTGACCGACATGCTGCAGATGCGCATCCAGAACTCGCTGCAGGCGCCCATGCGCCACATCCTCATGAGTCATGAAGTCCGGCAGACAGGCGATGCCCATTCCGGCCAGCGCCGCATGACTGACAGCTTCGATGGACGTGCTGACCAGCCGCGTCGGCAAGCTCGGCTCCGGCGCGCCCTCCTCGCGGATCAACGGCCACGGCTCCAGCTTGCCGGTGGCGTGGAAGGTGTGCCGCAGGCACGCATGCTCAGCCAGATCGGCTGGTGTCTGCGGCACTCCGCGCTGCTGCAGATACAACGGACTTGCCACCAACACCATGTGAAACTCGCCCAAGGGCCGTGCCATCAGCCGTGAATCGCGCGGCTTGCCGGTACGAATCACCGCATCAAAGCCCTCCTCGACCACGTCGACCATGCGATCGGTCAGGTCCAGATCCAGTTCGATCTGCGGGTACAACGCCATGAACTGGTTCATCACCGGCATCACCAGCCCGTGCACCTGCGGCAGACTGATGCGCAGCTTGCCGTGGGGCTGCGAGGCCGAATTGCACAGTTCGAACTCGGCCGCTTCCACCTCGGCGAGAATCTTGCGACAGCGCTCAAGGAACAGCGCGCCTTCACTGGTCAGCGTGATGCTGCGGGTGGTGCGATGAAACAGCCGCACACCGAGTCGCGCCTCAAGCCGCGCAATACTTTTGCCGACCGCCGAGGACGACACGCCCAGCAGCCGTCCGGCCTCGGTAAAACTGCGGGTCTCGGCGACCTGCACAAACACCGAAATACTGCCCAGGCTGTCCATTCCAATCCTCCCATTCACGACATCCGTGTCCGATATGTTCGGAACCGTAACCCATTTTTCTCTAATGCGCAGCGCCCTAGCCTAAGGACTTCACCCCCTTGGGCAAATGGACGCAGACTCATGAATGATGCACAACTGACCTCCGCAGACCTCACCCAACCGGCCGAGGCGCGCGAACGATTACCCCTCGGCGCCCTGCTGGCCCTGGCCACCGCCGGCTTCATCACGGTGCTGACCGAAGCCATGCCCGCCGGCCTGCTGCCGCAAATGAGCGCGGGCCTGAATGTCTCACAGGCGCTGATCGGGCAACTGGTGACGCTGTACGCCATCGGCTCGATGCTGGCGGCCATCCCGCTGACCATCGCCACCCGAGGCTGGCGTCGTCGGCCATTGTTGTTGTCCGCCATCGGCGGCTTTGCCATCGCCAACAGCATCACCGCCCTATCGGAGCTGTACTGGCTGACCTTGATCGCACGCTTGCTCGCCGGGATCTTTGCCGGACTGTTGTGGGCGCTACTGGCCGGCTATGCGAGCCGCATGGTTGCCCCGCACCTGCAAGGCCGGGCGATCACCGTGGCCATGCTCGGGGCGCCGCTTGCACTGTCGCTGGGCATACCGGCCGGCACGTTGCTCGGCACCCTGGTGGGTTGGCGCCTGAGCTTCGCCATCATGACCGCGCTGACGCTGCTGCTGGTGATCTGGGTGCGCTGGCAAGTGCCGGACTTTGCCGGCGAACGGACAGGAAAGCGCCTGCCCCTACGTCAGGTCTTTACCCTGCCCGGCGTGCGATCGGTGCTGTTCGTGACCCTGTCCTACGTGGTCGCCCACAACCTGCTGTACACCTACATTGCCCCGTTCCTGCAACCGTCGGGGCTGGGCGGCGATATTGATCGCGTGCTGCTGGTGTTCGGCCTGGCCTCAGTGCTGAGCCTGTGGATCGTCGGCAGCCTGATCGATCGCTGGCTGCGCGAACTGGTGCTCATCAGCACGGTGCTGTTCATGCTCTCAGCCGTCGCTCTGGGCCTGTGGCGCGAATCGGCGCCAGTGATATACATCGCCGTCGCCATATGGGGATTGGCGTTCGGCGCGATGCCCTCGCTGCTGCAGACTGCCTTGGCGAAAACCGCTGGAAAGGCTGCCGATACAGCGCAGTCGATGCTGGTGACGCTGTGGAATGTCGGGATTGCCGGGGGTGGGCTGGCGGGTGGATTGTTGCTGGGGAATCTGGGGGTTGGGGGCTTTCCGTGGATTGTGGTGGGATTGCTGGTATTGACCTTGTATGCGGCGCTCAGGGCGCGGGGGCATGGGTTTGAGTGATTGGGATTGTGAGGAGATGGGTGGCTGCTAGGCCGCCTTCGCGAGCAGGCTCGCTTGTATGGTAGGACTTGAAGGGAGGAGGAGGGACAAGGCTCGATTCTGACTGTTAGCGCAGTACAGACCGTGGGAGATTTCACCCCTCCTCCTTTCACCCAAGCGCCGATAAAGAATGCATCTGGCCTAGACCGACGATAGGAACAAGCCTGCGCCTCTGGGTGAACCCTTCAAGCGTTCAAACCTTAGCCCGGAGGATTTCTCATGGCAATGCCCGTCGTTACCACTCAGTCGATTATCGGGGTTGATGTCGCCAAGGACGAACTGGTGATTTATCACGCCGAATCAGATCAGCTCGAGACAATCTCCAATACCAAAGCGGCGATCAAGAAATGGCTCAAAACCGCTGCCAAGCCAGTGGCAATCGCCATCGAAGCCACCAATATCTATCACCAGGAATTTGCTGATCTGGCGTATGCCGATGGTTGCGTGATCTATATGGTTGGCGGTTATGAGCTCAGCCATTACCGCAAAGGTGTGAACGTTCGCGCCAAAACTGATGCGCTGGATGCCCGATTACTGGCCCGTTATCTGACAAACGAAGGGGACCACTTACGCCCTTGGACACCGCCGTCGCCCTTGTATTGCCGGCTCATCAGTCTTTTCCGGCGCCGTGCGGCTCTGGTCCAGGCTCGTGTTAGCCTCAAGCAGAGCTGGGAGAATGAGCCATTGCTCAAAACCGTTTTCAAAAATCAGATAAACGCCATGCAAAGACTGGAAATCCTGCTGGAGAAAACGATCCTGGCGCAGATAGACGAAGCCGGTTTAGGCGCTCAGCTCAAGCGTTGCATGAAGGTAGAAGGCATCGGTACGTTGACCGGCGCCCGCTTGCTCGCATCCTTTCAGCGTGGGGACTTCAGGAATGCCGACGCTTTCATCGCCTTTCTGGGCCTGGATCTGCGCATATCGGACTCAGGCAAAAAGAAAGGCCGTCGCTGCCTGACCAAACGAGGCGACTCAGAGGCACGTCGATTGCTGCACAACGCTGCAATGGCGGCGAGCCGGACCTCGGCGTGGAAAGGGTTTTATGAGGCTTTAAGAGAGCGCGGATTGAGCACTACCCAAGCACTGGTCGCACTAGCCCGCAAGCTTGCCCGGGTGGTATTTGCTCTGTTGAAAAACCAGAGCGAATACTCACCTAAAGCCGTTTAGGGGCTAGGCATGAACCATAGAATCTCCCACAGTGGGATTGGGTGCAGGCAGTTGGAGAGTGGTCGGCTGTCAGGCCGCCATCGCCAGCAGGCTGGCTGGCTCCCACAATTTTGAACTGTGTGCATCGCACGCGGCGCAGCCGCCCCACTCAACAGGATGAGCGCAAGCTCGGCTGCAGCTCTTGATCTGCTGGCCCCATCGGCAGGCTGAGTGGAGGGGTTTATCCGGGGGTGGGAGCGCAGCGACCGTTTGGCGAAGCCAAACACATCGAGAGGAGGTGCAGCGAAGCAAACCGGAGGCGATGCCCCCGGATGAACCCCGCAACGAAGGAACCCGAGCCACGGCGAGGGCCGTACGCCGGGGCCCAGCGTTTTGGTTACTTTTTGGCGTCTGAAAAAGTGACTCGCCGTAAGGGCGAAACCGCCAGCCGCCACACCCGAAACAACGGATATTCACCCACCCCCCAAGAACATGGCCGGCGCAAAGGCCGCCACGACCAAAAACCCAGACAAAAAAAAGCCCCGACCATAAGATCGGGGCTTTCCTGTCACCACTCAGTCAAACATCAATACCGCTTGATGTCCGCCTGACTTTCCAACTGCTTGCGGAACGCCGCAAAGTCCTGCTGCCCCTCACGAGAAGCGAGGAAGCGACGATACTGCGCCTTCTCTTCATCGGTCGGCGCCACCGCTTCGTTCACGCCATTGAGGCGCACGATCATCAGGCTACCGTCCTGCAGCGTTACGCTGCTGAAGGTCGGCTTGTCCTTCGCTGCCGGCTTCGGCATGCGGAACAGCGCCTGCAGCACAGTCGGGTCAACCCCTTCCTGAGCGCGAGTTGCCGCTGCAACAACCTTCCAGCTCTGACCATCAACCGCTTTGTCCAACGCAGTCTTGCCATCGCGCAGGCTGGCGATCAACTGATCAGCCTTGGTCTTGGCAGCAGCGCTGGCGTGCTCTTTGGTCAACTGGGCACGGATTGCCGTGTTAACGGCTTCCAGCGGCAGTTGTTCTGGCTTCAGGTGTTCCTTGGCGCGCAGCACGACCACGGTTTCCGGGTCCAGCTCAATACCGGTGCTGTTGGCGTTTTCTTCCAGCACTTCCTGGCTGAATGCAGCCGCCACCACAGCACGATTGGCCGAAATGCCTTCGCCACCTTCACGGCCGAACGGCTTGGAAGTGTGCACGGTCAGCTTCAGATCCGCCGCTGGCTGAGCCAGGTCAGACGCTTCGAACGCCGAGTCTTCCAGTTGCTTGGTCGCCTCGACGAAACGCTGCTCGACCTGTTGCGTCTTCAGCTCGCGGGTCAGCTTGTCTTTCAGGCTGGCCAGGGTCGGCACCTCAGGCGCTTCAACACCCAGCAGCTTGATCAGGTGGTAACCGAAATCGGTACGCACCGGCGCGGACACCTGGTCCTTGTTCAGCGAGTACAGGGCTTTTTCGAAGGCTGGATCGTAGACGCCAGGACCTGCGAAACCGAGGTCACCGCCATTGTTCGCCGAACCCGGATCCTGCGAGAACTCCTTGGCCAGCGCGTCGAACTTCTCGCCCTTGGCCAGACGCGCCTGGACGTCTTCGATCTTCGCCTTGGCTTGAGCGTCGGTGGTCTTGTCGTTGACTTCGATCAAGATGTGCGCGGCACGACGCTGTTCCGACAGATTGGCGATCTCTTTCTGATACGCCGCCTGCAGGTCTTCGTCCTTGACGGCGACCTGGTCGAAGAACGAAGACTTCTTCAGCTCGACGTAATCGACAACCACCTGTTCAGGGGTCATGAATTCCTTGGCGTGCTCGTCGTAGTAAGCCTTGACCTCATCGTCGGTCAGCTTGACTGCGGCCGGATCGGCCTTGACGTTCAGCGAAGCGAAATCACGGGTCTGTTTTTCCAGACGGGCGAAAGCCAGTACTTCGGCATCGGTGACGAAACCGCTGCCGGCAACACCTGCACGCAGCTGGCCGATCAGCATTTCCTGAGCCAGCATCTGGCGGAATTGCATGCGGGTGTAGCCCAGTTGACGGATCACCTGGTCGAAGCGCTCGGAGCTGAACTTGCCGTCCACCTGGAATTCAGGGGTCTGCAGGATCACCTGATCCAGTGCACCTTCGGAGAAAGCGAATTTCGATTGTTCTGCACCTTGCAGCAGCAGCTTGCGATCGATCAGACCCTTGAGGGCCGATTCGCGGAGCATTTTTTCGTCAAGCAAGGAAGCATCGAAGTCCTTGCCCAGCTGTTGCATCAGCTGACGGCGTTGCATGTCAACGGCCTGGCTCAGCTCGTTCTGGCTGATTTCTTCACCATTGACCTTGGCCGCATCGTTGGTGTGCGTCGTGGCCTTGAAAATGGCATCGAAACCGGTCAGAGCCATCAGTGCAACGATGACCCCGATAATGGTCTTGGCAATCCAGCCTTGTGAATTGTCCCTGATATTCTGCAGCATGCGTCCCCCAGAAACGGTTGAACTTCAAAAATTTGGCAACCGTGGAGCGTGGGTAGAATCCGGATAGAAGAAAGGCGCATCCGAGGATGCGCCTTCTCGTAACTGGCGGAGCGGACAGGGCTCGAACCCTCGATCCCGGCGTTACAAGCCACTGCTTCAGCGACCTGCTCTACCGCTCCGCTGCCAAGTCAGGCATGACCCCGACCCGGATGGGTAAAAACCTGAAACAAACTAACTTAGTTAACCGCTTCTTTCAGTGCTTTACCGGCTTTGAAACCTGGCTTTTTAGCAGCAGCGATTTGCAGCGTCTTGCCGGTCTGTGGGTTACGACCAACGCGAGCTGGACGATCAGTCACGGAGAAAGTGCCGAAACCAACCAGAACAACGGAGTCGCCAGCCTTGAGAGCGCCAGTGACGGATTCGATTACAGCGTCCAGCGCACGGCCAGCAGCAGCTTTCGGGATATCAGCGGATGCAGCGATAGCATCAATCAGTTCCGACTTGTTCACTCTAAGTCCCCTTATATCTATTTTGAGATGATTCTAAGTTTTTTGGTGAAAGCAAAAACGAGTGCTGAATGGCCTACAGACACTTAAGAGCCGCTTTATAACAAGGGCTCTAAAAAGCTGTCAAGGAAGCCACCCAGGCAAAAACGTATTAATGCGTGCTAATTCTTTCCTTTGAATCAGACTCACGTTTTTCGTCCTTGGAAACTATCTCCGGAGCCACATCCGGCAAGGGCTCCGGCGCGTATTGCAGCGCAATTTGCAGGACCTCGTCAATCCATTTAACCGGTTTAATCTGCAGATCCTGCTTGATATTGTCAGGAATCTCCTTCAGATCGCGCACGTTCTCTTCCGGAATAATCACAATCTTGATTCCGCCGCGGTGGGCCGCGAGCAGTTTTTCCTTCAGACCACCAATCGCCAGCACCTGACCCCGCAGGGTGATCTCACCAGTCATGGCGACATCGGCGCGCACCGGGATCCCGGTCAATGCCGAAACCAATGCCGTGCACATGCCTACACCAGCACTAGGGCCGTCTTTGGGCGTTGCCCCTTCCGGCATGTGGATGTGCGTGTCGCGCTTCTCGTGGAAGTCCAGGGGAATACCCAGGCTCTTCGCGCGGCTGCGCACCACGGTCAGGGCGGCAGTGATCGATTCGACCATTACATCACCCAGCGAACCGGTCTTGATCAACTGGCCTTTACCCGGCACCACAGCAGCTTCGATAGTCAGCAATTCACCGCCAACCTGCGTCCAGGCCAGGCCAGTCACCTGCCCAATCTGATCCTGTTGCTCGGCCAGGCCGTAGCGGAACTTGCGCACACCGAGGAAGTGTTCCAGCAAATCAGCTGTCACTTTCACCGAGAAGCGTTTTTCCAGCGCGTGCTCTTTCACAGCTTTGCGGCAGACCTTGGCGATCTGACGTTCGAGGCCACGCACACCGGCTTCACGGGTGTAGTAACGGATGATGTCGCGGATCGCTTCCGCGTCGAATTCCAGTTCGCCCTTCTTCAGACCATTAGCTGCGATCTGTTTTGGCGAGAGGTATTTGACGGCAATGTTGATCTTTTCGTCTTCGGTGTAGCCTGGCAGGCGAATGACTTCCATCCGGTCCAGCAGTGCCGGCGGGATGTTCATCGAGTTCGAGGTGCACAGAAACATCACATCGGACAGGTCGTAATCGACTTCCAGATAGTGATCGTTGAAGTTGTGGTTCTGCTCCGGATCGAGCACTTCCAGCAACGCCGACGCCGGGTCGCCACGCATGTCGCTGCCCATTTTGTCGATTTCATCAAGCAGGAACAGTGGGTTGCGTACGCCCACTTTTGTCATCTTTTGAATCAATCTTCCCGGCATCGAACCGATGTAGGTTCGGCGGTGACCACGAATTTCCGCCTCGTCACGCACACCACCGAGGGCCATACGCACGAATTTACGGTTGGTGGCATGGGCGATCGACTCCGCCAGCGAGGTTTTACCCACGCCAGGAGGACCGACCAGGCACAACACCGGCCCACGGATCTTCTTCACGCGCTTCTGCACGGCGAGGTACTCAAGGATGCGCTCCTTGACCTCTTCGAGGCCGTAGTGATCGGCATCGAGAATATCCTCAGCACGCGCCAGGTCGAGGCGTACCTTGCTTTGTGCCTTCCACGGCACCTGCACCAGCCAGTCGATGTAGGAGCGCACCACGGTGGCTTCAGCGGACATCGGCGACATTTGCTTGAGCTTGTTCAGCTCGGCGGTGGCCTTGGCCAGAGCATCTTTCGGCAAGCCGGCAGCATCGATGCGCTTTTTCAGCTCTTCGATTTCGTTGTGACCTTCATCACCGTCGCCCAGCTCCTTCTGAATGGCCTTCATCTGCTCATTCAGGTAGTACTCGCGCTGGCTGCGCTCCATTTGCTTTTTGACGCGGCCGCGAATGCGTTTTTCAACTTGCAGCAGATCGATCTCGGCATCCAGCAAGGCGAGCACATGCTCGACCCGGGCCGACAGATCGATGATTTCGAGGATTTCCTGCTTCTGTTCGATTTTCAGCGCCATGTGCGCGGCCATGGTGTCGACCAGGCGCCCAGGCTCATCGATGCTGTTGAGCGACGACAGGACTTCAGCCGGGACTTTCTTGCCCAACTGTACATATTGTTCGAACTGCGACAGCAGGCTGCGCACGAAAACTTCCGACTCGCGCTCGGCGGCGTCGACTTCGTCGATCAGCGAGACCTCGGCGCGGCAATGCCCGTCGACTTCGCTGAAGCGCTCTACAGCGCCCCGCTGCTCACCTTCGACCAGAACCTTGACGGTGCCATCCGGCAGCTTCAACAGCTGCAGCACAGTGGCGATGGTACCTACGCGATAGAGAGCGTCTTCACCGGGATCATCATCAGCCGGGTTTCTCTGGGCCAGCAGCAGGATCTGCTTGTCACCCGTCATCGCAGCCTCGAGGGCTTCGATGGATTTCTCGCGCCCCACGAACAGCGGGATAACCATGTGCGGATAAACCACGACATCACGCAATGGCAGGAGAGGCAATTCGATGGTTGTCTTCATGATTTCGCCTCTACGGCGGCCATATGGCCGTAATCAGATGGAATTAAGCTTGAAACCAAGATGGGGGCTGCCTTGAAAAAAAACAAGCGCAAAGCGGATGTAAAAAACGACATAAAAAAAAAGAGGCCCGAAGGCCCCTTCTTTGTTTCGACAGAGTGGACGCTTACGCGTCCGGCGCTGCCTTGGCCGTCGGCTCACTGTTTTCGTAGATATACAGTGGCTTGGACTTGCCTTCGATCACGCTTTCATCGATGACGACTTTGCTCACCTCGGACTGCGAGGGGATTTCGTACATCGTGTCGAGCAACACACCTTCGAGAATCGAACGCAGACCACGGGCACCGGTTTTACGCTCCAGGGCACGCTTGGCGACCGATTTCAGTGCGTCGGTCCGGAACTCCAGATCCACGCCTTCCATCTCGAACAGCTTGGCATACTGCTTGGTCAGAGCATTTTTCGGCTCGGTGAGGATCTGCATCAGCGCAGCCTCATCAAGCTCGTCCAGCGTCGCGAGGACCGGCAGACGACCGACGAATTCCGGGATCAGACCGAACTTGACCAGATCGTCAGGCTCGACTTCACGCAGGGATTCACCGACTTTCTTGCCCTCTTCCTTGCTGCGCACTTCTGCGTTGAAACCGATGCCGCCCTTGGTGGAACGGTTTTGAATAACCTTTTCCAGACCGGAGAACGCACCACCGCAGATGAACAGGATGTTACGGGTGTCGACCTGCAGGAATTCCTGCTGCGGATGCTTGCGGCCACCTTGCGGTGGAACGGAAGCGACCGTGCCTTCGATCAACTTGAGCAAGGCCTGCTGCACGCCTTCACCGGAAACATCGCGGGTGATCGACGGGTTGTCGGACTTGCGGGAAATCTTGTCGATTTCGTCGATATAGACAATGCCCATCTGGGCTTTTTCCACGTCGTAATCGCACTTTTGCAGCAATTTCTGAATGATGTTCTCGACATCCTCACCTACGTAACCGGCCTCGGTGAGGGTGGTTGCGTCGGCGATGGTGAACGGAACGTTCAGCAGGCGGGCCAGTGTTTCGGCCAGCAGGGTCTTACCCGAGCCTGTCGGGCCGATCAGCAGGATGTTGCTCTTGCCGAGTTCGACGTCGTCAGCCTTTTTGTCACGCTGGTTCAGACGCTTGTAGTGGTTGTACACCGCTACGGCCAGAACCTTTTTCGCACGTTCCTGACCGATTACATACTGGTCAAGGATGCCGCTGATTTCTTTAGGCGAAGGCAATTTATGCGCGCTGCTTTCGGCCTGTGCTTCCTGCACCTCCTCGCGGATGATGTCATTGCACAGGTCGACGCACTCGTCGCAGATAAAGACCGAGGGGCCGGCAATCAATTTGCGCACTTCATGCTGGCTTTTGCCACAGAAGGAGCAATAGAGCAGCTTGCCGTTGTCCTCGCCGTTGCGGGTGTCAGTCATTCGTTCGATCCAAATCCGATAGGCTTGCAACACAAGATGAAGGCTATTGCGGGCTTTTTCAAGCCCGCTGGTGGTCGGACCTGCCGACCAACCTTATTTTGAGCTGCTTATTTTACGCGGGACGCTGGCTGATGACTTCGTCGATCAGGCCGTATTCCTTCGCAGCTTCTGCACTCATGAAGTTGTCGCGGTTGGTGTCACGCTCGATTTCTTCAAGCGTACGACCGCTGTGCTTGGCCATCAGCGTGTTGAGACGCTCGCGAATGAAGAGGATTTCCTTGGCATGGATTTCAATGTCCGACGCCTGGCCCTGGAAACCGCCCAGTGGCTGGTGAATCATCACGCGCGAGTTCGGCAGGCAGAAACGCTTGCCGGGAGCACCGGCCGTCAGCAGGAATGCACCCATGCTGCACGCCTGACCAATGCAGGTTGTCGATACGTTTGGCTTGATGAACTGCATGGTGTCGTAGATCGACATACCCGCTGTCACCGAACCGCCCGGGGAGTTGATGTAAAGATGGATGTCCTTGTCCGGGTTTTCCGCTTCAAGGAACAGCAATTGCGCACAGATCAGGTTGGCCATGTAGTCCTCTACAGGACCCACCAGAAAAATTACGCGCTCCTTCAGAAGGCGCGAGTAGATGTCATAGGCGCGCTCGCCACGAGCAGATTGCTCGACAACCATCGGGACCAGGCCGCCTGCGGCCTGGATATCAGAGTTCTGCTGAATATACGAATTACGGAACATGCTCTGCAGTCACTCCCAAATAGTTATGTCTTGAATACGCATAAGCCAGCTCGAAGGCTGGCTTATGTGTGTACTTCTTAACGCAAAAACAATCAGTCGGCTTTTGGAGCTTCTACCGGCTTGACCGCTTCTTCGTAAGAGACCGATTTGTCGGTCACGCTAGCTTTCTGCAGAACAGTATCCACAACTTGTTCTTCCAGCACAACCGAACGAACTTCGTTCAGTTGCTGCTCGTTCTTGTAGTACCAGGACACGACCTGCTCAGGCTCTTGGTAAGCCGAAGCCATTTCCTGAATCATTTCACGAACGCGGGCGTCGTCAGGCTTCAGGTCGAATTGCTTGACCACTTCAGCCACGATCAGACCCAGCACTACACGGCGCTTGGCTTGTTCTTCGAACAGCTCGGCCGGCAGCTGGTCAGGCTTGATGTTGCCACCGAACTGCTGAACAGCCTGCACGCGCAGACGGTCAACTTCGTTGGACAGCAGAGCCTTTGGCACTTCGATCGGGTTGGTGGCCAGCAGACCGTCCATTACCTGATTCTTGACCTTGGACTTGATGGCCTGACGCAGTTCACGCTCCATGTTCTTGCGAACTTCGGTGCGGAAGCCTTCCAGACCGGTTTCCTTGATGCCGAATTGAGCGAAGAACTCTTCGTTCAGCTCAGGCAGTTTTGGCTCGGAAACGGTGTTTACAGTCACGGTGAACTCGGCGGTTTTGCCAGCCAGGTCCAGGTTCTGATAGTCCTCTGGGAAGGTCAGGTTCAGAACGCGCTCTTCGCCCGCTTTAGCGCCAACCAGGCCTTCTTCGAAGCCCGGAATCATGCGACCGGAACCCAGCACCAGCTGAGTACCCTTGGCGGAGCCGCCAGCGAATGCTTCGCCGTCAACCTTGCCAACGAAATCGATGTTCAACTGGTCTTCGTTCTGAGCAGCGCGATCGGCCACTTCGAAACGGGTGTTCTGCTTGCGCAGGACGTCCAGCATTTTGTCCAGATCAGCGTCAGCCACGTCAGCGCTCAGGCGCTCGACAGTAATGCCGTCGAAACCAGCAACAGTGAACTCAGGGAACACTTCGAATACGGCTACGTATTCCAGGTCCTTGCCTGCTTCCAGCGACTTAGGCTCGATCGAAGGCGAACCGGCAGGGTTCAGCTTCTGCTCAACCACAGCTTCGTAGAAGGAGGACTGAATGACATCACCAACAGCTTCCTGACGAGCGTCAGCACCGAAACGGCGCTTGATTTCGCTCATTGGCACTTTGCCTGGACGGAAGCCAGCAATCTTGGCCTTTTGGGCAGTCTGCTGCAGACGCTTGTTGACCTGGCTCTCAATGCGCTCAGCCGGCACGGTGACGCTCATGCGGCGCTCAAGAGCAGTAGTATTTTCAACAGAAACTTGCATGGATATTCCTCGTTGCACAGACGTTAGCCGGCCGTTTCCGACCCCAGAATCAAGGGCATGCATTCTAGTGGGTCAAACTCAAGAAGTCACCCTACTGAAAACGGGTAAAAAAACAGCAGGCCATTTATAGGTGTGAATGCAGCAATGCACTCCACCCCGAAGACGAATAAGGACCATCACGCCAGGGCTCTGCTTCAACCGCTTCTATATATAGAAGCAACTGCGAGCCATCTCCCTGACAGCCGATCCCGTGAACATGGCCGGCGGTCGGCACGACAGTCTCAGCTCACGAGCACGACGAAACGCCCCGCCCTTGCGACCCGAAACCTGCGCGACCAAACCACAAGCCGTAAAACAAAAAAGGCGCCAGACTGTTAAATCTGGCGCCTTTCGAAATATGGGGTGGACGATGGGGATCGAACCCACGACAACGGGAGTCACAATCCCGTGCTCTACCAACTGAGCTACGCCCACCATATTGCAGTGCAAACAAGCCTTTCGACTTTTTTGCTGAACCTCACCAGGCCTGCGGCATGAATGAAGCTTTAATTGGTGCGGATGAAGAGACTCGAACTCTTACGCCTCGCGGCGCTGGAACCTAAATCCAGTGTGTCTACCAATTCCACCACATCCGCAGATGAAGCTTTTAAAGCAAAGGCGCCAGACTGTTACATCTGGCGCCTTTCGAAATATGGGGTGGACGATGGGGATCGAACCCACGACAACGGGAGTCACAATCCCGTGCTCTACCAACTGAGCTACGCCCACCATATCGCGTTACTTGTGCCAAAGCTGCCTAATGGCGCACCCGGCAGGACTCGAACCTGCGACCATCCGCTTAGAAGGCGGATGCTCTATCCAGCTGAGCTACGGGCGCCTTATTAATCTGTACCCTTGAAGGACTACAAACTAAATGCTTTCCAGCCTTGCAGAACCGTAATTCCGCTCGACCTTCCTAACCAGTGCTAGGCTGTGCCCGACAAGTGCGACGAATAGTATAGAGCGCTCCCAAGGTCGTCAAATCCTTTTTGAAAAAAATTCATTTAATTAAAGGAGTTAGGGGAATTTGCTGACCAAGCGCCTTTGCCCTCACCGCTCGACATGCGAGAATGCGTTCTCTTTTTTTCCCCTCTCGATGGTTAATCACGCGCAATGACTGCACAACTAATCGACGGCAAATCGATCGCCGCCAGCCTGCGCCAGCAGATCGCCAAACGAGTTGCCGAGCGTCGCCAGCACGGCCTGCGCACTCCCGGCCTCGCGGTGATCCTGGTCGGCAGCGATCCTGCCTCTCAGGTTTATGTCTCGCACAAGCGTAAAGACTGTGAAGAGGTCGGCTTCCTCTCTCAAGCCTACGACCTGCCTTGCGAAACCACTCAAGAAGCGCTGACCGATCTGATCGATCGCCTCAACGACGACCCGGCCATCGACGGCGTGCTGCTGCAACTGCCGCTGCCCGAGCACCTGGACGCTTCCAAACTGCTGGAACGCATCCGCCCGGACAAAGACGTCGACGGCTTCCATCCTTATAACGTCGGTCGCCTGGCCCAGCGCATCCCGCTGCTTCGCCCATGCACCCCGAAAGGCATCATGACCTTGCTGGAAAGCACGGGTGTGGACCTTTATGGTCTGGACGCGGTGGTGGTTGGCGCATCCAACATCGTCGGGCGTCCGATGGCGATGGAGCTGCTGCTGGCCGGTTGCACCGTGACCGTCACGCATCGTTTCACCAAGGATCTGGCCGGCCACGTCGGTCGTGCAGATCTGGTGGTCGTAGCTGCCGGCAAACCAGGCCTGGTCAAGGGCGAGTGGATCAAGGAAGGCGCGATCGTGATCGACGTCGGCATCAACCGTCAGGACGATGGCAAGCTGGTCGGTGACGTGGTGTACGAAACCGCCCTGCCCCGTGCCGGCTGGATCACTCCGGTTCCGGGTGGCGTCGGTCCGATGACCCGTGCCTGCCTGCTGGAAAACACCCTCTACGCGGCAGAAACCCTGCACGCCTGAGGCGTTTTTCCCCAATAAAAGAACCCCGCCCTGTGCGGGGTTTTTTGTATCCGAGAAAAAACACTAACCGTTCGCCGGAAACCCCTCTTTTTACAGGCGTTTTCACGAGATTTTCAGGTCATTCAAACAACCATCGACAGAACTTCAGCCATACTCCTAGAATGCGACGTTTTTAAGAAACAACCCGTTACAAACTAACGGAATATCCAACCTTTATGAGTTCGCCCGCGTGAAAATTCGTCTTTCGATCCTGAGCCTGGTTTTTGCTGTTTCAGGCACATTCGTCACGCCAACTGTCAACGCCGCTGAAACCACCGCTGCGCCACGTGATGCTTCGCAACTGAAAATCGCCTCCGGCAGCGCCCTGCTTATGGATTTGCAGACCAATAAAGTCATCTATTCGAGCAACCCCGACGTGATCGTGCCGATCGCCTCGGTGAGCAAGCTGATGACTGGACTGGTCGTGGTTGAAGCGCACCAGAACATGGACGAATGGATCGACGTCGACATCAGTCACACGCCAGAAATGAAAGGTGTGTTTTCCCGGGTCAAGCTTCGCAGCGAACTACCGCGCCGAGAGATGCTGCTGATCGCCCTGATGTCCTCGGAAAACCGCGCTGCCGCCAGCCTGGCCCATCACTATCCGGGCGGCTACGCAGCCTTTATCGCAGCGATGAACGCCAAGGCCAAGGCGCTGGGCATGACCAACACGCACTACGTTGAGCCAACGGGCCTGTCCGAGCGTAACGTCTCCACCGCCCGCGACCTGAGCAAGTTGTTGGTGGCCGCGAGCAAGCACCCCATCCTCAGTGAGCTGACCACCACCAAGGAAAAAACCGTGTCGTTCCGTAAACCCAACTACACACTGGGTTTCCGCAATACCGATCACCTGGTGAACAAGGCCGACTGGGACATCAAGATCACCAAAACCGGCTTTACCAATCCGGCCGGGCATTGCCTGGTATTGGTCACAAAGATGGGCAACCGCCCAGTCGCCCTGGTGATTCTCGACGCGTTCGGCAAGTACACCCATTTCGCTGATGCGAGTCGCATCCGCAGTTGGATGGAAACCGGCCGGAGCGCCAGCGTCCCGGCGGTCGCGCAACAATACAAGGCCGAGAAAAACCTGAAGAGTCGCCAGAGCGGCGTGGTCGAAGCGTCCAAGTAATTCGCGCAGCAATAAAAAGCCCCGATATTTCGGGGCTTTTTATTGCCTGTGAATCAGTCATTGGGCAGCGGCATCTGCTCATCATCGGGAATGCCATCACCGGCACTCGGGTCACGATGATGCTCAGGCGTCACCACATAGGGTCGGGCGAGCGGATCACGCAGCGGGCTGTCCGGATCCAGCACCGGATCCACCTCTTCTTCGGGCGTGGTCGGCACAGTGTCCGGATGTTTATCGTCGAAGCTGGAATCGGTACTCATACGCACCTCACTTCAAGGTTTCAGATCGGCCAACGGGTCATAAGGCTTGGCCGGGCGCTTGCTGTCTTCACCGGGCTGTACGTCTTTCGGTGCCTTGGCGGGGCCTACCGGGTCAACCTGGGGGTCATCGAGGTCCGGCGAATCCGGATCGAAGTCCAGCTCATGACCCGAGGAATGCTCGCTCGAGTGCGGGCCTTGGGGGGATGGGGAATCTGCCATGCTCGCCTCCTGATTCAACCGCAAAGAAGGTTGTTTCCTTTAAGAGGCTTGCCGGGCCCAGTGGTGCCCGGCAAATGACGAACGGAACTCAGTGCGCCGCGAGGGCCTTCTTCGCTTGCGCCGCTTCACGCTCCTGACCGGCCTGTGCCAATTCGTCAGCAGCCTTGAGCCAGCGCTGGCGATCAACCTCGGCGGGAATCTGCGACGGTTTCTGGATCAACACGGCCCAGCCACCTGATTTTTCGAATGCCGATTCAAAGGCGCTGAAACTCATCAACTCACGATGGTTCATGCCAGCGCGCAACAGCACTTTCTGCTTGCGCCGGTCGTAACCGGAAAGAATCGCGTAACGTGGTTCAGCCCAAAACGCCGAGCCTTCGCTGAAACGCACCATCACCGGATAACCGGCCGCGACCTGGGTCAGCAAGGCCGGCAAGTTGCTGTCCAGCGGATAGACCACCATGCCGTATTCGCGGGCAAGGTTCTGCAGGTTCTGCTGCAACTGATCCTGTGCACCTGGCAGATGCAACGGTTTTTCGAGCAGGCCCGGCGTGATCATGACGCCCTGCTGCGACAACAGGCTGGCCAGCACTTGCGGGCCACTCTGGTTGGCTTCACCCCGATAGAAGGTGCCGCTGAGTTCGACCCGCTCCGGCAGGCGCTTGACCTGCGGCGCCACACTGCCCGCACACCCCGCCAACACGGCCGCGCAACCGGCCACCAGCAATGCCCCTCGCAATCGAGTCAATACCTGCACCATCGTCACTCTCTGATCAGACGCCGGTCATCGTGTTCCGGCAACGCCTGCGATCATAGGACGGCGCACGCCTGCGGTATAGCCTTAAACCACAGACCCATCGATTACATAGAGCGAACTGATTGGTCATCACCGACCTTTGGTCAATAGTCTGAAACACCTCATTGACTAGACTGTCACTGAAACAGAGCGAATTGAAAAAGTGTGCGCCCGACGCAGGGCAAAGAGGAGGCACTGATGAGCCTGACCATGACCATCGTGATGTTGATAGCCGGCTGGCTGGCCGTTGCCGCCGCCATGCTGTGGGGCGTGCTGCGCATTGCCCGGCGCCACCATCACCCGCTGCCGCCTGCCGCGGTCGAGAAACCGCAAAAACACAGCGCAGGCCACGCGACCGCGCACTGAAACCGCAAATGCTCCAGCCACAAAAAAGCCCCTGAACGCCAAGCGTTCAAGGGGCTTTTGGCTTTACGGTGCTTACGCGTGCTCAGTCAGCTTCTTCTGCTTCGCCCGGCGCGACATCATGTTCAGCACTTCAATCGCTGCCGAGAAAGCCATGGCCGCGTACACATAACCTTTCGGTACGTGGGCGCCGAAGCCTTCGGCGATCAGCGTCATGCCGATCATGATCAGGAAGCCCAGGGCCAGCATCACCACCGTCGGGTTGTCGTTGATGAACCTGGCCAGAGGCTCGGCCGCAAACAGCATCACCATTACCGATACCACCACCGCGATCACCATGATCGGCAAGTGCTCAGTCATGCCCACTGCGGTAATGATGCTGTCGATGGAGAACACCATGTCCAGCATCAGGATCTGACCGATGGCGGCAGCAAAGCCCAGCGTCACAGTCGATGTTGCGCTTTTCGGGTCTTCCGGCGCCGGGTCCATGCTGTGATGGATCTCGGTCGTGGCTTTCCACACCAGGAACAGACCACCGGCAATCAGGATCATGTCCTTCCAGGAGAACGCCTGGCCCATGATTTCGAGCACAGGTTCGGTCAACTGCACGATGAAGGCGATGGTGCTCAACAGGGCCAGACGCAGGATCAGCGCCATGCCGATACCGATGCGACGGGCTTTCTGCCGGTGCTGCACAGGCAGTTTGTTGGTCAGGATCGAAATAAAGATCAGGTTATCGATGCCGAGCACGATCTCCATCACCACCAGTGTGGCCAAAGCAACCCAGGCGGCGGGGCTGGCGGCGAGTTCTAACAGATATTCCATGGGTCAGTCCTGACTCTTTGTAAGACGGTTTAGATGGTCTTGGAGGAAGATTCGGATATTTCCTCGTCTTTTTTCGGTGCTGCTTTTTTCTCGATCAGGCCGCCGGTGGCGTCACTGAGCGCTTGCTCAGCGGCTTTGTGCGTATCGTCGATCGCCTGCTTGGCGCTTTCCGCCGCCTTGCCCATCAACTGCTGAGCGCTTTTCTCGGCCTGGTCGCAACCGGCCATAAGCAGTAAAGACGTAAACATCAGTGCTGGAATTGTGTATTTCATGAGGTTTCCTTCGAATGAACAGACCGGGTCACAGACCACACGTCGATGGCTGGGCATTCTAGGGAGACAAACACTTCAGGAAAATTCGTATTTTTAGCGGCTATACTTCGATTTTTACGAATCCAGAATTCTCCCCGCAGAGGCCATTGCGCGATGCTCAATTACCGACAACTGCATTACTTCTGGGTGGTCGCCAAGACCGGCAGCATCGTGCGCGCCTGCGAACAGCTGAACCTGACGCCGCAGACCATCAGCGGGCAGATTTCGCTGCTCGAACAAACCTATGGCATCGAATTGTTTCAACGGGTCGGCCGCCAACTGGAACTGACCGAAGCCGGGCGCCAGGCCCTGCCCTACGCCGAGCAGATGTTCCAGTTAGGCGGTGAGCTGGAGTTGATGCTGCGTGCCCAGCCCAACGAACAGCAGATCCTGTTCCGCGTCGGCGTGGCGGATGTGGTGCCCAAATCCATCGTCTATCGCCTGATCGCGCCGACCATGGAGCTCAACGAGCCGCTGCGCATCACCTGCCGCGAAGACAAACTCGAACGTTTGCTGGCGGACCTGGCGATCCAGCGTCTGGACCTGGTGATCTCCGACAGCCCCATGCCCTCGCACCTCGACATCAAGGGCTACAGCCAGAAGCTTGGGGAATGCGGGATCAGTTTCTTCGCCACCGCGCAGTTGGCGGCGCAATACGGGCAGGACTTCCCGCGCAGTCTCAATGGCGCACCGTTGTTGATTCCCGGCGCCGAAACCGTAGTGCGCAGCCGTTTGCAGCGCTGGTTCGCCGAGCAGCAGATTCAGCCGCAAATCGTTGGGGAATTCGATGACAGCGCCCTGATGCAGGCCTTCGGCCAATCGGGCAGCGGAATTTTCATCGGCCCGAGCGTGATTGCCGATGAGGTCAAACGCCAGTACGGCGTCGAGGTGATTGGCCAGACCGACGCGGTGACCGAGTCGTTCTATGCCATTTCGGTGGAGCGCAAGGTCAAGCACCCCGGCATCGTTGCGATTACCGAAGGTGCCCGACGCGAACTGTTTACTGCGTTATGACGCTTCGGCGCACATTTCGCGCGGCTTGAGCGTCATCAACACCATGGCGAGGAACACCGACAACAGGATGAAGCCGGCGGCGGCAAAGCCCAGGAAGCCCAGACCTGCACTGTCGATGACCCGGCCACCGACGATGGCGCCCAGGCCGATCCCCAGATTGGCCCCGGCGATATTCAAGGAGGCGGCAAAGGCTGGTGCTTCTGGCGCCGCTTTCATCAGGCGCACATGGCTGACCAGAAACAACGCGGCCTGGGTCACGCCCCAGATCCCCATCGCCACCGACAACCCCAGCGGCGAATGAATGTTCGGCACCAGCGACACCATGCCGGCAATCATGAACGCACAGAACAGCACTGACGCGCCCAGCGGATGCCGGTCCACCGCACGACCGCCCAGCGAGTTGCCGATCAGCCCCACCGCACCGAAGGCCATCAGGCACCAACCAACCACAGTGCCGTTGAACCCGGCAAGGCGCTCAAGAATGTCGGCCAGATACGTGTAAGCGGTAAACATGCCGCTGAACACCAGAATCGACAGCACGATATGACCGATCATCAACGGGCTGCGCAGAATCTTGAACTGCGAGGCGAAGCTGACCTGATGCTGGTGCAGGCTGGTTTTCGGCAAGTAAACAAACAGCAGCAAGGCCTTGGCAAAGGCGATCACCGCCAGAATGCCAAAAGCACTGCGCCAACCGAACGCATCGGAAATCAGCGTGCCCACCGGAATGCCAAACACCGTGGCGCAGACGATGCCGAAGCCGATCTTGGCAATCGCGCGGCCGGCGTAGTCCGGGCCGACGATGTCCACCGCCGTTTCACTGGCCAGCGCCCAGAACACCGGCAGGCCGAGCGCAGGGATCAACCGGGCAATGGCCATCACCCAGATGTTCGGCGCCAGCGCCGCCACGGTGTTGGCCAGGCCGAACATGATCAGGATGGTGATGAACAGCTTGCGCCGCTCGAAGCGGGCGAAATACGCGGTCAAAAATGGACCGAACATCGCCACTGTGAAAGCGAATAGAGTCACCAGCAGACCGGCTTGCGGAATGGTCACCGCCAGGTCGCGGGCAATCGCCGGCAGCAGTCCGACAATGACGAACTCCGTGGTCAGCACCGTGAATCCGGCAGCGGACAACAGAAGGATGGGCAACAGCATGGGCAACTCCAGCAAAACGACGACACCAGCGATGACCGAAAGGCCCGCTGGCAACTATTAAAATGAGGATGGCGAATCTTAACAGAGTGTTTCAGCGCTGACTTGCACAAACCTGCCGACTTGCCGATCAATCGGGTGGCAGATCGTCACAGGCCTGAAGGATAACGCCTACCCTGTGATAAAGTCCGCGCCCCGAAAAACGTACACCCTGATCAACGACCGGTTTAATGGCGTTGATGTCGCGTCAGCCCTTTCGGTTCGTGCCAGTGGCCTGCCCCCGATGTTGTCGCTGGTTTCACGTAACTTGCACCCTATAAAAAACCAGAGATGCCGTTATGACCGCTTCATCCCCTTCTCTATTGCAACGCCTGAAAAACCTAAGCCTGGTCACGCAGATCCTGATCGGCCTGATTGCCGGCATAGCCCTGGCGCTGTTCGCCCCGGAAGTGGCGAAAGGCTCGGCGTTCATCGGTAAAGTGTTTGTCTCGGCGCTGAAAGCCGTGGCACCGATTCTGGTGTTCGTGCTGGTGATGGCCTCGATTGCCAACCACAAACACGGTCAGGAAACGCACATTCGACCGATCCTGTTCCTGTACCTGCTCGGCACCTTCGCGGCAGCCGTGGTCGCTGTTGTCGCCAGCATGGCCTTCCCCTCTCATCTGGTGCTGTCCACCGACAACGTGGCAGTCACCGCGCCGGGCGGCATCGCCGAGGTGCTGCAAAGCCTGCTGCTGAGCGTGGTCGATAATCCGGTCAGCGCGCTGATGAACGCCAACTTCATCGGCATTCTGGCCTGGGCGATCGGCATGGGCGTCGCCATTCGCCACGCCGGTGACACCACCCGCGAAGTGGTCGGTGACCTGTCCAACGGCGTGACGCTGATCGTACGTGTGGTGATTCGTTTCGCCCCGCTGGGCATCTTCGGTCTGGTGGCCTCGACCCTCGCGACTTCGGGCTTCGGCGCGCTGATCGGTTATGCGCACCTGCTGGCCGTGCTGCTGGGCTGCATGCTGTTCGTGGCGTTGGTGATGAACCCGCTGATCGTGTTCTGGAAACTGCGTCGCAATCCGTACCCGCTGACCCTCAAGTGCCTGCGCGAGAGCGGCATCACCGCATTCTTTACCCGCAGCTCGGCGGCGAACATTCCGGTCAACCTGGAACTGAGCAAGCGCCTGGGCCTGCACGAAGACACCTATTCGGTCTCGATCCCGCTCGGCGCGACCATCAACATGGCCGGCGCGGCAATCACCATCACCGTGCTGACCCTGGCCGCGGTGCACACGCTGGGCATTGCGGTGGACATTCCGACCGCGATCCTGCTCAGCCTCGTGGCCGCGATCTGCGCCTGTGGCGCCTCGGGCGTGGCCGGCGGTTCGCTGCTGCTGATCCCGCTGGCGTGCAGCCTGTTCGGCATCCCGAGCGAAATCGCCATGCAGGTGGTGGCGGTCGGCTTCATCATCGGCGTGTTGCAGGACTCGGCGGAAACCGCGCTGAACTCCTCCACTGACGTGCTGTTCACTGCAGCGGCATGCCTGGGTGAAGAGGCAAAAGCCCAACGCACCGCATAACCCCTGCAGGAATGAGCTTGCTCGCGATGGCGTCTGATCTGCAAACGTACCTTTGAATGACACACCGCTGTCGCGAGCAGGCTCACTCCTACAGAAAAGCAATAAAAAGCCCGCCAAGGCGCAAACCTTGGCGGGCTTTTTTGTTGCCAGGTGTTTTAGTACGCGCCCATGAAATCGCGTTTACCCACTTCAACACCGTTGTGACGCAGCAGCGCGTAGGTGGTGGTGACGTGGAAGAAGAACTGCGGCAGACCGTAGCTCAGCAGGTAAGCCTGGCCGCTGAAGCGCTTCTCTTTCGGGGTGCCCGGACGGGTAACGATCTCGATGCCTTCCTTGCCGTTGATCTGCTCAGGCTTGATCTCGCCGATGTAGGCCAGGACCTTGGCGATCAACGCTTGCAGCTCGGCGAAGGTGGTTTCGGTATCGTCATATTTCGGGATTTCGACTTCGGCCAGACGCGAGGAAACGCCCTTGGCGAAATCGACCGCGATCTGTACCTGACGCACCAGCGGGAACATGTCCGGGTACAGGCGCGCTTGCAGGAAGGCGTTCGGGTCGATGTTTTTCTCGGTGGCGTGGGCTTCAGCCTTTTTCAGGACATCGCTCAGGGCGTTGAGCATTTGTTGAAAAACCGGGACGGATGCGGCGTACAGGGAAATGGTCATGGCAGTCTCGTGTGGTGGCTGGGTGGAACGTGGAGGCGATTATAGCCATGCTTGATGACCACACGGCTTGCCTTTTGTTAGCCAAGGATTAGGCTAGGCGCCTTCGACTGCAGAGGGAACGCGCGATGACCACCGAACTTGAAACCATCACCGACGAACCACGGCTCAACGCCACGGAAATCCGCATTCTGGGTTCGCTGATCGAAAAACAGGCCACCAGCCCGGAAACCTACCCGCTGACTCTCAACGCACTGGTGCTGGCCTGCAATCAGAAAACCAGCCGCGAGCCGGTGATGAACCTGACTCAAGGCCAGGTCGGCCAGAGCCTGCGGGCGCTGGAGAGCCACGGTTACACCAAGCTTGTCATGGGCAGTCGCGCTGATCGCTGGGAGCACAAGATCGACAAGGCGCTGGAGCTGGTGCCGGCCCAGGTGATTCTCACCGGGCTGATGTTTCTGCGCGGCCCGCAGACCGTCAACGAACTGCTGACCCGCAGCGGCCGCATGCATGATTTCGAAGATGCCGAGCAAGTGGTGCATCAGCTTGAACGCCTGATCGCGCGCGGGCTCGCGGTGTTGATCCCGCGTCAGGCCGGTCAGCGCGAAGACCGCTACACCCATGCGCTGGGCGATCCGGCGGACATCGAGGCGATTCTCGCGGCACGGCACAATCCCGGGGAACGCGCGAGCGGCGGTGTTTCGGTCGAGCGCATCGAGGAGCTGGAAGCACGGATCGCCGCGCTGGAAGAGCGCCTGGCCCGCCTCGAATAGCACCACACCCCCTTGTAGGAGTGAGCCTGCTCGCGATTGCGGTGGTTCATTCAGAAATTCATTGCCTGACAGGCCACCATCGCGAGCAGGCTCACTCCTACATGGGATCTACGGATTATTCGCCATCCCAGTAATCCACCCCATCCGCCTGCCGCGCCACGGCAACGAAGCCTGACGCATTGCCCTGGGCGTCGACCTTGAAGTTATCCATCACCACGTATTTATCCGAATCCGGGTACTCACAGATGTCCGGTTGCTGCTGCGTACTGACCGCCAGATAACGCAGTTCTGCATCGCTGGTGTTGATGATCTGGTGCGCCGTTTCGCGGCCACCGGGCGGACAGGCAATCACATCGCCAGCACGGATCGGGAAGCGCTCGGCGCCCAGCCGCACCTCGCCCTCGCCCGCCACCACATAGAACATCTCTTCATTGACCCGATGGCTGTGAAACGGACTGCCGCGCATGCCCGGCGGCAATGCGTACAGCCGATAGCCAAGCTTCTGCGCGCCAAGCTGCTGGCCGATACGGGCCATGCTCTGCTGATAGCGACCAGCGGTTTCGCCTTCAGGAGCGAGGGCTTCGGGAAGGGGTTCGAGTTCGACCTGGTGCAGGTTGAGGATGGGCGGATGCATGGGCAGCCTCGATCACGGTTTTTATGAGGGGCAAGTCTTTGCTTGCTGATGCCGCAGTATAGGCACCCGATCTGAACCGGGTTGCGGCCTTCGCGAGCAGGCTCGCTCCCACAGAGAAACGCATTTCATTGTAGGAGTGAGCCTGCTCGCGATGAGGCCAGTCCGGCAAACACACATCAGCTACGAGCAAACGCGACCGCCGCCGCAAACTGCTCTTCAGTCGGCCGCACGCCCGTGTACAGGACAAACTGCTCCAGCGCCTGGATAGCAATCACCTCCAGCCCGGTAATCACCTTTTTACCCTCGGCCCGGCCGCGCACGATCAGCGGCGTCTCCGACGGGATCGCTACCACATCGAACACCGTGTCGGCGGTTTTGATCACCTCAGGCGTGAACGCCAGTTGCCCTGCCTCCGGCCCGCCGTCCATACCTACCGGGGTGACGTTGATCAGCATCTGCGGGCGTTCTTCGCCCAGTTCCGCCTGCCAGCGATAGCCTAGCGAATCCGCCAGTGCCCTGCCCGCGCGCTCGTTACGGGCCACAATCAAACCGTGTTTGTAGCCACCATCGCGCAAGGCGCTGGCCACCGCTTTGGCCATGCCACCGCTGCCGCGCAGGGCGAACGTCGTATCTTTTGGCACCGCGTGGGTTTGCAGTAGCTGGGCGATGGCGATGTAGTCGGTGTTGTAGGCCTTGAGGTGGCCGTGGGTGTTAACAATGGTGTTGATCGACTGGATCGCCGCCGCCGACGCATCCAGCTCATCGACCAGCGCAATGCAGGCTTCCTTGAAGGGCATCGACACACCGCAACCACGAATGCCCAGTGCGCGAATTCCGCCCACGGCACCCGGCAAGTCCTGACTGCTGAACGCCTTGTAGTAGAAATTCAGGCCCAACTGCTCATACAAATGGTTATGAAACCGCAGACCGAAATTCCCGGGGCGCCCCGACAGGGACATGCACAGCTGGGTGTCTTTGTTGGGATTCATCTGCATGAAACTTCTCCTTCAAACGGACTTTCGGATGGACGGAGTTAGCCATTCCATCGGGTTCTGAACGATCATGAGCGCCTGTCTGCAACGGGCCGCAGGCCCCTTTGACCCACCGGTAAAGAAGCCGGTACAGACCTTACACAAAATTTACCCAGCGGCTGTGCTGATTTTCAGAATTTCGCTGTCATAGAAGTATCCCCGCGACAACTTTGGGCCTGGTGCAGGCCCGGACGCCGGGTCGAAGAACCGAGGAATTATCATGATTCGTAAACTCCCCATCGTGGCCTTGTTGATTGGTGCATTCGCTATCACAGGTCAGGCAGAAGCCCACGGCGGTGGCTGGCAAGGCCCGGCGGTATTTGGCGCGATCGTCGGCTCGGCCATCATCGGCTCAGCGTTGATCAACCAGGACCGGCCGGTCTACGTCCAACAGCCTGTTTACGCTCAACCGGCACCGGTTTATGTGCAACAACCGCCGCCACCGGTCTACTACCAGCCGGCCCCGGTCTACGTACAACAACCGGTTTACGTACCGGGCCCGGTTTACTACGGCCCACCACGCGGCTACTACGGTCACCCGCACTACTACGGTGGTCGCTGGTAACAGCAAGACAGAGCCCTGCTTTATAGCGGGGCTTTTTTATGACCGTCGGTCGGGTAGAGTCTGAAAAAATCTCGCCAAGGTCGCTGTGAGGACAGTTTGAGCAGCTAAAGTCGGCATGATGAACCTGACCGTTGGGGGCAAAACACAGAACGGTCATCTATTTGTCATGACGGAACCGCAATCTGAATCCGTCCGTAAACAACAGGTTGATAAAAACAAGGACGACTCATGCCTACACAAAATCCGCACCGCATCGTCGGTTTATGCACTTCCAGCAAGGTGTACAGCGCGCTGACCGAACTCAAGCACCTGGAAGGCCACCGCTGCGCCAAGTTTCTTTCGCTATTGGCCGAGAACCTGGTGCACAAGGGCCTGCTCAACGAGCGCGAAGTGGTGCACATGCTCGACCAGGTTGTCGACTGAAACAGTCCTCACGGTTATCAATGACGACTATCGAAAGCGTTGATTGTCCCTGAGCGCGGCGAATCCATAAGGTAGCTCCATCGATTGATGGAGGTACGTGTCATGGCTCAGGTTCAAATCATGTCGGTGGTCGGCAGCGCGGTTCCCGCATCCCTCAGAGAGTCGGGATTGCTGGCCTGCTGGTATCTGGTGCGCGACGGCGAGCCAATCAGTGGCCCGCTCACGTCCTTGCCGGCGGCGCAGGCCCTGTCGCAGAAAATCATCAGCGCGCCGTTCCACGTTTAAGGTAATTGGACCTTTGGTTTGGTCTCGATGAACAGCGCCCAACTCGACATGAACAGCGCCGCAATCAGCGGGCCGATCACGAAACCGTTGAGACCGAACACCGCCAGCCCGCCGAGGGTCGAGATCAGAATCATGTAATCGGGCATACGCGTGTCCTTGCCCACCAGAATCGGCCGTAGCACGTTGTCCACCAAACCGATCACGAACACTCCGAACAGCGCCAGCACCGCGCCCTGCCAGATCATCCCGCTGAGCAGGAAGTACAGCGCCACCGGCGCCCAGACGATCCCCGCCCCCACTGCTGGCAACAGCGACAGAAAGCCCATCAGCACCGCCCACAGCAACGCGCTGGGGATGTCGAGAAACCAGAAAATCGCCCCGCCCAATGCGCCCTGAGTGACCGCCACCACCAGGTTGCCCTTCACGGTCGCGCGCACCACCCGGTTGAACTTCAACTGCAAACGCCGTTTGTGACTTTCTTCCAGCGGCACGGCCGTACGGACCTTGCGCACCAGTTCGGCGCCATCGCGCAGAAAGAAAAACAGCAGGTAGAGCATGATGCCGAAGCTGACCACGAACTCGAACGTGCCCTGGCCGAAACTGAAGGCCTGAGTGGCCAGCACCTGGCTGCCCTGCATCGACGCCTTGACGATTTTTTCGCGCAGACCGTTGAGTTCGCCCATGCCGAAGCGATCGAGCAAGTGCTGAAAGTACGGCGGCAGGCTGTGTTTGAACTGCGCCAGATAGGCACCGATGTCCAGTTGGCCGCTTTCGATGTTGTTGTACAACGTCGCGCCTTCCTGGACCAGCAACACGCTGAGGATGATCACCGGCAGAATCGCGATGACCAGGCAAATACCCAGGGTGCATAAAGATGTCAGGTTGCGCTGCCAGCCGAACTTCTGCTGCAACCGGCGTTGCATCGGCGCAAACAGAATGCCGAGGATCACCGCCCAGAACACCGCACCGTAGAACGGCAGCAGAATCCAGATGAAGGCGACCGTCACCAACAGCAGCAACACGGTGAGGGATTTGAATTGCAGGGTTTTCTCGTTCATGTCCGGTCCATGTCAGTCAGGCGTCTCGCACGCCACGAACCTTAGTCCGCCGGGGCGCGCGCGAGTGCCATCTTTGTTCATGGAGCATAGTTGCCGATCGGCAAACGCCGTCAGCGCACCGGCAACTGCACAATCTGTTCAGTCGTGAGCACGTCGCCGAAGGTGTCTTCGACTTCCGCCAGTGCCGCCTTGTGCAGGGAATCCTTGTCGATGGACACACCGTTGCTCCGGGTAATGGCGCGGGTCGCCGAGGCATCGGCAGCGACGATCACGTTGTAGCCCAATGGCGCAGCATCCCGTGCCGCACCCGCCACGCAAGCGTGGGTCATCAGGCCGGAAATGATCAGCGTCTGGATACCGGCTTTTTTCAGTTGCTCGTCAAGGTCGGTGCTGCCGAACACGCTGACCGTGGTTTTCTGCAGAACTACATCCTGCGGACGCGGCTGCATGTCCTTGTGGAACTTCACTGTCTCACCGTCGATGGCAAACACCGCCGAACCGGCCGGCGCGACGTGCTGCACGTGATACACCGGGATTTTGTGGCTGTCGGCGAAGGCGATCAGTTCACCGGTTTTCGTCAGGGCAGTGGCGCCGTCCGGGATCGGCATCTTGCCGCTGAAGTATTCATTCTGGAAATCGATCACCAGCAATGCCGATTTGCCGGCGGGTAGATGATCGACCGGCGTGGCGCCGGACATCGCCCGAATGGTCGGGTGGTTGTCGGCCATGGCCGCGCTACTGGTCAACACACCGGAAAATGCACAAGCGGCAAGTAAACGACGGGTGAAGTTCTGCATGGGATGTTCCTGCTTCGGTTGAGTGGATGCGCCAATCTTAAGCAGCCACCCCCCCACCGAACACAGTGAAACCGGCACATGATTTGTGCCAGTCCTGCACAGATCAGCTGCGCAGATCAGCGCGACCCGCGCAAAGGTAGATCCAGATCAATAAACCACGATGGCCACTGCACTACCCTGCCGCGCTTTTGCGACCGATGCCTGCCGCCATGATCCCTGACCTGCCCCTCGCCGCCCCGGAGCTGCTCGCTCCCGCCGGCACCCTGAAGAACATGCGCTACGCCTTCGCCTACGGCGCCGATGCGGTCTACGCCGGGCAGCCGCGTTACAGCCTGCGGGTGCGCAACAACGAGTTCGACCACGCCAACCTCGCGCTCGGCATTCGCGAAGCGCAGGCTCAGGGCAAGCGCTTCTACGTGGTGGTCAACATCGCCCCGCACAACGCCAAGCTGAAGACCTTCCTCAAGGACCTGGCGCCAGTGATCGAGATGGCACCCGATGCGCTGATCATGTCCGACCCGGGGTTGATCATGCTGGTACGCCGGCATTTTCCACAGATGCCGATCCACCTCTCGGTGCAGGCGAATACGGTGAACTGGGCGAGCGTCGAGTTCTGGCAGCAACAGGGGCTGAGCCGGATCATCCTCTCGCGGGAATTATCGCTGGAGGAAATCGGCGAAATCCGCGAGCAGGTGCCAGGCATGGAGCTGGAAGTGTTCGTTCACGGCGCGCTGTGCATGGCCTACTCCGGGCGCTGCCTGCTGTCGGGTTACATGAACAAACGCGACGCCAATCAGGGCACCTGCACCAACGCCTGCCGCTGGAAATACTCGACGCAGGAGGCCACGGAAAATCAGCGCGGCGAAATCGTGCAGACGTTCCAGCCCGAGCCGACCCTGGGCATCGGTGCACCGACCGATCAGGTGTTCCTGCTGCAGGAAGCCAATCGCCCCGATGAGCTGATGCCCGCATTCGAAGACGAACACGGCACCTACATCATGAACGCCAAGGACCTGCGCGCGGTGCAACACGTTGAACGCCTGACCCGCATGGGCGTGCATTCGCTGAAGATCGAAGGCCGCACCAAATCGCACTTCTATTGCGCGCGCACCACTCAGGTCTATCGCCGAGCGATCGACGATGCGATGGCCGGGCGCGAGTTCGACCGCAGCCTGATGACCGACCTGGAATCACTGGCGCAGCGCGGCTACACCGAAGGTTTCCTGCGCCGGCATGTGCATGACGAATACCAGAATTATCAGAACGGCAGCTCGGTGTCCGAGCGTCAGCAGTTCGTCGGCGAACTGACCGGCGAGCGCCGCGACCGGCTGGCCGAGGTCAAGGTGAAGAACCGCTTTGCACTGGGTGATCACCTGGAGCTGATGACGCCCAAGGGCAATTTCCACTTCGATCTGCACCAGTTGCAGAGTGCCAAGGGCGAGGCCATTGAAGTCGCCCCGGGCGATGGGCACACGGTGTATCTACCGATTCCGGATGCGGTGGATTTGCGCTTTGGATTGTTGATGCGCGATGTCACCGGCCCTCAGGCCTGAAACTCCTCGCGCAACATCGCCACAAACGCCTCGCGCGCCGGGTGCACCCCGGCGTTTTCGTGCCAATAGAACAGGTTTTCGATGGCCGTCAGCTCAGGGAACTCATAGCCGACACACCCGGCGCCTTTGGCGTATTGCTCGAACACGCCCTTGGGCACCAGCGCGACCCCGGCGCCGGCACTCACGCAACCGACAATCGCCCCGTAACTCGCCAGGCTGACGATCGGCAGCGCCTGCCCCTGACGCAACAACCAGTGCTCCAGCGCCGCCCGATAGGGGCAGCCCTGCGGCCACATGAACACGGTCTTGTCCTGCAGGTCATGGATATCGTGCACCGGTCCGAATGACGTCGAGGCAATCAGCAGCAGTTCTTCGCGGTACATCGGTGTGCGTTTGAGTTGCGAGCGCTCGACGTCCACCGCAACGATGGCGCCGTCGAGTCGATGGCTGACGGTGTCGTCGAGCAACTGGCCCCAGGTGCCGGTGGTCAGTTCCAGCGCGACCTGCGGATAGCGCTGGTGAAATTTCGCCAACAGCCGCGGCAAACGCCCGGTGGCCGAGGACTCGATGGCACCGATGCGCAGCGGGCCGGACGGTTCGGCGGCGGGATCGAGCGCACGCTTGGCCTCGGCAGTCAGCGCCAGAATCTTCTCGGCATATACCAGAAACGTCTGCCCCGCCGGGCTGATCCGTAGCCCGCGCCCTTCGCGCAGAAACAGCGCCACACCCAATTCCGCCTCCAGCGCCTTGATCCGCGCGGTGATGTTCGACGGCACACAAAACATCTTTTCAGCGGCCCGGGCAATGCTGCCTTCATCGGCCACGGACTTGAACATGCGGATCTGAGCCAGCTCCATACTCATCACTCAAAGTGAATATTCAGCACAGTATAAGTCAGTTGTGACGAATGATTGCGCGCCCGGATACTCGGCGCATCAACCTCACTGGTGCGCTCATCATGCCGTCCCCCTCCCCTTTGAAAGTCGTTCTGGCCATGGTCTTCGTGGTCGCCTGCTGGGCCTATTCGCCGACCGGCATCCATCTCGGACTGCAAGCCTATGAACCCGGCCATCTGGCGTTGCTGCGGTTTCTCCTGGCATCGCTGTTCATGGCGCTGATCGCGGCGTTCAAGGGCATTCGCCTGCCACAGCGGCGCGACGTGCCCCTGCTGTTTGCATTGGGATTGTTCGCGGTCAGCCTGCATCACGTGGCGCTGAACATTGGCCAGCAAAGCGTCAGTGCCGGCGCCAGCAGTGTACTGGCGCAAACCAGCCCGCTGTTCAGCACGCTGCTGGCGCGCTATCTGTTCAAGGATCAGGTCAGTGCCTGGCGCTGGGGCTGTGTGCTGCTGGGCCTGATCGGCGTGGTGATCGTGGTCAGCGCCGACCGTGGCCTCGGGCAGATCGACGCGCATGGCTTGCTGATCCTGCTGGCGGCGCTGTCGTGGAGCATTTATTTCGCCCTGCAGAAACATCACGCCCGGCGTTACGACGGTTTTAGCCTTGCGTGTTACGCGGTGTGGTCGGGGACGCTGCTGTTGCTGATTTACCTGCCGGGGCTGAGTGACGCAGTGCTGAAGGCGCCATTGCGGGTGCAGTGGGCGGTGCTCGCGCTGGGGGTGTTTCCCAGTGCGCTGGCGTATCTGGCCTGGGGTTTTGTGCTCAAGCATGTGGACTTGAGCCGGGCAACGATGAGCCTGTACCTGATTCCGCCGACGGCGATGGGCATTGCTTCGGTGGGCCTGGGCGAGCGGCCGACGCTGATGGTGCTGGTGGGGGCAGCGGTGGTGTTGATCAGTGTGCTGGCGTTGAATCTGGAGCGGCGGGTGGTGGTTCGACCGGTTGAAGTCTGATCGAAGATCTTTAGTGAGGCTGATGACCTTATCGCGAGCAGGCTCACTCCTACAGGGGGCGCGTTCAACCTGTGGGAGCGAGCCTGCTCGCGAAAGGGCCGACACAGACAATAAATCTCTCGCGCCGGGTTACCCTCAGCGTCTGTCATCCGACAACGGCGTCGGCTCATGCCCGGCGGCGCATCGTGATCGGCCAGTGCCAGCTCATCCGTGCCGGGCACCGAAGCGGTCGCGGCTGTTGGTCAGGTGCAGCCACATGGCGGCGCGCGCGGCATCCGGATCCTGACGCTTGATCGCATTCAAAATTGCTTCGTGCTCCAGATGGGCCAACTGTCCCAGCTTGCTCAAGTCCGCCGCACCGCGTTCGGCAGCGTTGAGCCGTTGACGCGGAATCATCGCGCTGCCCAGGTGCTGCATGATTTCGCTGAAGCAGACGTTGCCGGTAGCTTCGGCGATCAGCAGATGAAAGCGTCGATCGGCCTCGACGCAACTGTCGTTGCTGTCCAGCAGACGCTGGTAGTCATCCAGCGCCTGACGCATGTGCAGCAATTGCTGATCGCTGCGCCGTTGCGCCGCCAACGCGGCGGCCTGCGTCTCCAGGCCCAGGCGCAATTCAAGAATGCTGCGCACGCCGAGCGCGGTGTCGACATTCAGCCGCAAGCCCTGCTCGGCAGCGCGTTCGATGACGAAGCTGCCGATGCCGTGCCGCGTTTCCACCAGCCCCGACGCCTGCAATTTGGAAATTGCCTCGCGCACCACCGTGCGACTGACGCCGTGTTCCTGAACGATGGCGTTCTCCGACGGCAGCTTGTCGCCTGGCAACATCTGGCCCAGCAGGATGCTCTGGGTGAGCTTTTCCACCAGATCATGCGCAAGGTTATGCGCGCGTTTGCGGGCGGGGGCGTCGAGGTCTTCTTGCATGTTCGGTTCCGGTCATCGGGGCTTGCGGATCGTAGCACTGCGCAGTGGCTGACGAGATTGATATTAGTCCTGAAACGACTGCCAGCTTGTATGACAACACTCAATAAAATCAAAAGTATCACGCATACGACAGGTATCTCAGCCACCCAAACCTCGACACCGATGACTGTACGGCCGGTCCAATCCAGTCACAAACCTCCAATAAACACGGTAAAAATCAATAAAAAGGCATAAAAAATCTGCTCTCCAGACAAATTTAATCGCTCCACCCCACTTGTAGGACAAAAAATCTCAGTTGTATGATGTCTATCAACAACGCAGCACCCAGTCCCTACCCCGCATAAAAATAATCAGTGGGAGAAAACCAAGTGAAAACCTCCGTCTCCGGGATGAACGAGGGCGTCGACTCGACACTCGCGTCCGCCATCTCGAAAGTGAAACGCCACGTCCTGCCGCTCTTCGTGATCATGTTCATCGTCAATTACATTGACCGGGTGAACATCGGTTTCGTCCGCACCCACATGGAACATGACCTGGGTATCGGGGCTGCCGCCTACGGCTTCGGCGCCGGGCTGTTCTTCATCGGTTACGCGCTGTTCGAAGTCCCCTCCAACATGCTCTTGCAGAAAGTCGGTGCGCGGATCTGGCTGACCCGCATCATGCTCACCTGGGGCCTGGTCGCCGCCGGCATGGCGTTCATCCAGAACGAAACGCACTTTTACATCCTGCGCTTTCTGCTGGGTGTGGCCGAGGCCGGGTTCTTTCCCGGAGTGATCTATTACTTCACCCGCTGGCTGCCGGGTGCCGAGCGCGGCAAGGCGATCGCGATATTCCTCAGCGGTTCGGCGGTCGCCTCGCTGATCTCCGGCCCGCTGTCCGGCCTGCTCTTGCAGATCAACGGCCTGGGCATGCACGGCTGGCAGTGGATGTACTTCATCGAGGGGATGTTCTCGGTCGGGCTGTGCGTGTTCGTCTGGTTCTGGCTTGATGCCAAACCCCACGACGCAAAATGGCTGACCCGCGCCGAACAGGATGCCTTGGTCACGGCGATCGACGATGAGCAGAAGGCCCGCGAAGCCGCAACGCCGATCCGGCCCTCGATGGGCAAACTGCTCAAGGACCGGCAGATCATCCTGTTCTGCCTGATCTACTTTTTCATCCAGCTGACCATCTACGCCGCGACGTTCTGGCTGCCGAGCATCATCAAGAAAATGGGCGAGATGAGTGACTTCCAGGTCGGGTTGTTCAACTCGATTCCGTGGCTGCTGTCGATCATCGGCATGTACGCCTTCGCCGCCTTCTCGGCCAAGTGGAAGCACCAGCAGGCCTGGGTCGCCACCGCGCTGTTGATCGCAGCGGCGGGGATGTTCATGTCCACCACCGGCGGGCCGATCTTCGCCTTTGTCGCGATCTGTTTTGCCGCGCTGGGCTTCAAATCCGCTTCGTCGTTGTTCTGGCCGATTCCGCAGGCGTATCTGGATGCGCGGATCGCCGCTGCAGTGATTGCGCTGATCAATTCGGTGGGCAACCTCGGCGGCTTCGTCGCGCCGACCACCTTCGGCCTGCTCGAAGAGCACACCGGCTCGATTCAGGGCGGCCTCTACGGTTTGGCTGCGACCTCGATCATCGCCGCGATCATCGTCTTCGCCGCGCGCACCACACCCAAACCCGCTGCTGACCTCGCCGTCGCCGAAGCCGCGGCGAAACACGCCTGACTTACGTTTTGAAGAATGCTGACAAGGATAAGAATATGACCAATCACGACACCGCCAAAGCCCCGATCATCACCGAAATGCAGGTGATTCCAGTGGCCGGCCACGACGGCATGCTGCTCAATCTGAGCGGCGCCCACGGGCCGTTTTTCACCCGCAACATCGTCATTCTCAAGGACAACGCCGGTCACACCGGCGTCGGTGAAATCCCCGGTGGCGAGCGCATCCGCCAGACGCTGGAAGACGCCCGCAGCCTGGTGCTCGGCAGCCCGATCGGCAACTATCAGAAAATCCTCAATCAGGTGCGCCAGACCTTCGCCGAGCGTGATGCCGGCGGCCGTGGCCTGCAGACGTTCGACCTGCGCATCACCATTCACGCGGTCACCGGGCTCGAAGCCGCCCTGCTCGACCTGCTCGGCCAACACCTCGACGTACCGGTCGCGGCGTTGCTCGGTGAGGGACAGCAGCGCGATCAGGTGAAGATGCTCGGCTATCTGTTCTACGTCGGTGATCAGCGCGAAACCAGCCTCGCCTACCGCAGCGAACCGGACGCCGACAATGACTGGTTCCGTGTGCGTCACGAGAAGGCCATGACCGCCGAAGCCATCGTGCGCCTGGCCGAAGCGGCGCAGGCGAAGTACGGCTTCAAGGACTTCAAGCTCAAGGGCGGCGTACTCAGCGGCGATGCGGAAATCGAAGCGGTAACGGCGCTGGCCGAACGCTTTCCCGAGGCACGGATCACCCTCGATCCGAACGGCGCCTGGTCATTGAAAGAAGCGATCCGCCTGTGCCGTGACCAGCATCACGTGCTGGCTTACGCAGAAGACCCGTGCGGTGCGGAAAACGGTTACTCGGGTCGCGAAGTCATGGCCGAATTTCGCCGCGCCACGGGACTGAAAACCGCCACCAACATGATCGCCACCGACTGGCGCGAGATGGGCCACGCCATCCAGTTGCAGTCGGTAGACATCCCGTTGGCCGACCCGCACTTCTGGACCATGCAGGGTTCGGTGCGTGTCGCGCAGTTGTGCCATGAGTGGGGCCTGACCTGGGGTTCGCACTCCAACAACCACTTCGATATTTCCCTGGCGATGTTCACCCATGTCGCGGCGGCGGCACCGGGCGATATCACTGCCATCGACACTCACTGGATCTGGCAGGACGGCCAGCGCCTGACCAGGGCGCCGCTGCAAATTGTCGACGGTTGCGTGCAAGTGCCGCACAAGCCAGGGCTGGGGGTGGAGCTGGACATGGATCAGGTGGCCAAGGCTCACGAACTGTACAAAGGCATGGGCCTCGGTGCGCGGGATGACAGCGTGGCGATGCAGTTCCTGGTGCCGGGATGGACGTTCGATAACAAGCGGCCGTGTCTGGTGCGCTGAATCCGATCTCCAATCCACCACTGTCCCTGTAGGAGTGAGCCTGCTCGCGATAGCGGTGTGTCAGTTGATATCAATTTTGACTGACACACCGCTATCGCGAGCAGGCTCACTCCTACAAGGGTTTTGCATTAACCAGATATTTGCAGCAGCCAGTTTTTGAAAGCGAGCATCGCCGCTGTTTCAGGGCGCGACTGCAAGCGCGTCAGCCAATAGCTGCCGGTGGTGATTTCAATCGCAAACGGCTGGCGAATCACCTCCGCCGCCAGTTGCCGGGCGAACATCAGCGGCGGTGCCAGCGCCACCCCACTGCCCTGCAGCGCGGCCTCCATCATCGCCAGCGATGAGTCGAACACAATGCTCTGCGGCGGCGCTGCGTGGGTTGCCAGGCCTGCGGCGTGAAACCATTCCGGCCATTCATCGGTGCGATAGGAACGCAGCAAGCGCTGTTGCAGAAGATCCCCCGGCGTGTGCAGTTGCCGGGCGATTTCCGGCACGCACAACACTGACAGTGGCGCCTCGAGCAGTCGCGTTGCCTCAATGCCATGCCACGCCCCGGCGCCGAAACGAATCGCGTAATCCAGCCCTTCGGCAGCGACGTCAACCCGGTTGTTGTGGGTCGACAGGCGCAAATCGATCAGCGGGTGTTTCGTCTGAAAGTCCGCCAGCCGCGGCAACAACCACCCGACCGCGAACGTCCCTACCGCCCCGACGGTCAAGGTTTCGCGGTACTGTCCGCCGGCCAGCCGTTCGAGCATCTGCGCGATGTGATCAAATGAGGTGGTCAGCACCGGCAACAGGGTTTCGCCCTCCCCCGTGAGCATCAGCCCACGCGGCAGACGCTTGAACAAGGTGACGTTGAGTTGCGCTTCGAGGCTTTTCACCTGATGGCTCACCGCCGCCTGGGTCACGCACAGCTCCACGGCAGCACGGGTAAAGCTCAGATGCCGCGCCGAAGCTTCGAATGCGCGCAGTGCATTGAGCGGCAATTGCGGTCGAATCATGCCCAGTCCCAAATTTTTCTAATGGCTCATGCGAAAATTCATCGTTTGTCGATTACCCCAGGACTGCCTAAATTGACGGCGCTGATCAGCCGCCCAACGGGAAATCGTCCGCAGTGTAGCGGGATAACACTATCAACACTCATGGAGAGTGGTTCACTCATGTACTTCGTCAACCCGAGCAAAGTCATTTCCTGCAGCGCCTTCGGCCTTATTTTCGGCGCTACAACGTGCCTCGCCGCCACACCCAGCGACGAGCAACTGCAAGCTGTGGTGAAAAACGCCGTGGCCCCGGTGATGCAGCAACAGCACATTCCCGGCCTCGCGGTTGCGATCACGCTTAACGGTCAAGCGCATTACTTTAACTACGGCGTTGCCGCCAAGGACACCGGTCAAGCGGTCAGCGAAAACACCCTGTTCGAAGTCGGCTCGGTGAGCAAGACCTATACCGCGACACTCGCCGGTTACGCGCAAGCCACCGGCAAACTGGACCTGTCGACCCAGGCCAGCCAACTGTGGCCGCAACTCAAGGGCAGCGCTTTCGACCACATCAGCGTGCTGCAACTGGGCACCTACTCCGCCGGTGGCCTGCCGCTGCAATTCCCGGCCGAGGCGGATTCGACGGACAAGATGCTCGGCTACTACCAGCACTGGAAACCGGATTATCCGGCGGGCAGCCATCGCCTGTATTCCAATCCGAGCCTTGGGCTGTTTGGCTATTTGACGGCGAAAAGTCTGGGCCAGCCGTTTGATCAGGCCATGAGCGAAACCCTGCTGCCAAAACTCGGCCTGCAACACACCTACCTGCAGGTGCCGGCGTCCGAGGAAAAACTCTACGCTCAGGGCTATGACAAGAACGACCAGCCGGTGCGCGTCAGCCCCGGCGCACTGGATGCCGAAGCCTACGGCATCAAGACCAGCGCGGCGGACCTGCTGCGTTACGTGCAGGCCAACCTGAAACCGGCAGGCCTTGAAGCACCGCTGCAAAAAGCCATCGCCGCGACCCACACCGGTTACTACACCGTTGGCGACATGACCCAAGGTCTGGGCTGGGAGCGTTACGCCTACCCGATCAGCCTCGATAAATTGCAGAACGGCAACTCGACGCCGATGGCCATGCAAGCGCACAAGGCCACATGGCTGACCCCACCCCAGTCTGAACCGGCCAATGTGCTGTACAACAAAACCGGCGCGACCGGTGGCTTCGGCGCATATGTGGCGTTCGTGCCCTCGAAGGATCTGGGCATCGTGATTCTGGCGAACAAGAACTATCCGAATGCGGAGCGGGTGAAGATTGCGCATGAGATTTTCAGTCAGTTGACCGAATAAAGATCAAAAGATCGCAGCCTGCGGCAGCTCCTACATTGACCGAGTGAAAACCCGATCCTGTAGGAGCTGCCGCAGGCTGCGATCTTTTTTCGTTTCAGCGTTTAAAGCTGCGCCTGCAAGCGCCAGCCGATGAGATCCATCAAGTCACAGCTATCACGCAACGGAATCGCCAGCACCCGGGCGAAATCCTGCAACAGCAACGGATCGTGTCCCTTGCCCTCGTCCAGCGCAAGGCTCTCCATCAACTGCGTCACACAGCGCAAGCGGTACGCCGCGGTGCCGTGCAACACGTCGATGAGAGCTTCGCTGTCGATCAGCACACAGGGGATTTTGCAGTCAATCCCGGTGATCGGTATGTAACGCGCCATGAGTGCACCTCCCTGCTCAATATTGAGTCGCGGCTGGCGGCGGATCGAGATTGTCCAGTGCGCGATTGACCAGCAACTCGCCGACCACCGCCAACTGCTGAATCGACAGAGCAAGGCTGCGCTGCGAATCGTCGAGTTTGCAGGCCATGTCAGTGGTCAGGACGTTAAGTGAAGCAAGGGTTTCGCTGGCGTGGGTCAGTAGCGTGGGGGTATCGATGCCGGGGCGGATGGTGAAGACGTAGCTGACGGGATCGGGGTGATGCGGGTGGCGCAAGCGTGTGTTGCGGGAGTCGAAGTATCCTGAATCGGTTGAAGATTCGGGGGGATTCGGTGTGTGTTTTTTCATGTAAGAAGTTCTCTATTGAATTTTATGGAGCCACCCAACTCACTTCCACATGAAAAGGTGGCAGCTGTACGCAGGTGTGGAAGACCTGGGAGAGAACGAAACCCCGGCGCACTCGAAAGTGCTCCCGCGCACAGCCGCCATAAAACGCGGCAATGTTGACATAAAAAATGTCTACCTGCGCTTCACGAAAGCTTGCTTCATTCTTTACCCAGCGGACTTCCACATCCGACCACTGCTTTTTTCAGCGGCCACAGAAAGTTATCCCCCTCCCCCACAGCGCACCAGTTCACCAACGCCGCCGCGTCTTGCAGGAAAAATCCACGGTACATGCAGGCCTTTGCCTCAGACATTTCTGTAGGAATATGCTGCAACGAATTTTGAGGAGCGACTGAATTTGTTGTATCTACACTGCATCGAATCAATCCGTGGCCTGGGATGACATAATGCGCGCCAAAGCTGTCAAATCGACTGACCCTCAAAGGGCGTTGTAATGGAAATACACAATTTCAAAATCACCAATATCGGTCGGTTTACCGAGTTGCAAATTCTGCTGGCCCCCACACTTCAGCACTCCTCAAATGTGACGGTTCTTGTAGGAAACAACGGTGCAGGTAAAACCACCCTGTTAAAATCGCTCGCGACTTCGTTGAGCTGGCTGGTCGCTAGAGTTCGAACTGAAAAAGGCAATGGCATTCATTTGGTGAATGAAGATGTTCGAAACGGCGAATCGACTGCTGCGATTTCGATTTGTGTAGTAGATCTAATAGAATCTTCGACGATTGATCGCAATGCCATCCCTAGAGATAACGTTTTCGTATGGAGCGTTGCTCGCGCCAAACAGGGAAGAAAAGCTGCTTTCAATAGCTCGTTTACCGATGCTACTCGTCTTGCAGATAGCTACCGCAAACGACTTACCGCTAACGACAAAGCCTCCCTCCCCCTAATCGCCTACTACCCGGTCGAACGCTCAGTCCTCGAAATCCCGCTGAAAATCCGCACCAAACACACCTTCGACCAACTCGACGGCTACGACAACTCGCTCAACCGAGGTGTCGATTTCCGCCGTTTCTTCGAATGGTTTCGCGAGCGCGAAGACAGTGAAAACGAGACCGGCATTTCCGACACCGCACTGGCCGAAATCTCCGAGAAATTTGGCACCGACAGTGACGTGTGGAAAACCCTGGCCAATCTGAAAGCCTCCTCCCGCGACCGCCAGCTGACCGCCGTGCGCTCGGCCATCGCCGCATTCATGCCCGGTTTCACCAACCTGCGTGTGCAACGTAAACCGCGTCTGCACATGGCCATCGACAAGGACGGCGTCACCCTCAACGTCGCCCAACTCTCCCAAGGTGAGAAGTCGATGATGGCGCTGGTCGGCGACATCGCGCGTCGCCTGGCGATGATGAACCAGTCGCTGGACAACCCGCTGCACGGTGACGGCATCGTGCTGATCGACGAGGTCGATTTGCACCTGCACCCGAGATGGCAGCGCAGCCTCATTCGGCAGTTGAGCGAAACCTTCCCGAACTGCCAGTTCGTCCTGACCACCCACTCGCCGCTGGTGATCAGCGACGCCAAGGATGTGCTGGTTTACGTACTCAATGACGGCGAAATCCACGAACACAACGGCTTGTACGGTCTGGATGCCAATCAGGTGTTGCTGGAAGTCATGGACACCGACATCCGTAACAGCGAAGTACAAAAACGCTTGAACGCACTGCTCGAACGCTTGCAGGACGGTGATCTGGAAACCGCACAGAAGCTATTCGCCGAATTGGCAGAAGAACTTCCAGACGGTCATATCGAACTGGCGAAAGCAGCGCTGTTGCTGCGCAAGCTGGAGCTGCGCCGTGCGTAAGATCACCAAGGGCGCCGAGCCGGAACAACTCATCAGATGGAAACGCGCCAACACAACATTACGTTACCGGGACCTGCCCAGCGAAGAACGCGTGAGCGTGCGCACGGCCTGTATAACGGAACAGTTCAGCCTTTGCGCCTATTGCTGCCAAACCATTGCAGGCGACAACTCACATAACGAGCACGTTGAGGCCCAGGATAAAGCCCCCAATCGCACATTGGAGTTCACCAACATCGTTGCCAGTTGCCAGCGCCAGAATCAATGTGGACATCATCGAGGCACGCGCCCACTAGAGCTGACGCCCTTGATGGAGGAATGCGAGTCGGAATTGAAGTTTTATCTGTCCGGTAGAGTGACCGGCAAAACTGAACGCGCAAATTCCGCTCTGGAAATTTTGAATCTCGGCCATACCGAAGAAAGCAATCGCGGACTCATAGGGGCACGGAAACAGCTGGTTGATCAGTTGATCTTTACAGGAGGCATGCAACCCGATGACCTTGAAGATGAAGAGCTTCTGGGCATTCTCCTTGATGACATGCTGACTCCCAAGAATGGCCAGCTTGCGGCTTTTTCTCCGGTTCTGGTCAATGTCATCCGTCAGCTCCTGCCCTGATGTTCAAAGTATCGTGGTCATTCCAGCGGACAAAAAAATGGCGAACGTTCAAACGTTCGCCATTTTTTATTCAGAGCCTGTCTCAATCAATCATCCGGCATTTCCGGTGGCTTGCTCGGTTTGGCAGGTTTGGTCGCTTTCGCGCCCTTCTCGCCTTTCTTGGCTGCCGGTTCGGCGGCAGCGGCGGCGGTTTCGGCCACTGTCGGAGCGCTGATGTCTTTCTCGCTCGCCGGCAGTGCATCAACGGTATCGAAGATTTTCTTCAGGTCCACGGACTTCGCTTCATCGCCCGAGGCCGACAGCTTGGTCTCGCCGTCCTTGCCCAACAGGAACACTTTCGGGTACGCCCCGGCGCCCAGCTTCAGCGAGCGCAACAGGGCCATGGTGTCCTGCTGGCCGAGGTCCTTGCCGTCGAGCTGACCGGCCATATTGAGGATGGTGTAGACCTTGATGTTGCGATCGGTGACGCCTTTCTTGTTCGCCGGATCTTCCAGCGACTTTTTCAGGCCTACCCACACCGGATCGACGGTGCTTTGTGCGATGACGATCAGCGGTCTGGATCGGCCCATGTCCCCGGCGATGGGCGAATCGTTTTCTGCGGCGAACAAGGGGCCGGCAATCGCCAGCAAGAGTGTCAGGGTCAATGACCTGATGAGCATGCGCATCTCCTTTTGATATCCACGCTCTAATGATTGCGCATCGTGGCGATTGTTCCGGGCATGCCCGGCAAATATGTTTCGCCTTGTCAGAAGCTTAGGTCAGCCCCGTCATTGCGCAACATCATCGGTGTGATCGCAATGGGGATTTGATTACCTTTTATAACCACTTTAGGGTGACTGCTCTGCCGACGAAATGGGGTTCACCCGCATGCACATCGATTACCTGTGTGATCACCCGCCATTGATCGAAGAACTGGCCGCACTCCACTTCAAGGAGTGGGGCCAATTTCGCCCCGGGCAAACGGTCGAGAACCGCATCGAGCACATGCGCGCATCCTGTGGCAAAGGCGCGATTCCCAGCGTGGTAGTGGCGCTGGATGGTTCGCGTTTGCTTGGTGGCGCACTGCTGCTCGAAAACGATCTGAAACTGCGCCCGAACCTCACACCCTGGCTGGCCGGGGTGTATGTAATCGCGCAGGAGCGCGGGCGCGGAGTCGCATCGCAACTGGTCAAACGGGTGGTTGAAGAAGCGGCAACGCTGGGTGTGCGCGAGTTGTATCTGTATACCGATGCTTCGCAAGCGCTGTATGCGCGACTGGGTTGGGAGGTGGTCGAGGATCTGCTATACGACGATCTGCCGGTGACGGTGATGAAGTTTGTCATCCAGCGTTGATCCTGTGAGGGCGGATTCAGCCCAGCGCGGACTCCAGCATTGAAGCATCGACAAGGCGCCCGGCAATTCTGAGCTGCCCGTCCTCCAGGCTGACACTCAGCGTTACCGCAGGGCGATCCCCCGGATACTTGCGCAGCAGCAGATCAATGCCAGTGGCCGTTTCGTCGGCCGTGGACAGCAGGTCCCACAGGCTGTCACTCAGATCCAGCAACACCCGCCCACTTTGGCGATCGACCACCCGCGGCGCATACAGCCAATGGCTCATGCGCATTTCCCGGGGTTCGACGGTGATGGCCAGACGCTCGTTGCAATGCAGGATGGTTTCGCTCATGGCTATCGATCAGAACGCCAGTTTGTAGCCGATCAACAGCAACATGGTCGCCAGACACGGGCGCAGCAACTCATCGGAAATGCGCCCGGTGAGGTGGCTGCCGAGCCAGATGCCCGGCAGCGAACCCACCAGCAGGAAACCCAGCACGCCCCAATCCATGTTGCCCATGCTCGCATGGCCGAGGCCGGCGACCAGGGTCAGCGGCACGGCGTGGGCGATTTCGGTGCCGACCAGGCGGCGGGTCGGCAGCAGCGGATAGAGGATGAACAACGCGACTGTGCCCAGAGCGCCGGCACCGATCGAGGTCAGAGCAACCATGGTGCCGAGAATCAGACCGGTGATCACGATCATCACGTTCAGGCGCACGCCGCTCGGGTTGTAATTACCACCGGCGCGCTTGTGGGCAAATTCCAGCAGGCGCTTCTTGAACAGAATCGCCAGCGCAGTGGCGAACAGCACGAAACCCAGGGCTTGCTTGATGATCGCGTTCATCGCCTCGGGCGCGGTGTGCAGAGTGCTGAGGAACCACAAGGTCATGGCAACCGCCGGCACACTGCCCAGGGTCAGCCAGCCGGTGATGGCCCAGTCGATGTTGTTGTTCTTTTTGTGAACCAGCACGCCACTGGATTTGGTAATGGCCGCGTACAACAGGTCAGTGCCCACTGCGGTTGCCGGGTTGATGCCGAACCACAGCAGGATCGGCGTCATCAACGAACCGCCGCCGACACCGGTCATGCCGACAATAAAACCCACCACCAGCCCGGCAATGACCAGGCCGAAATTTGCCAATTCCATTAAGACGTCCAGAAAAACGACAGGAAAAATCTGGCCCGCAGCATAGCGATTTTTCATATAACCACATATATCGATGCGGTCTATCGTTATGCCTTCCAGCTACACCATCTATCCCCTGTGAGAGCGGGCTTGCTCGCGAAGGGGGCGTATCAGTCGATGCACGAGTTGACTGACAAGCCGCTTTCGCGAGCAAGCCCGCTCCCACAGGGGTTGTGTGGTGTCAGGTAGATCAGTGTGCACGCCGGCCCGGCTTGAAGCTGTAATGACGGTTGATCCACACCGTCGCCAGTGCGATCAGCGACAAGATCAGCAGTGCCCACGGAAACGACATCGCCCCTGCCCGGTCCAGCAGCAACCCACCGAACAAACCACCGCCGGCAATGGCCACGTTCCAGGAGGTGGTGAGCATCGCCTGCACCACGTCCACATGCTCCCCGGCCGAATCCGCCGCAGCCGTCAGCAGCAACGTCGCCGAACCGCCAAACGACAAGCCCCACACGGCCATGCAGACGTAGATCAGCCACGGCGACGGTGACACCAGCGCCAGCACCAGTGCGGTCACGGCAAACACCGCGAGGCTGATCAGGGTCAGCCAGCGCAGCCAGCGATCCACCAGCAAGCCGATAATCCAGATCCCCACCAGCGAACACAGTCCGAACGCCAGCAACACCAGATCGACGCGCTCGGCCAGTCCGGCCTGCATCAGGAACGGCGCAATGTAGGTGTAGAGAATGTTGTGCCCGAGCATCCAGGTCAGCACCACGAACAGCACTGGCCGCACGCCCGGCAGGCGCAGCGATTGCAGAAGTGGCAGGCGTTCGGCGCTGGCCTGGCCCGGACGGTCCGGCACCGCAATGACGATCCACGCCGCCAGCACCAGGGCCAGCGCCGACATGATCCCGAACGACGCACGCCAACCGATCAGGTTGCCCAGCCAGGTGCCCGCCGGGGTGCCCAGCGACAGCGCCACCGGCGTGCCGAGCATGGCGATTGCCAGCGCTCGCCCCTGCTGATGCACCGGCACGATCCCCCGGGCATAACCGGCCATGATCCCCCACGACAACCCCGCCGCCATCCCGGCGAGGAACCGCGAAGCCAGGGTCAGGCCGTAATGACTGGAGAACGTGGTCACCGTGTTGAACAGCAGGAAGCCGCCGACCGTCATCAGCAGCACCCGCCGCCGTGGCCAGCCTCGGGTGGCCACGGTCAGCGGGATCGCCGCGACAATCGAACCCAGCGCATACAGCGTCACCAGTTGCCCGGCGAGTACTTCACTGACCTCAAGCCCGGCGCCGATTTGCGGCAGCAGCCCGGCCGGCAGAGTCTCGGTGAGAATGGCGATGAAGCCGGTCATGGCGAACGCCAGCAACGCCGCATACGGCAGTTTTTCGCTGCGGGCGGCGTGATCGATGCGGGTGAATTCGGTGCTTGCGGAGTCGGTCATGACAGGTGCAGCTCCCTTGGAGTCAAGATAACGGAAGATTGTATACAAACCATCCGACCGCCACTCTACCCGACTCGGTTCACTGCACCGGCAAAAAATTCAGGAACAGCAGACTCTGCGCGTAATTCAGGCCAATGCGCCGGTAGCGCTCGTCGAGCATCTGGGTCAGCAAGTCGAGCCGCGCGACGATCTTGCCGAACTCGGTGGCAAAACTGAGGTTGCTGCCCTCCTCCGAGATCTCGTTGGAGAACAGCAGCGGCTGGCCTTCCTTGTTCTGGCGCTGGGCCAGAATCCAGGTGGCTTTCTCGATGTTGCGCGCGGCGTTGTGGACGAAGGTCGGGTTGATCGCATCGGTCATGTAGAACTCGATGCGATTGCCATGGGCGGTGACCAGCATGCTGCCGATGGCATAGATGAACGCGCCGACCCGGTCACCGAGAAACTCCGGACTCATCGCGTAACTGAGCGCCGCCAGATCCTTGCGCCCGCCCAGCACCGGCAACGGTTGCTGCTGCTCGACTGCCATACGCACCTGTTTCACCGCCGTGTTGATGTCGAGGAAACCCGACTTGCGCAGTTCTTCCGGGTTGCGCAAATACAGCTTGCCCATCAACCGGTAAAGACTGTTGAGGTTGTCGCGCATCGCCAGCGTGGCCATGCGGTCGACACTGGTCTGCAAGAATTCTTGCGGCTGACCTTCACGCATCTGGGCGAAGAAACCGTTGCCGTCCTGGTGGCTGCAACCGCTGAACATCAACGACGACAGACACGCCAGCAACAGGCACGGGCGGCGAACAACAGCAGCGATCAGGGCACAAACTCTCGGCATGAATTCTCGAACGGGCACATTCCTGCGCGGCGGGCGTCGCCGCATCCTGGCCATGGATAGAGCCGGCAATTGCGAAAAAGTGCAGTGGCGGGGTTGCCCAGTTGATTTTTGGCGAACGAACGACAAGCAAATTAGTCAGTCTTTATATTTGAAATAAACGACTAATCAGCTATAAATTTTTACTTGACGAGCATTTAGTATGACTACTTGCGACATCATCCTCTCTGTTTTACCGATGGAACGTCGCGTGCGAAAACAACAACAAAAAGGAAGGTCAACCATGCATCATTCCCGTCACCTGCTTTGCGGCCTAGGACTGTCCCTGATGATCGCCACTGCCAGCGCCCACGCCAGCGGCCTGACCGCTGAACACAAAGCCTTCGGCAAAACCAATGACGGCACGCCCGTCGAGCAATACGTCCTGCGCAACAGCCACGGCATGCAGGCAACCGTCATCACCTACGGCGCGACCCTGCAATCGCTGCTGGTGCCGGACAAACACGGCAAGTCCGCCGATGTGGTGCTGGGTTTCGATGATGTTCAGGGCTACCAAAAGGGCACGGCGTATTTCGGTGCGACCATCGGCCGTTTCGGCAATCGCCTGGCCGACGGCGCGTTCGAACTCGACGGCAAGCGCTATCAGGTACCGCAGAACGACAAGTCCAACGCCTTGCACGGCGGCACGCTGGGTTTTGACAAAAAGGTCTGGAAAGCCGAGCCGGTCAAAGACAAGGACTCGGTCGGTGTGACCCTGACCTATCTATCGGCGGACGGCGAGATGGGCTTCCCCGGCAACCTCACCACGCAAGTGACCTATCGCCTGACTGACAGCAACGAGCTGCGCATCGACTACCAGGCCAGCACCGATAAACCAACGGTGCTGAACCTGACCAACCACAGCTACTTCAACCTCGCCGGCGCCGGCAATGGCGATGTGCTGAAACAGATCACCACCCTGCACGCCAGCCGCTACACGCCGGTGACCGGCAAACTGATCCCGACCGGCGAACTGGCCCCCGTGGCCGGCACGCCGATGGATTTCACCAGGCCCACCGCCATCGGCGCGCACATCAAGGCTGATCACCCGCAACTGAAATTTGCCGAACCGAAACAGGGCGGCTTCGATTTCAACTGGGTGCTGGATAGCAACGGTGACGTGAACAAAGTCGCCGCCGAGGTCAGTGATCCGCAGTCCGGGCGGCATTTGCAGTTGTTCACCAGCGAGCCGGGCGTGCAGTTCTACACCAGCAACTTCCTCGATGGCACGGTCAAGGGCAAGAGTGGCAAGGTCTATCCGCACTGGGGCGCGTTTACCCTGGAGACGCAGCACTATCCGGATGCGCCGAATCAGCCGAGTTTCCCGAGCACGCGACTGGATCCGGGGCAGACTTACAGCCATAGCGTGGTGTTGAAGTTTTCCGCGAAATAACACCGACCGGTGGTGTAGGGATTTAGCGAAACGTCGCACCGACCCGATGGGCTGCGCTGCAACCCTGCTTCTTGGGGGCGCTGCGCGCCCATCGGGGATAAATTCCCTCGCCACAACCCCGATCCACTTCCTTTCTGGAGGCCATTGGAACCCCTGCGCTATCCTGCTGCCCACTAAGGTATCGACCATCAGCACAGGAGGTTTGAATGCGTACCCTCGAACTGGCAGACGTGCAGGTTCCGGTGATTGGCCAGGGCACTTGGCGCATGGGCGAAGATCGCTCGGCGCATCAGCGTGAAGTGGCCGCGTTGCGCCAAGGCATCGAACTGGGCATGACTCTGATCGACACGGCGGAAATGTACGCCGAGGGCGGTGCCGAAACCGTGGTCGGCGAAGCCATCGCCGGCCTGCGCGACCAGGTGTTTCTGGTGAGCAAGGTCTATCCGCACAACGCCAGCCGCCAAGGCATTGCGCAAGCGTGCGAGCGCAGCCTGCGCCGGCTCGACACCGATTACATCGACCTCTATCTGCTGCACTGGCGCGGCCAGTATCCACTGCAAGAAACCGTCGAAGCCTTCGAACGCCTGCGCGAAGACGGCAAGATCGGCCGTTGGGGCGTGTCGAACTTCGACGTCGACGACCTCGAAGAGCTGGCCTCCCCGGCCTGCGCCACCAATCAAGTGCTGTACAACCTGGAAGAGCGCGGCGTCGAATTCGATCTGCTGCCGTGGTGCCAACAGCAGCGCATGCCGTTAATGGCGTACTGCCCGATCGGTCAGGGCGGTGCGATGCTGGCTGAACCGCTGCTGAACACGATTGCCGCTCGTCACAACGTGACCCCGGCGCAGGTTTCGCTGGCGTGGATTCTGCGTCAGGATGGTGTCATTGCGATTCCCAAGGCTGTGCGACCGGAACACGTGCAACTCAATGCACAAGCGGCGCAGTTGCAACTGGATGCCGGGGATCTGGCGGCGCTGGATCAGGTATTCAAAGCGCCACAACGCAAGCAGCGGCTGGCGATGGTCTGAGTCGCTGGCCGCTGGTGAGGGCTTCGCCATGAGAAGCACTGATCAGTACGACCCGTTCAACCTGCAGCGTTTCATCCAGGCCCAGGACCCGGTCTTCGAACGGGTCCTGCGGGAGCTCGACGAGGGGCGCAAGCGCAGCCACTGGATGTGGTTTGTGTTCCCGCAGTTCGCCGGGCTGGGTGGCAGCGAGATGTCCCGGCGCTTCGCCATTCAGTCTGCCGCGGAGGCCCGGGCCTATCTGGCCCACGACCTGCTCGGCGCGCGGCTGCGCATCTGCACGCAGTTGGTGTTGAACATCCGCCAGCGTTCGATTGCCGAGATTTTCGGCCATCCCGATGACCTGAAATTCCACTCCTCAATGACCCTGTTTGCGCAGTTCAGCGCCGACGACTGCCCGTTCACTCAAGCACTGGAGCGCTACTTCCACGGCATCCTCGACGAATGGACCCTGCAACTGCTGGACTCAAAACAGGCCCAGTTGCCCCCCGATCAGGGTTGAGAAATCGTCGTCGACGAACGGCAGAATCGCATCCGCCACCGGTTGCAGCTGGCGGCTGATGTAGTGGTCGTAGTCGATCGCGGCACGGCGCACTTCCAGTGGTTCCGGCCCGGCCAGGGTGATGACGTAACTGATCCAGCCACCGTTCTGGTACTGCCGCGGACGACCGTGCTGCACGTTGTAATCGTCGGCCAGCCGCGCCGCACGAACATGCGGCGGTACGTTGCGTTCGTAGTCGTCGAGGGTACGGCGCAGGCGCTTGCGGTACACCAGGCGCTCATCGAATTCCCCGGCGAGGGTCTTGCGCACGTAATCACGCACGTAATCCTGATACGGCTTGCGCTGGAAGATCCGCTCGTAGAGCTCCTGCTGGAACTGCCGTGCCAGCAGCGACCAGTCGGTACGCACGGTTTCCAGGCCCTTGTAGACCATTTCTTCGCTGCCGTCGGCGCGGGTCACCAGCCCGGCGTAACGCTTCTTGCTGCCCTCTTCCGCACCACGAATGGTCGGCATCAGAAAGCGTTTGTAGTGGGTTTCGTACTGTAATTCGAGGGCGCTTTGCAGGCCGTATTCCTCGCGCACATGCTCGCACCACCAGTCGTTGACATGCTTGACCAGCGCCCGCCCGATCTGCGCCGCTTCCTCCTGCCCATGCGGGCGGCGCAGCCAGACAAAGGTCGAGTCGGTGTCGCCGTAGATCACCGCATGGCCCTGCGCTTCGATGAGCTGGCGCGTGCGCAACATGATCTCGTGGCCGCGCAGGGTGATCGACGACGCCAGGCGCGTATCGAAAAACCGGCAACCGCTGGAGCCGAGCACGCCGTAGAAGGCGTTCATGATGATCTTCAGCGCCTGCGAGAGTGGCGCGTTGTGCTCGCGCTTGGCGGTCTCGCGGCCTTCGGCGACCCGCGCGACAATCGATGGCAGGCAATGCCGGGTGCGCGAGAAACGCGCGCCGCGAAACCCCGGCACCGAATCGGCATCGTCCGGATGCAGCAGACCTTCGATCAGCCCCACCGGGTCGATCAGAAAGGTGCGGATGATCGACGGGTAAAGACTCTTGTAGTCGAGCACCAACACCGACTCGTACAACCCCGGCTGCGAATCCATGACAAAGCCGCCAGGGCTGGCCTGTGGCGGATTGGTCCCCAGATTCGGCGCAACAAAGCCCTGACGGTGCATCAGCGGCATATACAAATGGGTGAACGCCGCCACCGAGCCGCCGCTGCGATCCGCCGGCAGGCCGGTGACGCTGGCGCGTTCGAGCAAAAACGTCAGCAGTTCGGTCTTGGCGAAGATCCGCGTGACCAGTTCACAGTCCTTGAGGTTGTACTTGGCGAGCGCCGGTTTGTCCTCGGCGAACATGCGGTTGATTTCGTCCATGCGCTGGTACGGGTTGTCGATCGACTTGCCCTCGCCGAGCAGGGTCTGAGCGACGTTTTCCAGGCTGAACGAAGGGAAACTCCAGGTCGCCGAACGCAACGATTCGATGCCGTCGATGATCAGCCGCCCCGCTGCCGAAGCAAAGTAATGGGTGCGGCTGCCGTGTTCGCGCCACTGCATTTCGTCTCCACCACGGCCGATTTTCAGCGGTACACCGAGGCGTCGCGCGTGTTCGTGGAGAATACGCAGGTCAAACTGCACCAGGTTCCAGCCGATGATCGCGTCCGGGTCGTGGCGGGCGAACCATTCGTTGAGTTTCTTCAGGATCACGGTGCGCGAATCGCAATACTCCAGATCGAAGTCGACGATGCTCGCGTCACCGTTGGGCGCGCCGAGCATGTACACCTGACGCTGGCCGCAGCCTTCGAGGGCTATGGAATACAGCTCGCCGGTTTCGGTGGTTTCGATGTCCAGCGAGACCAGCCGTAGTTGCGGTCGGTACTTGGGATCCGGTTTGAGCTGGGCGTTGAGCAATGCGCCGTCGGCATCAGGCGTACCGCCGAACAGCACCGGCGCGGTGATGAAACGCTCCATGAGGTAGCGCTCCGGCGGGCGCACGTCGGCCTCGAAGACGTCGACGCCGGCGCGGCTGAGTGCGGTTTCCAGACGCATCAACTGGCCGTGTTGCTGGCAATACAGCCCGAGCACCGGGCGATGCTCGAAATCCTGCAGGGCCAACGGGCGCAGTTCGACGTTTTTTTCGTCGTGCAGCAGACGCCCGGCCGCCTCGCGCTGTACGGCGGGGATAAACGCCACCGACGTCTGCGGCGCCAACCGCACACGGCGCGGCCCGGCGTCGGTCGCCAGCCAGAACTCGACTTCGGTGCCGGCCGGGGTATCGCGCCAATGCCGGGTCAGGACGAAGCCCTGCTGTAAATCCACCGCTGCAACCTCAGGAATTGAATCAGAGGGGCATTCTACGCTGCCCTTCAAGGGATAACCCCATCCCCTCACCACAGAGTTCACCCACCACAGAGCTGTGGTGATCGGGAAATAGTTGGGCAAATGACGTTTTTTGCGTGCTATCTGCCGCTTTGCCACCTTGCCCTGCGCGCAAGGGTCTACGATGCTTGGAGAACAACGACAACACCTGAGTAACTGCCATGAAGACCGTCGCCCAACTGCTCAAGCTCAAAGATCAGAAAAATCAGGAAGTGCACCAGATAAAGCCCGGTCACATGGTGCTCGAAGCACTGATGAAGATGGCCGAGAAAAACGTCGGCGCCTTGCTGGTGGTGGAGAACGACGAAGTGCTGGGCATCATCAGCGAACGCGACTACGCGCGCAAACTGGTGTTGCACGGGCGTTCGTCGGTAGGCACGCCGGTGCGCGACATCATGGTTTCGCCGGTGATCACCGTGGACACCCACCAGACTGTCGACACCTGCCTGGGCATCATGTCCGACAAACGCCTGCGCCACTTGCCGGTGGTGGAGAACGGCAAGCTGATCGGCCTGCTGTCGATCGGCGACCTGGTGAAAGAGGCGATTGCCGAACAGGCGGAGCTGATCAAACAGCTGGAGCAATACATTCGCGGGGAGTGACCTGCAAAATCCCCCCTGTAGGAGTGAGCCTGCTCGCGATAGCGGTCTGTCAGTCACAACATTTCTGACTGATACATCGCTATCGCGAGCAGGCTCACTCCTACAGTTGGTTCTGCGCGGTGTTCAGGACGGCCAATGCCGGGCAAACACCGGTGCCAGCACCGGATGCCGGTCGATGCGCTGCAACCACGCATAAAACCCCGGACGGGTCTGGCGCAAGTGCTCACGGCTGCCCGCCCAGCGCGTCACCACCGCTGCCAGCACATCCAGTGCTCCCGGCGTTTCGTCGTCCAGGTACAGTTCGGCGGAAAACTGGTCGGCAAACACTTCCCAACCCCAGTGCAAGTGCTCGCGGGCGCCGGCCACCAGGTTTTGCCGCGAGGCTTCGTCGGGCATCACCAGCCAGCGCTCGGGGTAATCGATGACGCCAATGGCCGCGTAACAATTGCTGGCGATGTAGACCATGCCGCGAATCGCCTGATCGCGATCAGCCGCCGTGGTCGGCAACAGGCCAGACTTGGGAAAGCTCAGACCCAGATGAATCAGAATCGCCACGCTTTCGGTGATTGCACTACCGTCGGGCAATTGCAGGGTCGGCACCTGTTTCAGTGGATTGAGGCGTGCCAGCGCCTCGGCGGCTTCGCTCGACGCTTCGATATCAATGAAGCGGTACGCGATCTGGCACAACTCCAGCGCCGCTTCGATGGCCGCTGCGCCCGAGTTTCTGTGCCCGTAAAGTTGATACATGACGCCCCCCTTTCACTTGTGTGCGCGGTCTTCAGGGTCAACTGTAGCTGCTTCGCCGCCAACGGCAGGCTCAACCCTTGGCCATGCAGCGCTTGTAGCGCTCATCCACCCGTTTGGCAAACCACGCGGTGGTCAGTTTGCGGGTGATTTTCGGGCTCTGCAGCACGATCCCCGGCAACACCGCGCGCGGCAAGGTCTTGCCTTCGGCCTGCTCGGCCAGTTCGAACACCCGTCGATAAAGTCTGGTTTCTTCGAATTCCAGGGTCTTGCCCTGTTCCAGTTGATCGCGGATGGTCGGGTTGCGCATGCCCAGCGACTTGCCGAGGGTGCGCACCGCCAGCTCGGTGCTGCCGGGCATGATCGAGTCGTAGCGAATCAAGTCGCCATCCAGCGCCAACGGGATTCCCGAGGCACGGCTGACCGCGTTCTGAAACGCCGCATTGCGGCTGGCGTACCAACCGGCATTGAAGTCGGCAAAACGGTACAGCGGTTCGCGGTAACTCACCGGATAGCCGAGCAAATGGGCAATGCCGAAGTACATGCCGCCACGACGGGTGAACACTTCGTGGCGGATCGTACCGTTGAGCGGATACGGGTAAGCCTTGGCATGCTGCTCGGCAAATTCGATGCTGACCTGCATTGGGCCGGCGGTGTGCACCGGGTTGAAGCCACCGAACAAGGTGCGCCCCATCGGCACCATGCCAATGAAATCGTCGAAGATCGCACTCAACTCTTTCTCGCTGCGCGCAGCGCTCAGGCGTTCGCTGTAGGTTTTGCCGGTGGGCGAACGCACGGCCAGGGCGGCGCTGACCAGCATTCCGGGGATGTGCGCCTTGCCGGCGCGGCGGTCGATTTCGTCGCGGGCGATCTTGCCCAGGCCCGGCACCGTCGGGTCGACCTGAAACGTCGATTCCTGCTCGGCCACGGCCAGCACCGAACACAGGTTTTGCGTGGTCGGACTGATGTCCTGCGCGGCGAACGCGGCGTAGATATCAGTGGCCCAGCCCTGACGGTCAGGCACTTTTGCCGGCATCAGCCGCACGATCTCCGCCTTCACTTCGGCGGGTGTGCGCGGCGCTGGCTCTTGATTGCGCTGGCCGGCGCAACCGGCGAGCACCAGCAGCGCGGCGAGGGTGATCAGTAATCGAGGGGTGTGCATAGCGCTCCTTGGCATGCGGTGAGCCGGGTTCACCATACGATCAAAGGTGTGGCGCAGGCTAGGACTGCAGCAACGAAACACTGTTCCCATGAAGACCGGGATCTTTGTAGCAAGGGAGCTTGCTCCCGCAGAGTCGCGAAGCGGCCCCCGCTTCCTGGATAGAAGCGGATTGCCAGGCAGTCCAGCGGGAGCAAGCTCCCTCGCCACAGAATCTCAGCCAAAAATGAAAAAGGCCCCGCAGCTCCACCGCTGCGGGGCCTTTTTCCGTCTGGCTGACAAACTGGCCGCCCCGCCCTGCTGATCCATACTTGCTGCACAGCAAACGGAGGACAGGCCCATGAACCGCAGCGACGTACTGATCATCGGCGCCGGCCCGACCGGTCTGGTGCTGGCTCTGTGGCTGAGCAAACTGGGCGTGCGCGTGCGCATCCTCGACAAGACCTCCGCCCCCGGCACCACCTCGCGGGCGCTGGCGGTGCAGGCGCGGACCCTGGAGTTGTACCGGCAGCTGGACCTGGCTGACACCGTGGTGCGCAACGGTCACAAGGTCGCCGCAGCGAATTTCTGGGTCAAGGGCAAACCGGTCGCACAGTTGCCGCTCACGCGCATCGGCGAAGGCCTGACGCCCTACTCGTTCATCGAAATATTCCCTCAGGACCAACACGAACGGCTGCTGCTCGAACGCCTCGAAGACTATGGCGTGGTGGTTGAGCGCAACACCGAACTTGAGAGCTTCGAAGAAACCGCTGACGGCCTCACGGCGCATCTGCGTTTACCGGACGGGCAACAGGAAGTCTGCCAGGCGTGCTTTCTGGCTGGCTGCGACGGCGCGCGCTCGGTGGTGCGCAAAACCCTCGACACCGGTTTTCCCGGCGGCACCTATCAGCAGATTTTCTACGTCGCGGATGTCCAGGCCAGCGGCCCGGCGCTCAATGGTGAACTGCACCTGGATCTGGACGAAGCGGATTTTCTCGCGGTATTCCCGCTAGCCGGCGAAGGCCGGGCACGGCTGATCGGCACGGTGCGCGACGAACGCGCCGATCACGCCGAAACCCTGCAGTTTGCCGACGTCAGCAGCCGCGCCATCGAACACCTGAAAGTGCACATCGACGAGGTCAACTGGTTCTCCACCTACCGCGTGCATCACCGCGTGGCCGAGCACTTTCGCAGTGGCCGGGCGTTTCTGCTCGGCGATGCCGCGCACGTGCACAGCCCCGCCGGTGGCCAGGGCATGAACACCGGCATCGGCGATGCGATCAACCTGGCGTGGAAACTCGCCGCCGTGCTCGACGGCAGCGCCACGGCGCAACTGCTCGACAGCTACGAAACCGAACGCATCGCCTTCGCCCGCCGACTGGTCTCGACCACCGACAAGGTGTTCACCTTCGTCACCGCCGAGGGGCGCATCGCCGACCTGCTGCGCACGCGCCTGGCACCGTTTCTGATCCCGAAAATGGCCACGTTCGAGGCCAGCCGCGAGTTCCTGTTTCGCACCGTCTCGCAAGTCACCCTCAACTATCGCGGCATGCCGCTGAGCCAGGGCAGCGCCGGCCACGTGCACGGCGGCGACCGCTTGCCGTGGGCGCATGATGGTGAGGGCGATAATTACGAGCCGCTGCGGCAGCCCTGCTGGCAGGTGCATGTGTACGGCGACACCAGCGACGAGATGATCGCCTGGTGCAATGAACACCATCTGCCGCTGCACGTGTTCGACTGGCGACCGGCGTTTGAAACGGCGGGGTTGGGGCGTAACGGGTTTTATTTGTTGCGCCCGGATACTTATGTGGCAATTGCCGATAACAGTGCTGATCCGAAGGTGATCGAACGGTATTTCCGCGATCACGGGATCCGACCCTACTTCAACTGCCCCTGACACAGCACAAAAAACTGTAGGAGTGAGCCTGCTCGCGATAGCGGTGTGTCAGTCAAAAATGCTGTGACTGATACACCGCTATCGCGAGCAGGCTCACTCCTACAGGGGCTATGCGCTGGGGTTCAGATCCCGGCCAATGCCAGATCCATCGCAAAATAGGTGAAGATCAGGTCCGCACCCGCGCGCTTGATCGCGCCCAGGCTTTCACGCACCACACGATCCTCGTCGATCGCACCGGCCTGCGCGCCGAACTTGATCATCGCGTACTCACCGCTGACCTGGTACGCCGACAGCGGCAGGTTCGAGGCTTCACGAATGTCGCGGATGATGTCGAGGTACGCACCGGCCGGTTTGACCATCAGCGCGTCGGCACCTTCCTGCTCATCCAGCAGCGATTCACGCAAGGCTTCGCGGCGGTTCATCGGGTTCATCTGATAGCTTTTGCGGTCGCCCTTGAGCGCGCTGCCGCCGGCTTCGCGGAACGGGCCATACAGCGCCGAGGCGAACTTGGTCGAATAGGCCATGATCGGAATCTGCGTGAAACCTGCGTCATCCAGCGCCCGGCGAATCGCCCGCACCTGGCCGTCCATCGCCGCCGATGGCGCGATCACATCAGCACCGGCACGGGCAGCGGCTACTGCCTGTTTGCCGAGGTTGATCAGGGTCTGGTCGTTGTCGACTTCATGGTTGTGCATCACGCCGCAATGGCCGTGATCGGTGTATTCGCAGAAGCAGGTGTCGGACATCACGATCATTTCCGGCACCGCGTCCTTGGCAATGCGCGACATGCGCGAGACCAGGCCGTTTTCGCGCCAGGTGTCGCTGCCGTTGGCGTCCAGGTGATGGGACACGCCGAAGGTCATCACCGACTTGATGCCGGCACGGGCATAGCGCTCGATCTCGCTGGCCAGCTTGCGCTCGGGAATACGCATCACCCCCGGCATGCTCTTGATCGGCACGAAGTCGTCGATTTCTTCTTCGACGAAAATCGGCAGCACCAGATCATTCAGGCTGAACTCGGTTTCCTGGAACAGACTGCGCAGGCTCGCATTGCGGCGCAGACGGCGGGGACGTGCTTCGGGGAACTGGCTGGACATGGTGCTTCCTGAAAACGGCAGATGAGACAAAAGTCGTAGGGGGCGAAGCTTATGCCTTCGGTGGGCGCAGGTACAAACCTGGATCAATCAAGAGTGCATTACCGGGAGCGCAATAATCTTTCAGCCAGCACACGTTTTCCTGTAGGAGTGAGCCTGCTCGCGATGACGGTGTATCAGTCGACATCCATGTTGGCTGACACGACGCCATCGCGAGCAGGCTCATTCCTACAGGGGGTCATGCGCAAATCAGGAAGGAATGGTCAGGCCTCGAATGACCGCCGGGCGCGCCACAAAGCGCTCCAGCACCCGGGTGACGTTGGGGAAATCATTGATCCCGACCAGATCCCCGGCCTCGTAGAACCCGATCAGGTTGCGCACCCACGGGAACGTGGCGATGTCGGCGATGGTGTAGCGCTCGCCCATGATCCAGTCGCGACCTTCCAGGCGTTTGTCGAGCACGTTGAGCAGGCGTTTGCTCTCCTCGACGTAGCGGTCACGCGGACGCTTGTCCTCGTAGTCCTTGCCGGCGAATTTGTTGAAGAAACCGAGCTGACCGAACATCGGGCCGATACCGCCCATCTGCCACATCAGCCACTGAATGGTTTCGTAACGCAGCGCACCTTCCTGCGCCAGCAACTGGCCGCTCTTGTCGGCGAGGTAGATCAGGATTGCGCCGGACTCGAACAGCGGCAGCGGTTGGTCCTCGGGGCCGTGGGGGTCGAGGATCGCCGGAATCTTGTTGTTGGGGTTCAGCGACAGGAACTCGGGGGACATCTGGTCCTGCGTGTCGAAGCCCACGCGGTGCGGCTCGTACGGCAGGCCGATCTCTTCGAGCATGATCGAGACCTTGACGCCGTTGGGGGTCGGCAGGGAATAGAGCTGAATCCAGTCAGGGTACTGCGCCGGCCATTTGTGGGTGATCGGGAACGCGGACAGATCGGTCATGGGAAGCATCCAGTCACAAATTAAAGGCCTGAGCATAATCCATGACCGGCCGCTCCAGCTCGGGTTCTTTGCTGGCCGGAAACGTCCCGTACTTAAATCCGCAACATCCTGTGGTTAACCTCTGCCACCAGTCGCTCATCGTTGCCGTTAGAGTGCGGCGCACCGGCGCGAATCGAACCAAATCGGCCTCAGGGGACTCTGAGCTATGCCTTTCGCAAAGGAAGCGCGACACACGACATGGAGAACGCCCGGTGCTGGGAGCCCGAGGCGCAAGGGTTTGTCAGCCTTAACCAAATTTGCTGAAGAACCTTTTATTCAATGACGAACCTCATGAGATTCGCCAAACGCTTCAAACATCGCGCCTATGTGGCCTTGCCCTCCCTGCTGGCGGTGAGTGCGCTGACGTTGTCGCTGGAATCGAGCCAGATTCGCGCACAACCGGTGGACGGCACCCAGACCCTGATCTTTCTGCGCCACGCGGAAAAACCTGCCGGTGGGCTCGGCCAGCTCAACTGCCAAGGGCTGAACCGCGCGATCGAACTCTCGACCCTGCTGCCGGAAAAATTCGGCAAGGCCGATTATGTGTTCGCCGCCAACCCGACGCGTAATGTCGAGGAAGGTGAGCTGGACAATTCCTACAGCTACATCCGCCCGCTGATGACCATCAGCCCCGCCGCGATCAAGCTCGGCCTGCCGGTGAACATCGAGTACTCCGCCAACGACACCAGCGACCTGGCGCGTGAACTGACCGAAGACAAATACCACAACTCAACGATCTACACCGCGTGGTCCCACGGTTATCTGCCGGAGCTGATCAACAAGGTCGCGGGCAACGCGGTTGGCGAGAAGCAATCCATCACCGAAGACTGGGCGGCCGGCGACTTCGATTCGCTGTACGTACTGACCCTGACCTGGCACAACGGCAAGGCCAGTTTGCAGAGCCACAGCTACAAGCAGGGGCTGGATAACGGCAAAGTGACTTGCCCGACTTGATGTCTGCGGTGCCTGTGCCGGCCCTTTCGCGAGCAAGCCCGCTCCCACAGGGGATCTGCGTCAGGCACACAATGTCAGCCCCGTGAAGATCCGATGTGGGAGTTTGCAGAGCTACTGCTACAAGCAGGGGCTGGATAACGGCAAAGTGACTTGCCCGACTTGATGTCTGCGGTGCCTGTGCCGGCCCTTTCGCGAGCAAGCCCGCTCCCACAGGGGATCTGCGTCAGGCACACAATGTCAGCCCCGTGAAGATCCGATGTGGGAGTTTGCAGAGCTACTGCTACAAGCAGGGGCTGGATAACGGCAAGGTGACTTGCCCGACTTGATGTCTGCGGTGCCTGTGCCGGCCCTTTCGGGAGCAAGCCCGCTCCCACAGGGGATCTGCGTCAGGCACACAATGTCAGCCGAGTGAAGATCCAATGTGGGAGCGGGCTTGCTCGCGAATAGGCCCGCAAGATCACCCTCAAACCCGCTGATTCAGCCGCTCGCGCAGGTACTCAAGCACCGCCTCGCGCTCCCCGGCAAACTCGATCCGCCCACCCTTCTTCTCGCGCTGGAACGCATACATCGGGTCGTAATACTCGCGCAGCAACACACTGATCCAGTCACGGAACATCTCGACCGAACCGCTACGCGCCTGCTCGGCCAGGGCCTCTTCCATCTGCAGGAACATCCGCTGATGGCGTTCGCCACCCAGCCGGCGTTGAATATTGTTCAAACTCGCAATCAAGCGTTCGGCATACAGCGCATAGCCCTGCTCGCCATGCACGGTGACGAACTCGGCGTGCAGGTCGATCACATAATCCTGCAGGATCCGCTCGACTCGACGCTCCAGGCTGTCTTCCAGCCAGACCATCGGGGCCACTTGCATTGCGCGGTACAGTGGCAATGGCAAGGCGCAACTGCCGACCACCCGACTCTCGTCTTCCAGCACAAACTGTTGGATGCCGCCGGCGCGTTTTTTCAGCACATCAACGGCGAGACGGTTCTCAAAATCGATGTTGCCCGGTTGGCCGGTCGCACGTTTGCCGAAACTCGATCCCCGATGATTGGCGTGCCCCTCCAGATCCAGGCCATTGCTCAACTGCACCAGCACTTCGGTCTTGCCGGTACCGGTCATGCCACCCAGCAAGACCAGGTCGCACTCGGCCACAGCCTGATCAACGGTTTCCAGCAGGAACGTACGCATGGCTTTGTAGCCACCGCCGACTCGCGGGTAATCAATCCCGCCCTCTTCCTTGATCCACTGCTGAACGATCTGCGAGCGCAGGCCGCCACGAAAGCAATACAGGTAGCCGTCAGGATGGGCACGAGCAAACTCGACCCAGCCTTGAATGCGCTGTTCCCTGACCTCGGCAGACACCAGCCGCTCACCCAGAGCGATGGCAGCTTGTTGCCCATGCTGCTTGTAGCAGGTCCCTACCTGCTCACGCTCGCGGTCGTTCATCAGCGGCAAGTTGACCACGCCGGGAAATGCGCCGTGGGCAAACTCGACCGGCGCACGGGCATCCATCAGCGGCCGTTCGTTGAGGAAAATATCGCGGTAGTCAATGCAGTCGCGTGACATCAAATCACCTCGACTGCGTGGGTCTGTCGCTCGACCAGCTCGCCGATCGGCGCCAGGTTCAGGCCCAGTTCGGCGGCCACCGCGAGGAACTCGGCGTTGCCTTCCGGGGTGACCGCGATCAGCAGGCCGCCGCTGGTCTGCGGATCGCACAGCACACGCTTGTGCAGCTCCTGCAAACGGCCAAGCTTGCTTGAATAGCTGTCGAAGTTGCGCAAGGTACCGCCGGGCACGCAGCCCTGTTCGAGGTAATACTCGACGCTGTCCAGACGCGGCACGTGGTTGTAGCCGATACGCGCGGTCAGATGGCTGCCGTCGGCCATTTCCACCAGATGCCCGAGCAGGCCGAAACCGGTGACGTCGGTCATCGCGGTAACACCGGTGAGTTTGCCGAAGCGGCTGCCGGGTTTGTTCAGGGTGCACATCCAGTCGCGGGCCACGCCGACATCGTCGGGGCGCAATTTGCCCTTCTTCTCGGCGGTGGTGAGAATGCCGATACCCAGTGGCTTGGTCAGGTACAGCAGGCAACCGGCCGTGGCGGTGTCGTTACGCTTCATGTGGAGCTTTTCGACCAGTCCGGTCACGGCCAGACCGAAGATTGGCTCCGGCGCATCGATCGAGTGTCCACCGGCCAGCGGAATGCCGGCAGCGTCACACACCGCACGTCCGCCACGAATCACTTCCCGCGCCACTTCCGGCGCCAGCACATTGACCGGCCAGCCGAGGATCGCAATCGCCATCAACGGATCACCGCCCATCGCATAGATGTCGCTGATTGCGTTGGTCGCGGCAATCCGGCCGAAGTCGTACGGATCGTCGACAATTGGCATGAAGAAGTCCGTGGTCGACACCACACCGCGCTCGGCATCGATTTCGTATACCGCCGCGTCATCACGCGAGGCATTGCCGACCCACAGTTTCGGATCGAGGTTTTGCGCACCGCTACCGGCCAGAATCACTTCCAGCACCTGCGGGGAAATCTTGCAGCCACAACCGGCACCGTGGCTGTATTGGGTCAGACGAATCGGCTCGCTCATGGGAGAGTCTCTGGCAGTTGATGGGGCGGATTCTAGCAGAGCGCAAGGCGGCTGTTTTTTGCGCAGAATGTCCGGCCCCCTTCGCGAGCAAGCCCGCTCCCACATTTGATCGCAGCCATTCACAAATCCTGCTTTCACTGAAGATCCCCTGTGGGAGCGGGCTTGCTCGCGAAAGCTTTCGACTGGTCGCCGCGGCTTCACGGCCGGAGACTCTGCGCAGGCACAAAAAAACCGCCCTTTCGGGCGGCTAAAGTGCTTCGACCATGATTCAGAAGCTTTGACTGAAGCTGATGTTGAACGCGCTGTCGTTGTTGTCGCTCGACACCTGGCCCGAGTAACCGATGCCCAGCTTGCCGGTCGGGGTGACCTGGAAGTCGATGCCGGCTTCGAGCAGTGCGCTGTCCTTGGCAATCGGCACGCCCTGGGTGCTGAACGAGGCGCCGCCGTCGATGAAGGTCAGATCAGCGTCTGGTTTGGTGTCGCCGTAGGCATGACGCCAGCCGATGGCGGCACGTGGCGTCAGTTGGCTGCCGTTGGCCAGGGTCACCAACTTGCCGACGCGTACCCCGAGGGTCGAATAGGTGATGTCCTGATCGGCGTCGGCCTTCAGGCGCCCCACTCCGCCTTTTTCCTTGGCGGTGTCGCTGTCGTAGTTGACGTAGGCAAGCCCTGCGAACGGTTCGATGGCAACCCCGGCGGCGCTGATCGCGTAGCCCACTTCACCGAACACCTGAGCACTGCGCGCGTCGTAATCGGCCTTCAGGCGATCGTTGTAGCTGCCGACGCTGACATCGCGTTTGGTCTCGATGCTGTGCCAGCTGTAAGCCGCGCCGAGGCGCACGGCCAGTGCATCGAACTGCGAGTTCAGATAACCCGCCAGGTGGTAGGTGTCGACCTTGGCATCGGAGTTGCGGTCATGTGCGTTGAGGTTGCTGCGGGTGTAGCCGGCCGCCATCCCTGCGCGCCAGGTGTCATCAAGCGCCTTGTCGGTACCGAGCATGAAACCGCCGAGGTTGCGATCGACTTTCGCCGTGTTGCTGTCGCCACCCATGTCACCCCAGGCACCGATGGCCCGAATCCAGCCGACCATTTCATCGTGGCAACCGTTGCTGCTCAGTTGCGTGTCGCTCGGCGCCAGCGTTCTGCGTGGGTCGTCCGAGGCGCTGCACGATGGTTGGCGCATGCGGTCATTGACCGCTTCACGGATGAAGCGCGAATCCTCAAGCATGGCGCTGGCGGTGCTGGCGTGGATTTCGCCGGACAGGCTGTCGAAAGCATTACGCGCACCGGCCACGCTGAGGTTGACGATCTGGTTCTGCAGCGCCGCGCCGGCCGCTCCGTTGTTGGTCAGAGCCGTGGCGGTGCCGCGCTGGTTACCGGTGGCCGCGACGTCGGCGAACGAGTTGCCGTTGCGACTCACGGCCAGGGTGACCGAATCGGCAGCGTAGACCAGCGAGCTGTCGAGGAACGCGTACTGCGGCAGATCGGCCGCACTGAAGGTGCCGGACACACCGCCACCCGCGGTGATCAACGAGTAAGTGGTGTTGCCGGTGAACGGCGCAAGGCTGTTGACCGCCAGACCACCGCCCAGGGCGGCCGTGCCACCCACTGCCAGCGGCGTGGCGGTTGGCGAACTGACTGTCAGCGCCAGCACACCATCACTGGCGTTGGTCAGGTTACCGGCCACGCTCAAGGTCCCGTCGGTGCCACCGGAAGCCACCACACCGTGGTTGACCACCGAACCGACGCTGCCGTTGCCGCTGAGGCCTGCGCCGTTGGCGACGGTGACCTGCCCACCCAGCGAAGCCCGGGCTGCACGGCTGCCGACTTGCAGCACGCCTTGATCGACGGACACGGTGCCGCTGAACGGCTGATTACCGGTCAGCAACAAGCTGCCCGCACCGCGTTTGGCCAGCGCGCCGATACCGCTGAGGACGCCATTGAACTGGCCATTGGCATTCTGCTGGAACACCAGCGAGGCGTTGTCGGCGATGTTGCCTTGCAGGCTGGTGGTGTTACCGATCAGCGTACCGCCGCTGACTGTGGTGCCACCGCTGTAGGTGTTGGCGCCTGTGAGGATCAGGGTGCCGGAGTCAAGTTTCTCGATACCACCGGTGCCGATCAGCGGCACATCGATTTCGGCGCTGGCGCCGGCATTCACCCGCACCGGTGCAAGCGTACCGTCCGCACCATTGACCGGCGTCAGCGTACCGCCCGCCCCCGGCACCAGGCTGTAACCACCGGCGAGGAACTGCAGGCCGGTGAAGTTCTGATTGCTCTGCACGGTAACGACACCTGGCTGGCCGCCGAACACCGCGAACTGACCATTGGACGCCAACGCCTGAGTGCCGCTCGGATCGGTCCAGTTGGTCCCCGGGCCCCACACGCCACTGCCGCCGCCGATGCTGCCGTCAGGGTTGGTGGTGCCGCCGTTCCAGAACTGCACTTCGCCCGGAGTGCCCTGTACCAACAGGTTGATCTGATTGGCAATCGCGGTTTGCAGGGTCAGGTTGGCCGCCGACACCGGCAGGCTACCGTAGACCAGACCGTTGTCGGTCAGGCTGCCGCCGTAACGGAACAGTTGATAGACCCCGGTACCGAAGCCGCCGGCGTTGCTGATGTTCAGCGTACCGTCGAGGGTCAGGTTGCCGGCGACATTGACCACCGTGGTAGAGCTGGCGGCCGAGCCGAGGCTGAAGTCCAGATTGGTGCCCGAGGACAGTGCCAGCGCACCGACCGACAACGGTGTGGCCGCGCCGCCACCCGTCAGCGTTGCACCGCTGGCCAGTTGCACGTTGCCGCCCAGTTGCCCGCTGCCGCCGACTTTCGCGCCGCTGGCGACGTTGACGTTGGCGCTGTTGAGCACGCCGTTGACGATCAGGTTGCCGGCCTGCACCGAGGTGTCGCCGGTGAAGGTGTTGTTGCCAGTCAGCAACAGCTGGCCGGTGCTGGTTTTGTTCAGCGTGCCCGCGCCGGTGAGGTTACCGGTGTAGCTGCCATCGGCGTTCTGCGCGAAGGTCAGCGCCGCATTGTTGACGATGGCGCCTTGCAGGCTGCTGGTGTCGCCAGTGGTACTGCCGCCGTTCAGCGTGGTCCCGCCGCTGTAAGCGTTGGCGCCGCTGAGCAGCAGATCGCCGCTACCGTTTTTCACCAGGCTGCCGGTGCCAGTGACGGCGCCGAGCAGCGTGGTGTTCTGGTTGCCGGCCAGGGTCAGTTGCGCACCGAGGTTGACGGCATTCGCCAGTTGCAGCGTCGAAGTGCTGTCGAGGGTGCCGTTGCCGGTCACGCTCAGTGCGCCGCTGCTGATTGCGCTGTTGTTACCCAGCACCAGCGTGCCGCCAGCGAGCTGAGTGCCGCCGCTGTAGGTGTTGCTGCCGTTGAGGGTCAGGCTCGATGCGCCAGTCTTGATCAGGCTGCCCGCTCCGCTGACTACGCCGTCGAGGGTCAAGGCGTTGCTGCCGGCGACGCTCAGGCCACCATTGAGCACCACATTGTTGGCGAGGCTGACCGCCGCGTTGCTGTCCAGCGCCGTGCCGTCCGCAGCGGTCAACACGCCGGTACCGAGCGCCGAGTTATTGCCCACGATGATCTTGCCGCCGTTGAGTGCGGTGCCGCCGGTGTAGCCGTTGGCGGCGTTGAGCACCAGCGTGCCGCTGTCGTATTTGCCCAGGGTACCGGCGCCGTTGAGCGCTACGCCGAGGGTTGCGGTGGCGTTCGGATCGACCCGCACCGTAGCGTTGCCCAGCGAGCCATTGACCAGGTTCAGCGCTCCCGCCGTGCCGTTCTGCAGGCTGTAGCCATCGGTGACGAACTGCAGGCCGGTGATGGTTTGTGCACCGTTGACGGTGACCGTGCCCGGCGCGCCCTGGAACACCGCGAAGTTGTTGGTCCAGGCCTGATTGGTGGTGCCGTTGACGTCGGTCCAGTTGGTGGTGCCGGTGCCCCAGGTGCCACTGCCGCCATCGACCGAACCGTTGGCCACCAGTTGGTTGCCATCCCAGAACTGCACGGTGACGCCCGGTGCGGTGACCAGCAGGTTGATCTCGTTGGCCAGCGCGGTTTGCAGGGTCAGATCGCCCGGAGTGACGCTGCCCGGCACCGTGCCGATCAGCATGCCGTTGTCGGTCAGGCCACCGGTGTAGTTGATCAGGCGATACACGCCGCTGCCAAAACCACCGATGTCGCTGACGTTGAGAGTGCCGTCGAGGGTCAGGTTGCCGCCGACATTGACCAGCGCATTACCGCCACCGGAGACCGGAGCGCCGAGGCCGACATCGAAGTTCGAGTTGCCGTTAAGCACCAGCGAATCCACCGACAGAGTACTGCCGGTCGCGCCCGCCAGATGCCCGCCATCGGCCACCGTCACCGCACCGGTCAAGGTGCCGCTGCCGCCGAGGGTGCCGCCACTGTTGACCAACACGTTACCGCTGGCCAGTGAACCATTGACCTGCAAGGTGCCGGCGTTGACGTTGGTGTCGCCGGTCAGGTCGCTGGTACCGCTGAGGGTCAGGGTGCCCGTGCCGAGTTTGCTCAGCCCGCCGTCACCGCTGAGGATGCCGGCGAAGGTGCTGCTGACATTGTTGCCGCCCAGGGTCAGGGTGTTGCCGGTACCGACCAGCGCGGTACCGCTGCCAGTCAGGCTGGCGAGGCTGCCCGAAGCGCCGAGGTTCAGTGCCGCGCCGCCAGCGAGATTGACGGTGGCGTCGTTGCCCAGTGCCGTGCCGCTGAGGGTGGTCAGGCTGCCGGAGAGCACATCGAAGGTACCGCTGAAAGTGTTGTTGCCGCTCAGGGTGACGTCGGCCAGACCGTTTTTGGTCAGAATGCCCGCCCCGGCAATCACGCCGCCGAGGGTCAGGTTGTTGTTGCCGGCCAGACTCAGGTTGGCATTTAGGTTGAGGTTGTTCGCCAGCACCAGCGGCGCGCTGTTGTCGAGGCTCGATGCCCCGGCCACGGTCAGCGCACCGCTGCCCACAGAGGCGCCAGTGCCGAGGGTCAGCGTACCGGCGTTGAGGGTGGTGCCACCGGTATAGGTGTTGATACCGTTGAGGGTCAGGTTCGATGCGCCGTTCTTGAGCAAACCACCCGTACCACTGATCACGCCCGCGAGGGTCAGGTTGTTGCTGCCGGTGTTGCTCAGGTTGGCGTTGAGCACCACGTTGTTGCCCAGACTCAGCGCACTGTTGCTGTCCAGCGCCGAAGCGCCGGCCACGGTCAGGTTGCCCAGGCCCAGCGCCGAGTTGCTGCCTGCGGTCAGGGTGCCGGCGTTCAGAGTCACGCCGCCGAGGAAGTTGTTGTTGCCGCTCAGGGTCAGGTTGGCCGCGCCGTTTTTACTCAGGCTGCCAGCACCATTGACCGTGCCGGCCAGCGTCAGATCCGCCGTGCCGCCGATGCCAAGATTGCCGGCGAGGTTGACTGCGTTGTTCAGCGAAACCGCGGTGGCGGCATCCAGCGTGGTGCCCCCTGCTGCGTTCAGCGTGCCTGAGCCCAGCGCCGAGTTCGACGCCAGAATCAGCCCGCCGGCGTTCAGGACCACCGGGCCGAGGAAGGCGTTATTGCCGCCGAGGGTCAGGTTCGCCGCGCCATTTTTGATCAGCCCGCCGGTACCACTGATCACGCCGTTGAGGGTCAGCGCATTGCTGCCGACCACGGTCAGGTTGCCGTTGAGCGTGGCGGCGTTGCCGAGGGTCACGGCGGTGTTGCTGTCCAGTTGTGTACCAGCGTTGGCGGTCAGTGCACCACTGCCCAGCGCAGTGTTGCTGCCGACAATGATCTGGCCGCCGTCCAGTTGCGTGCCGCCGCTGTAGGTGTTGGCGCCATTGAGCACCAGGGTGCCGGCGTCGAGTTTATTGAGGATGCCGCTGCCATCGATGTTGACGCCGATGGTGCCGGTCACGCCCGGATCAACCCGCACCGCCGTGGTCCCGCCGGTGCCGTTGACCGCCGTCAGTTGCCCTGCCGCACCGTTGACCAGGTTGTAGCCGTCGGTGACGAACTGCAGGCCGGTGAACAGTTGCGTGCCATTCACCGTCACGGTGCCGGCGGCGCCCTGGAATACCGCGAAGTCACCGGCCCATGGCTGGTTGACCAGACCGTTGGCATCGGTCCAGTTGGTGCCGACCGCGTTCCAGGTACCGCTGCCACCATCGACCACGCCGTTGGCGATGGTCTGGCTGCCGTCCCAGTAACGGATGTTGCTGTTCGGCGCTGACACTTGAATGTTGATCTGGTTGGCCACGCCGGTTTGCACCACCAGATCGCCCAGCGCGTAACCGACCGGCACGCTGGCGACGTCCAGCCCCAGGTCGGTCAGGCTGCCGGTGTAGTTGAACAGGCGATACACACCGACACCGAAACCACCGGCATCAGTGACGTTGAGATTACCGTTGAGCGTGAGGTTGCCACCGATGTTCATCAGCGAGGTGGTCGACGGTGTCGCCAGCGCCACATCGACGTTGCTGCCCGCACCGAGGGTCAGCACACTCGCCGACAAGGTGTTGCCCGCCGACAGCGCCAGATGGCCGCCACTGTTGATATTCACCGCACCGATCGCCGAGCCGGTACCGGTCAGGGTACCGCCGGTATTGACGTTGAGCTGCGCGCTGGCCAGCGAACCGCTGAGGTCCACCGTACCGCCGTTGATTGCGGTGTTGCCGGTGATGCCGTTGATTCCGGTGAGATTCAACGTGCCGGTGCCAACTTTGACCAGGCCGCCGCTGCCACTGAGATCACCGTCAAACGTGCTGGTGACGTTGCCGCCACCGACGGTCAACGTGTTGCTGCCGGTCAATTGCACACTGCCGCTGCCGGTCAGCGCGCCGAGGCTGGCATCGCTGCCCAGATTCAGGCCGGCACCGGCACTGATATTGACGCCGGAAGTCGCGCCCAGCGCATTGGTGTTGAGGGTGGTGACGCTGCCGGAAACGATGTTCAGTGCACCGGTAAAGGTGTTGTTACCGGCCAGGGTCAGGTCCGACAGACCGTTTTTGGTCAGGCTGCCAGCGCCGTCGATGATGCCGTTGAGGCTCAGGTCGTTGTTGCCTGCGACGGTCAGCCCGGCATTCAGCGTAATCGCGTTACCGATGCCGAACGAGGCGCTGTTATCCAGCGTCGCCGCGCCGCCGACGATCAAGCTGCCACTGCCAAGGCCATTGGCATTGCCCAGGGTCAGCGTACCGGCATTGAGGGTAGTGCCGCCGCTGAACGTGTTGTTGGCGTTGAGAGACAAATTGGCCGCGCCGTTTTTGATCAGGCTGCCAGCGCCACTGACCACATTGCCAAGCGCAAGGTCCTGCGTGCCGCCGACGGTGAGTGCGGCATTAAGGGTCAGCGCATTGCCGAGGTTCACCAGTGGCGAGTTACTGTCCAGCGTGGCTGCTCCGCCAACGGTCAGCGCTCCGTTACCCAGTGCCAGACTGTTGCCGACGGTCAGGGTGCCGGCGTTCAGCGTGGTGCCACCGAGGTAGTTGTTGGCCGCGTTGAGAATCAGATTGGCCGTGCCGTTTTTCACCAGGCTGCCAGCGCCGCTGACCAGACCGCTCAGGGTCAGGTCCGCCGTGCCGCCGACGTTCAGCGCCCCGGCCAGGCCCACCGCGTTGTTCAGGCTGACCGCCGTGTTGGCGTCCAGCGTAGTGTTGGCCGCCGCGTTCAGCGTACCGGCGCCCAGCGCGGTGTTGCTGCCGACGATCAATTTGCCGGTGTTCAGTGCGGTGTTGCCGAAATAGCTGTTGGCGCCGTTGAGGGTCAGGTCGGCGGCACCGTTCTTGATCAGGCCACCAATGCCGGCGACCACGCCGCCGAGGGTCAGCGCATTCGTGCCGCCGACGGTCAGGGTGCCGCCGAGGTTGACGTTGTTGGCCAGTGTCGCGGCTGCACCGGCATCCAGCGTGGTGCCGTTCGAGGCGTTCAGGGCGCCAGTCCCCAGCGCGGTGTTGGAGCCAACGATCAACGAACCAGCCGTCAGCGCCGTGGTACCGGTGTAAGTGTTATTGCCGTTCAGAGTCAGGCTCGACGCGCCGGTCTTGACCAGGCCGTTGACGCCACTGATCACGCCGCCGAGGGTCAGCGCATTGGCGCCGCCAACGGTGAGGTTGGCATTGAGAATCACGTTGTTGTTCAGGCTCACGGCCGAGCTGCTGTTGAGCGTGCCCGCGCCTTCCACCGACAAGTCGCCGGTGCCCAGTGCGGCGCCGTTGCCCATGGTCAGGCTGCCGGCATTCAGCGTGGTGCCGCCGCTGTAGGTGTTGCTGCCGTTGAGCGTGAGATTGGCGTTGCCGTTTTTCACCAGTTGGCTGGTGCCGCTGATCACCCCGCCGAGGGTCAGCGCGTTGCTGCCGCCAATCCCCAGACTGTTATTGAGGATGATGTCGTTATTCAGGGTCACCGCGGCATTGCTGTCGAGGGTCGCCACGCCGCCAACGGTGATGGTGCCGCTGCCGAGCGCCGCATTCGCGCCCGCGGTGATGGTGCCAGCGTTCAGCGCGATGGCGCCGAGGAAGGTGTTGGCGCCATTGAGAATCAGGTTGGCCGCACCGTTCTTGGTCAGCCCGCCACTGCCGCTGACAACGCCGCCGAGGGTCAGGTTGGCGCTGCCGCCGATGTTCAGGTTGCCGCCGAGGGACAGCCCGTTGGTCAGCGACACCGCAGTGCTGGCGTCGAGGGTGGTGCCTGCCGCAGTGGTCAAGGCGCCGGTGCCCAGCGCGGTGTTGGAGCCGACAATCAGCGTACCGGCGTTGAGCGAGGTGCCGCCGGCGAAGGTGTTGTTACCGCTGAGGCTCAGGCTCGCGCTGCCGTTCTTGATCAGGTTGCCAGCGCCGCTGACGACCCCGCTCAGGCCCAATGCCTGGGTACCGCCGAGGGTCAGATCCGCCGCCAGCCCGATGGCATTGGCCAGGGTCACCGCCGTGGTTGCATCCAGTGTGGTACCGGCCGCCGCGCTCAACGCGCCAGTCCCCAGCGCGGTGTTGCTGCCGACGAACAGGCTGCCGCCATTGAGGATCGTGTTGCCAGCGTTGGTGTTGTTGCCGCTCAGGGTCAGGCTGGCGCTGCCGGATTTGGTAATCCCGCCAGTGCCGGACAACACGCCGCCCAGGGTCAGGGCATTGCTGCCGAGCACGTTGAGTGCGCCGGTCATTGCGATGTTATTGGCCAGCGAGACGTTGGCCGTGCTGTCGAGGCTGGTGCCGACGGCGGTGTTCAGCGCGCCGCTGCCCAGCGAGTTGTTGTTGGTCACCAACAGGCTGCCGGCACTCAGGGTGGTGGTGCCGGTGTAACCGCTGTTGGCGCCGCTGAGGGTCAGGCTGCCGCTGCCGTTCTTGGTCAGGCCACTGCTGCCGGTGATCAAGCCGCCGAGGGTCAGCGCGCCCGTGCCGCCAGCCGTCAGTGTGCCGCCGAGGCTGATGGCATTGTTCAGGCTGATCGTGCCGGGCGCGCTCAAGGTTGTCGCGCCGGTGACGTTGAGGGTACCGGTGCTCAGCGCCAGGTTGTTGCCCAATTGCACGGTGCCGCCGTTGAGCGTGGTGTTGCCCAGGTAGGTGTTGGCGGCGCTGAGGTTGAGTTGTCCGGAACCGACCTTGGTCAGGCCACCGCTGCCGGAAATGACCCCGCTCAGGGTGGTGGCGTTGGTACCTTGCACGGTCACGCCACCGGCACCGAGGGAAATCAGGTTGCTGATGTTCAACCCGGCGTTGCTGGCTTGCAGAATCCCGCCGTTGGAGGTGAGGACACCGCTGCCGAACGTGGCGTTGTTGTTGAACTGGGCGACACCGCCATTGAGCGTGGTCGCGCCGCTGACCAATGGCCCCTGCAAGGTCCAGGTGCCGCTGTTGATGGTCAGGTTGTTGAAGTTGACGTAGGTCGCGCTGGACGCCGTGCCGACCCCCGTAGTGCCACCACCGACCCCGATCGGGTTCTGCAGGATCAGGCTGTTGGTGCCGCCCGCGCCGCCGTCGACGGTGCCGGTCGGGGCGAAAGTCAGGTTGATGCCGATCAAGCCGCCGAGGCCGACGCTGATCTGCACGCCGTCACCGACCTGCACCGAAGAACCGGTCACCGCGGTGAAGGTGTTGGTACTGCTCGCACCCATCGACACGCCACCGGTGATCGCGCCGGCGTTGGTGAAGGTGTTGCCCGCCGCCGACGTCTCGAACGCGATCCGGCCGTTGATGACGCCGGTGCTGCTGTTGGTCATGTTGACTTGCGAGCCGCCGTAGACGCCGACCACCGGAGTATCGGCCAGGGTGATGCCGCCGACCGAGAGGCCGGTCGAGGTGATGGTGCCGTTGTTGGTGATGCTGGTGGTGCCGGCCGCCGCGTTGTTCACCGCAATACCCAGGCCGTCAACGCTGGTCAGGTTGAGCCCGAGCAGCATGCCGGTGCCACGAATGATCCCGCTGGCATTGTTGAGCACGCTGACGGTACTCGTTGCGCCGGTGCCGATGAAGGCACCGCCGCTCAGCACCGAGACCAGTCCCAGCAGCGCCGGGTCGAGGGTGCCGGAGTTGTTCAGGCTGATGTTCACCCCGGTCAGGTCCATCACGTGGCCGCCGAGGGTCGCGTTCATCTGCGCGCCGGAGTTGACGTTGACCGTCAGGCCGCTGGTGGCGCTGGAAAAATTATTGAGAAACAGCGGCAGACTCGGCACACCGGTACAGGTCACCGTGGAACCGGCCGTGGAGCACGTGGCCAGTGCAGGTGCGCTGACGCCGCCAAACAACAGTCCGGCAACGCTCAAGTGCACAGCAAGGGAAAGAGGGGAAAAACGCGAAACGAGGGCGACACCAAACCTTGCTTCCACGGGCTACTCCTTGTCGTGGCCAAACTCTTCCTTGAAGGCGTGCAAACCGGGCTTATTCCACACGCGAATCAAGACTGCGACGGTCATCACAAAACCGCGTCATGGTGGACAAGCTAGTAGACGCCCCGACATGGAGCACGGATTAAATGGTGTTAATACTTTAAGACTAGGCCCGTCTAGAACAGGGGTTTCGGCCAGCAAACACAGAATTTTGACCTCATGATGCCCCCCCTGTGGGAGCGGGCTTGCTCGCGAAAGCGGTGTATCTATGAAAGATGTGTCAGTTGACCCGACGCCGTCGCGAACAAGCCCGCTCCCACAGTGAAATAGGTGTACATGGAAAACTGGTACGCCTTGTGCAAACGTTTGCGACCTGCCTATAACGGCTTTTTCGTAACAAAACCGTACAGACCCGCAGAACCCGGGCCTCGATCTGCAAAAAAGGACTTTGAATGCACGCCGCTTCCCTTCTTCGTGCCCCATTTGCGCGCACGTTTGCTGTTTCCTTGCTACTGACCGGCGTTACCGGAGTTCTCAGCCACAGCGCGCTGGCGCAACCGGCCGCGCCCGAAGAATCCGCCCAGGGCGAGAGCCTCAGCCCCGAAGCCAGCCCGCCGAAACAAGGCGCCTATCTGTCGGACTGGTACAACCAGGACCTGACGCTGATCGGCAGCAAGGACATCAGCTTCGGCCCGCAACCGGCCGACGATATCTATCTGGAATACGAGTACTTCGGGCGCAAGGGCCCGTTCGAGCTGTACGGCTACGTCGACATTCCGAAGATTTTCAACATCGGCAACAGCCACGACAAAGGCGTGTGGGACCACGGCTCACCGGTGTTCATGGAGCACGAACCACGGATCTCCATCGACTACCTCGCCGGCCGCAGCCTGGCCATCGGCCCGTTCAAGGAATGGTACGTGGCGTTCGACTGGATCTACGATCACGGCAGCCGCAAGGAGAACCGCGCCAACACCCTGTACAGCGGTTTGGGCACCGACATCGACACCCACTCGCGGGTCAACCTGTCGGCCAACCTGTACGGGCGCTACCAGTGGGAAAACTACGGTGCGAGCAATGAATACTCGTGGGACGGCTACCGCGCGCAGCTCAAGTACATCGTGCCCATCGACAAGTTCAGCAACGGCGCGTCGCTGACCTACATCGGCTTCACCAACTTCGATTTCGGCTCGGACCTGCACAAGGACAACCCGGCGCGTACCGCCAACGCCACGGTGGCGACCAACGTGCTGCTGTACTCGTTCACCCACTTGCGCTTCACCCTGGTCGGCCGTTATTTCCACAACGGCGGCAACTGGGAGGATGGCAGTGAGCTGAACTTTGGCGACGGCAATTTCCGCGCGCGCTCCAACGGTTGGGGTTACTACGCCGGCATCGGCTACCAGTTCTGAATTCAGGAGATTCTCATGCAAGCAATGACGCGTCGGACCCTGGCCGCTGCGGCCCTGCTCTCTTCCACCACGTGGGCGGCTGAAGCGCCGATCCAGCCGAAAGTGCTGCTGATCACCATGTTCGCCCCCGAGGCACAAAACTGGATCGAACGCCTGGAGCTCAAGCAGGAAATCCGCGTGCCGGGCCTGTCCGCCGAATACCCGACCATCCGCTGCAACACCCAGCAGGTGTGCCTGCTGACCACCGGCATGGGCCAGACCAACGCCGCAGCCTCGACGCTGGCCTTGGCCCTGTCGCCGAAATTCGATCTGCGCAAAAGTTACTTCCTGATCGCCGGGATCGCCGGCATCAGCCCGAAGCACGGAACCATCGGCACCGCCGCGTGGGCACATTACCTGGTGGAATTCGGTACGCAATGGGAGCTGGATTCGCGCGACGCACCGTCGAGCTGGCCGACCGGTTACCTGGGTATCAACACCAAGGGCCCGAATGAAAAACCGCCGCTGGACTACAAGACCGAAGTCTTCGAACTCAACCCGAAATTGCAGGCAAAAGCCTTCGCCCTGAGCCACCAGATCGAGCTGAGCGAAAGCAAGGAATCCGCCGCGTGGCGCCTGAAGTACCCGTCAGCCCCGGCCAATCAGCCGCCAGTCGTCACCCGTTGTGACACGCTGGCCGGCAACACCTGGTTCTCCGGCACACGCCTGAGCGAACGCGCCGAGGTCTGGACCAAACTGCTGACCGACAACAAGGGCGAATACTGCACCACGCAACAGGAAGACAACTCCACCTACGAGGCCTTGTTGCGCGCCAGTCGTGAAGGCCTGGTGGACGTGCAACGGCTGGCGGTAGTGCGTGCTGGCTCCGACTTCGACCGCCCTGCTCCGGGCGGCAGCGAAGTCGATAACCTGCTCAAATACGCCGATCAAGGCGGCTTCGTGCCGGCGCTGGAGAATCTCTATCGCACGGGTAATCCGCTGGTGCAGGACATCCTGAAAAACTGGTCGGCGTGGGAGAACGGCGTCCCGCAATCCTGAAGCCTGTGCAGCAAAAAATGTGGGCGCGGGCTTGCGTTCTAACTGTGGCAGGGGGCTTGCTCCCGAAGGCGGTGGGGCAGGCAGTTTTTGGTTGAATGAAATACCGCTTTCGCGAGCAAACCCGCTCCCACAGGGGCATGCATTTCAAATGTGGCAGGGGGCTTGCTCCCGAAGGCGGTGGGTCAGGCAGTCTTTGGTTGAATGGCGAGCTGCTTTGGCGAGCAGGCTCGCTCCCACAGTTGTTTTGTGGCGTTAAGGGATAAGGATAGTTTTGTCGCCACTGCCCTGATTCATCTCTGCATAGCGCTGCAACCCTTCCGCCAGCGGCACCTCCACCAAACCTTGCGGCAATGGCAGCCGATCCTCATCGAAGAACCGTCCGAACTGCTCGAGCATCGCCGCGCAGGCCTGCACGCCATACAGCAGCGAATTGATCCCGACCACCGAACCGCCCTTGCGGTACAGCGCCAACGCTGGCAACTGCACATGGCCGTCGACCGGAGCGGCGATGATCGCGATACGCCCGAACGGTGCCAATGCCGCCACTGAGGCCGGCAGCCAGAAACCGGTGGTGTCGAAGATCACATCGGCACCACCGCTGTACACCGCGTTGACCTGCGCGCCGAGGTCTTCGGGCTTATCCAGCTGAACCGTCCGGAAGCCCTGCGCCTGCAAGTCCTTGACCTGCTCCGACCGCCGCGCCGCTGCCATTATCTGCGCACCACGAACCTTGGCCAGCGCTAACGCCGCCGTCGCCACCGCACCGCCGCCGATCACCAGCAGCCGGGTTTGCGCGCTGACCAGGCTGCGTTCCAGCGCATCCCACGCCGTGGTGTACGGCACGCCGAGGCTGGCAGCCTGGGCGAAACTCAGGTGCGACGGTTTGTGCGCTACGCCATTGGCCGGCAGTTTGACGAACTGCGCGTGCGAGCCATCGGCGAAAAAGCCCAGCTCACGCCCGGTGCCCCACACCTCCTGACCGATCAAGGCTTGCGGCCCGGCAACCACTACGCCAGAAAAATCGCGCCCGGGAATCCGCGGCAATGTGGTGTAGGGGAAACGCCCAAGCACGTTCTTCACGTCGCTGGGGTTCAAACCGGCCGCCTTGATCTCGACCAGCACGTCGTCAGCGCCGGGCACCGGAGTGGCTACGTCGACCAAACGCAGGGAGGACAGGTCGCCGGTTTTATCGAATTGCAGTGCTTTCATGAGGACATCCACCGAAGGGAGAAAGGAAAGTTCACGAGAACCAGCCAGCGACCAGTTGCCGCCCCAGCGGCCACAACTGCTCACCGGCGAGCATGCCGAGCAACCCCACCAGGGCGATGGCCGGTGGCGCCGGCGAACGAAAATGCAGCGCACCATAGAGCAGGCCGACACCCAGACCGATGGCCAGCGAAATCAGGTAGTTCATGGGGGAGCTCCGCCGCGTGAAAACAATGGGCAGAGTCTAGGGAAGGATCGGCAGCGGCGCCGGCCAAGGACTTCTGAATTTCGGCCAATTGCGTGAGTTCACTGCAGTCCCCCACAGGAATTGCGCTCAGGTGGTCATAAATTGCGAGGGCGCCACGCCCAGTTCCCGGCGGAACATGTCACTGAAACTGCTCGGCGAATAACCCAGCTCGCGGGCAATCGCGCTCACGGCCACGCCCTGAATCAACTCCGCCACCGCCGTCGCCAGCTGCACCTGCCGCCGCCATTCGGCGAAACCCATGCCGAGGCTGTCCTTGAACAATCGCGCCAGCGTGCGCACGCTGGCTCCGGCGTTTTCCGCGTGCTGTTCGAACGGGATCTCCAGCGACGGCGCCGCCATCACCGCCTGACACAAGTTCATCAGACGCCGGTCGGAATCGTCGGGCAGCGGGATCTTCAATTGCGAGCGCCGGGCACGCTTGAGCTCCAGCAGCGCCAGCCCGACCAATGCGTCGTAATAGGCCGGCTCACCGCTGTCGCCCTGCTCCACCAGCCCGACGATCAACTCACGCAGCAACCCACCGACCTCGATCACCTGCACCGTCGCCTCCAGCGTCGCCGCCAGCGCCGGGCGCAGGTAGATATTGCGCATCTGCAAGTCCGAAACCACCCGAATCCCGTGCGGCACCCCGGGTGGCAACCACACCGCCCGTTGCGGCGGCACCACCAGCGCCTCATGCGGGGTCTCGACCCACATCACCCCGCTCATCGCATACAGCAACTGCCCCCAGACATGCTCGTGCGGCTCAATGAACAACCCACGCGGATAAGTACGCGCCAGCGGTTGCACCGGCACATCGGTATCACTCAGATCGGGGGGCGCGGCGAGGGCCATGGCGAGCATTCATTGGGGTTGGCGGAGCGGCCATGGTAACCAGTGCGCCTATGTGTCGCCAACGATAGATACCGTCGGACAATCCGAGTGAATTTTCCCGACGCGCCGCGATCCTTCTAATACCACAGGGAGGAATACGGGCTTTATGAACAACGCAAAACTGTTTGTCATCGACTACACCCTTCACGGCACGCCTAAATCGTTCATTATCCGTTCGGACAGAATGGACAACGCCGAGGCGTGGCACTGGGCAAGCTGCGACGCCGGCGTGGGTCGCATCCCGCGTTTCGGCCGGGAAAAAGTGCAAAAGACCAGCAAACCGATGGCGGAAAAATTCGGCGTGGAAAACGTCAAATGGCGACCGGCGAGCTAGACTCTCGCCAGGCAACGGGGACTTTTCGGGGGATACACATGAGCAACCTCTTCAGCCCGGCGCACCTGGACTACGGCCTCGACACCCTGTTCGGCCGCATTCCCAAAAGCGTCGACTGTCAGCTGGGCCTGGAACCCGTCGAAGATGATCCGTATCGCTTTGCCGTGCGCGTACCGGCGCCGTTCCCGGACGACCTCGACCAGGCGAAAACCGTGGTGGTGCGGGTTGACGGCTGCAAGGCACGGTCCGCCATATCGAACGGCTGGAAGATGAAAGCCTGAAACTGGAAGTGGAGCCTGATTAGGCTCCACTTTTTTATGCGCGCGGTTATTTGGGGTGAGCGCAATGGCAGCCTTTGCTTGAACACTCCTCGCCACCCTTGTGGTGGTGTGCGCAGGCTTCACAGCAGTAGTGTTTGCCGTGTACGGCGTAGGCGTGGTCGCCTTCCTTGATGGTGCATTTGCAGGTGGGGCAATCGCATTTTCTATCGGGCATGGCACAGACTCCTTTGGTGGTGGTTGTCTGGGGCTTTTGGGGCAAGCCGTAGAGGACAGTGTAGGAGGTGTCGGGGATCTTGTTTTTTCGGTTGGGTGTATATCCGTTTCTGCGGGTGTTGCCGCTGGCGGTTTCCCATTTTTCGTGTTCCCGCCCGCGATACGCAAAGTACCGGGACAGACCTTGAGCCCTGCACAAAACCAATACGGGAGTGAGCCTGCTCGCGATAGCGCCGGCACATTCAACATCAATGTGTCGGATAAACCGCTATCGCGAGCAGGCTCACTCCTGCAGGGGATCTGTGTGCGGATCAGATACGGAACTGCCCGACCAGTTTGCCCAGCCGCTGGCCCAGATCCGCCAGACTGCGTGACGTCTGCGCGCCCAACTGGGTCTCATCCGCCACGCTGTCCACCGCCACGGCGATCTGGTGCACGCTGCGGTTGATCTCTTCGGCCACGGCGGTCTGCTCTTCCGCGGCACTGGCGATCTGCGCGTTCATCGAGTTGATCGTCGCGATCAGCTCCGCCATGGCATCCAGCGACGCCCCGGCCTGATTGGCCTGCGCCGAAGTACCGTCCCCCGCCTCGCTGGACCGGCGCATCGCCTCGACCGCCGACTGCGTACCTGCCTGCAAGCGATCGATCATGCCCTGAATTTCCTGGGTGCTGATCTGCGTACGACTGGCCAGCGCCCGCACTTCATCGGCCACCACCGCAAAGCCGCGTCCGGCCTCGCCGGCACGTGCGGCTTCAATCGCGGCGTTCAGCGCCAGCAGGTTGGTCTGCTCGGCAATCGAGCGGATCACCCCGAGCACGCCGACGATCGACGACACGTCCTGCTGCAGGCTGTCGAGGGACACGCCGCTGCTGCGAATATCATCCACCAACGCATGAATCTGTTTGATGCTTCCCGCCACGACGCGCTTGGCGCTCTGCCCTTCTTCATCGGTCTGCTGCGCGGCAACCGCTGCGTTCTGCGCGCTCCTGGCGACTTCCTGGGCAGCGGCGGACATCTCGTTGATCGCCGTGGCAACCTGATCGGTCTCGTGGCGCTGACGCTCCATCGCCTGATCCGAGCGCTGGGCCTGATCCGACACCTGGGTCACCAGGCCAGTCAGTTGCGTGGTCATCTCGGTGATCTGCCGCACCAGCCCGTGGATCTTGTCGACGAAGCGGTTGAACGAGCCGGCCAGTTCGCCGAGTTCATCCTGGCTGGTGATGTTCAGCCGACGCGTCAGGTCGCCCTCGCCCGCCGCGATGTCATCGAGGTTGGCTTTCATCAGGGTCAGCGGCCGCAAAATGGCGTTGGCCAGCAGCATCCCCGCCGCAGCGATCACCAACAGCACCACCACGGCCACGCCGACGATGCTGAGGATCACGCCTTCCATACGCTCCTGCACCTGGCCTTCGACCACCGCCACCTGCGCTTCGATGCCGTCGAGGTTGACCGAGGTACCCACCGCCATGTCCCACTTCGCGAGGTACTCGGTGTAGCCAAGTTTTGGCACCAGCACATTGGCGTTGCCCGGCAGCGGCGAGCTGTATTGCAGATAGTGGGTGCCGTCCTTCGCCACGCTCACCAGACCGCGGTTGACATAAACGCCGTTGGGGTCGCGATTGTCCTTGAAGCTTTTGCCCACGCCTTCAGGGTCGTTGGCCTTGAACAGCCGCACGGTCTCTGAGTCGTAGCCGAAGAAGTAGCCGTCCTTGCCGTAGCGGATCCCCGACAGCAGCTTGATCGCCTGCGCCCGCGCCTCGGTGTCACCGGGGGCGGCCGCGTCGTACAGCGGCTTGATCGTGGTCATCGCCACGGCGACATAACTTTGCAGCGTGGCCTTGGCGTCGGCGAGCAAGCGCTCGCGAGTCTGCTCGACCTCGGTGTGCGCCTGTTGCTTGAGGATGAACAGCGTGGTCAAGCTGATGACCAGCGCAAAGAGCAACACCGGCAGGACGGCAAGGGACAGGACTTTGGCCTTGAGACTCAAGCGCATGGGAGGAGCTCACTCTTTTGGTTTTATTGGCGTGGTTAAAGGCGTTAACGGCACGCGCAAGCAAAAGTTGAGCTTCGGGGTCACCCCGCCCTCTGTAGGAGTGAGCCTGCTCGCGATAGCGGTGTGTCAGTCAACAATTGTGTTTCTGATACACCGCCTTCGCGAGCAAGCCCGCTCCCACAGTTTGGGATTCGTGGTGCTCAGAGGACCATCGCGGCCACCCAGCCGAACGCCAGCAACGGCAGGTTGTAATGCAGGAAGGTCGGGACCACGGTGTCCCAGATATGGTGATGCTGGCCGTCGATGTTCAGACCGGAGGTCGGCCCGAGGGTCGAATCCGAAGCCGGCGAACCAGCGTCGCCCAAGGCCCCGGCAGTGCCGACGATGCAGACGATTGCCAGCGGGCTGAAGCCCAGTTGCACGCACAGCGGCACGAAAATCGCCGCAAGGATCGGCACGGTGGAGAACGACGAACCGATACCCATGGTCACCAGCAGCCCGACCAGCAACATCAACAGTGCGCCGACGCCCTTGCTGTGATTGATCCACGACGCCGACGATTCGACCAGGGTCTGCACCTGCCCGGTAGCCTTCATCACTTCGGCGAACCCGGACGCGGCGATCATGATGAAACCGATCATCGCCATCATCTTCATGCCTTCGGTGAACAGGTCATCGGTCTCGCGCCACTTGACGATGCCCGACACCGAGAAGATCAGAAAACCGACCAGCGCCCCGATAATCATCGAGTCCAGCAGCAGTTGCACAATGAACGCCGCTGCAATCGCCACACCGGCGATCATCAGGCTCAGCGGGTTGTACTGCACCGCCACCTGCTCGACCTGCTCGATTTTCGCCAAGTCGTAGACGCGCTTCTTGCGGTAACTGATGAATGCCATGGCCAGGCCGAACACCATGCCCAGCGCCGGAATGCCCATGGCGTGGGTGACGTTGATGCCACTGATGTCGACGCCACTGCGCGCGACGTTGGCCAGCAGGATTTCATTGAGGAAGATGTTGCCGAAGCCCACCGGCAGGAACATGTACGGGGTGATCAGGCCGAAGGTCATGACGCAGGCGATCAGGCGACGATCGAGTTGCAGCTTGGTCAGCACATATAAAAGCGGCGGCACCAGCAGCGGAATGAACGCAATGTGGATCGGCAGGATATTCTGCGAGGCAATCGCCACCACCCAGAGCAGGCCGATCAGCAGCCATTTGACGCTGCCGCCACCGGTCGCGTGTTGCCGGTCAACCATCGCCAGGGCCTTGTCGGCCAACGCATGGGCCAGACCGGACTTGGCAATCGCTACGGCAAAAGCACCGAGCAACGCGTAGGACAACGCCACGGTCGCCCCGCCGCCCAGGCCGCTGTTGAACGCCTTGAGCGTGGCGTCGATGCCCAGACCACCGGTCAGGCCACCGACCAGCGCACCGACGATCAGGGCGATCACCACGTGCACACGGGACAGGCTGAGGATCAGCATGATGCCGACCGCAGCAATCACTGCATTCATTTCACTACCTCAAAAACACTGCGATGAAATCATCACCGCCAGACAGGATGAGTCCGCCAACGGTTAACCGGCGGATTTGCAAAGAGGGTCTTATTAGAAGGGCGCGCACTGTGCCGCAGAGTGGCCGCAGTGTCAAAACAAGCGAATGTAACAATCGATGAACAACCCGTACCTGTAGGAGTGAGCCTGCTCGCGATAGCGGTTTAACTTTCAACATTTTCGTTGACTGCCCCACTGCTATCGCGAGCAGGCTCACTCCTACAGGGAATCGGCGGAATTCGGCTGCTGCGGCAATTGGTCATATTGTGTTTCAACAATAAAGAAAGCCGAAGCGCGGCCGCTACAGTGCAAAGTCTCAGATATTTATCGAATAAGGACGTCTCCATGTCGCTCAGACAACTTTCCATTCAATGGAAAATCACCCTGCTCGCCGGGCTCTGCCTGGCGGGCATCGTGACCCTGCTGGTGGGTCTTTCGCTGTACCGCATGGAGCACAGCTCCGAGCTGGTGAAGGCTTCGAGCATGGAGATGCTGACCGAGTCGGCCCAGGCGCGCATTGAATCGCAAGGCGAAGTGCAGGCTGCCGGCATTCGCCAACAGTTCATGGACGCCTATCAATACGGCCACGGCTTCTCGCGTCAGGTGCTGTTTTTGCGTGAGCAGGCAGAAAAGCGCTTCCTCGACGCCTTCGATCTGCGCGAAGACATGACCCGTCAGGTCAAATCCGCGCTGCAGGCCAATCCGGAACTGCTCGGCCTGTCGTTGGTGTTCGAAGCCAACGCGCTGGACGACAAGGATGAACTGTTCGCAGGTCAGGCTGAACTCGGCAGCAACGACAAGGGCCGCTTCGCCCTGTACTGGTCGCAACCGACCCCGGGCAAAGTCACCTCGATGGCCCTGCCGGAAAGCGACATGGCCGACACCAGCACCGGCCCCGGCGGTCAGGCCGCCAACGCCTGGTTCACCTGCCCGCGCACCACGCTCAAGCCGTGTGTGATCGAACCGTACTTCTACGTGATCGACGGCCAGAACGTGCTGATGACCAGCATTGTGTTTCCGCTGATGGTCAACGGCAAAGTCATCGCCTCGCTGTCGGTGGACATCAACCTCAACAGCCTGCAAGCGATCAGCCAGGGCGCGAGCAAAAAGCTCTACAGCGGGCAGACCGCCGTGAGCATCATCAGCCCTACCGGCCTGCTCGCCGGTTACAGCCCTGACGCGAGCAAGCTGAGCAAGCGTCTGGATGCCGTGGACACCGTCAGCGGCGCCGAACTGCTGCGTCAACTCGGCGCCAGCAGCAGCGTCAGCAGCCTGCACAGCAACGGCCAGTTGAAAGTGCTGTCGCCGTTCCAGCCGATCCCCGGCGGCCCGTCGTGGGGCGTGTTGCTCGACGTGCCGGAAAAGGTTCTGGTCAGCCGCGCCGAAGCGCTCAAGCAGCAACTGGACGCAAGCAACAACTCAGGCACCCTGATCGAACTGAGCCTCGGCGTGCTCGCTGCCCTGGTCGGCCTGCTGCTGGTGTGGCTGATGGCGCGCAGCGTGACCAAACCGATCCTCGGCGTGGCCCACATGCTCGAAGACATCGCCAGTGGCGAAGGTGATCTGACCCGCCGTCTGGCCTACGACAAGAAAGATGAACTCGGTCAACTGGCTGGCTGGTTCAACAAGTTCCTCGACAAGTTGCAACCGATCATTGCCGAAGTGAAACGCTCGGTGCAGGACGCGCGCAACACTGCCGACCAGTCCTCGGCCATCGCCACTCAGACCAGCGCCGGCATGGAGCAGCAATACCGTCAGGTCGATCAGGTCGCCACCGCGTCCCACGAAATGAGTGCCACCGCTCAGGACGTTGCGCGCAGTGCCGCGCAAGCCGCCGAAGCGGCCAAGGACGCCGACCGCGCCACCCGTCAGGGCCTGACGGTGATCGATCGCACCACCGCGAGCATTGACACCCTCGCCGCCGACATGAACGCGGCGATGGTCCAGGTCGAAGGCCTGGCCGCCAACAGCGAGAAGATCGGCACCGTGCTGGAAACCATCCGCGCCATCGCCGAACAAACCAACCTGCTGGCCCTCAACGCGGCGATCGAAGCGGCGCGCGCCGGTGAAGCCGGTCGTGGTTTTGCCGTGGTCGCCGACGAAGTGCGCAACCTCGCCCGCCGCACGCAGGAGTCGGTGGAAGAAACCCGTCAGGTGATCGAGCAGTTGCAGACCGGTACCCAGGAGGTGGTCGGTTCGATGGGCAACAGCCATCGTCAGGCCCAGGGCAGTGTCGAGCAGGTCGGGCAAGCGGTGACCGCATTGCGCCAGATCGGCGATGCGGTGACGGTGATCAGCGACATGAACCTGCAGATCGCCAGCGCGGCAGAAGAACAGAGCGCGGTGGCCGAGGAGATCAACAACAACGTGGCGACCATTCGCGACGTGACCGAATCGCTGTCCGGGCAGGCCAACGAATCGGCGCGGGTGAGCCAGTCGCTGAACAGCCTGGCGAATCAGCAGCAGAGTCTGATGGATCAGTTCCGCGTCTGACGCGGACTTGCATCCAGCTGAATTCCAATGTGGGAGCGGGCTTGCTCGCGATAGCGGTTTGTCAGACACATTGATACTGAATGTACCGACGCTATCGCGAGCAGGCTCACTCCTGCACTGGGCTGTGGTGTTTGGGGGATCAGCGTTTTGGCAACTCGATCACCACCTTCAACCCGCCCCACTGACTCTCGCCCAGCACCAGCAACCCGCCCCACGTCTCAACGATATCGCGGACAATCCCCAGCCCCAGACCATGCCCGTGGGTCTGCTCATCCAGCCGTGTGCCCCGGCTGAACACCTGACTGCGCTGCTCTTCGGGAATCCCCGGCCCGTCATCTTCCACGCTGAAGGCAAAACCATCGGTACGCTCGATCACACTCAGGCGCACCTCGGCGTCCGCCCATTTGCAGGCGTTGTCCAGCAGGTTGCCGAACAGCTCCAGCAGATCCTCACGATCCCACGGCAGTTGCAGCCCCGGCGGCGCGACGTAGCTCAAATGCAGATGCTCGCCATGGATCATGTTCAGCGTCGCCAGCAGCCCCGGCAGTTCCGCATCACAGTCGAACAGCGCACCAGGCAGCGCATCGCCGGACAGGCGTGCGCGATTCAGTTCGCGATTGAGCCGCTGCTGCACCTGTTCCAGTTGTTCCTTGAGGATCTTGCGCAACTCGGGATGAGCATCCAGTTTTTCGTTCGAGGCCAGACTCAACAGTACCGCCAGCGGCGTCTTCAAGGCATGGCCCAGATTGCCCAGCGCGTTGCGTGAGCGCTTGAGGCTGTCTTCAGTGTGGGCAAGCAAATGGTTGATCTGCGCCACCAGCGGCTCCAGCTCCACCGGCACCTGATCGTCGAGTTGCGAACGCTGGCCCTGCTGCAACTGGGCGATCTGCTCGCGGGCCCGCTCCAGCGGACGCAAGGCGCGGCGCACGGTGAGGCGTTGCAGCAGCAGAATCAGCAGCAAACCGGCCAGCCCGAGACCAAGCCCGATCTGACGCATGCGCTGAAAACTCTCACGCACCGGGGTGTAATCCTGCGCGACGCTGATCGAGATCGACTGCCCCAGGCGCCGATAGTCCGAGCGCAACACCAGCAACTGCTGGCCATCCGGGCCCAGTTGCAGGTTGCTGTGCAGCCCGGGATGATCAAGCAGCGGCAAGTCCTGATCCCACAGCGAACGCGAACGCCAGTGGCTGTCGGCAAAATCGATGCGGAAGTAATGCCCGGAAAACGGACGCTGATACGCCGGCGACAGGTGCCGCTCATCCAGTTGCAGCCCTTGCGGGCCACGCACCAGCGCCACCAGCAGGCTTTCGCTGTCGTTGCGCAACCCGGCTTCGAAATAACGCTGCAGCCCCACTTCGAACAACCACAGGCTGGTTTGCGCCAGCACCAGGCCGACGACCACCATCACGCTGATCAAGCCCAGGCTCAAGCGGCGCTGGATCGACCTCACGAAGCTTGCCCGCCGAACAGGTAACCCTGGCCACGACGGGTTTCGATCACGGCTTTGCCCAGCTTGCGCCGCAGGTGATTGACGTGGACTTCGAGAACGTTGGAGTCACGCTCGGTCTCGCCGTCGTAGAGGTGTTCAGCGAGGTGGGTTTTCGACAGGATCTGTTCCGGGTGCAGCATGAAATAGCGCAGCAGGCGGAACTCGGCGGCGGTCAGTTGAATCTCGCTGCCGTCGCGCATCACGCACTGGCGACCTTCATCCAGATGCAACCCTGCCGCCTTGAGCGTCGGCTGATTGGCCTGACCCTTGGAGCGGCGCAACAGCGACTGCACCCGCAGGTGCAACTCTTCCGGGTGAAACGGTTTGGTCAGGTAATCGTCGGCACCGGCCTTCAGGCCTTCGATGCGCTCGGCCCAGGAATCGCGGGCGGTAAGGATCAGCACCGGGGTCGAGAGGCCACCGGTGCGCCATTGCGCCAGCACCTCCAACCCGGGAATGCCGGGCAAGCCGAGGTCGAGAATGATCAAGTCATAAGGCTCGCTGCTGCCCTGATAGACCGCATCGCGGCCGTCCGCCAGCCAGTCCACCGCATACCCCTGACGCTGCAGGCCGGCGAGCAGTTCGTCGGCCAGCGGCACGTGGTCTTCCACCAGAAGCAAACGCATCGGTCAATCTTCCTTGTCTTTCATCAATTCGCCGCTATCGGCCTTCAGGTGCAGCTCGCGCGCCACGCCCTCGACCGTCAGCAACTCGACTTCATACACATAGACGTCGTGCTTTTCCTCCAGCTCGACTTCCAGCAGTTTGGCCCCCGGATAGCGATCCAGCGCCTTTTGCAGCACTTGCTCCAGTGGCAGGATCACGCCCTGCTGACGCAAACGCAGGGCTTCGTCCTGGTCCAGGTCGCGAGCCGCCGCCACCGAGCAGAATGCCAATAGCACCAGGGCCAGTCGGCTCCCGGTGCGTGGCTGTAACAAATACGGCTTCATTAAGTATCCTGATGATCCCTGAGCACTTGCCCGCTGACCGCGTCCAATTCCAGGTCCCACTCCAGCCCTTGCGGGTCACGCATTTCGATCTGGTAGATGTACTTACCGTACTGTTCTTCCAGCTCGGTATCGGTGATGGTCGAACCCGGGTGTTTGGCCAGCGCCGTGGCGTTGAGCTTCTCGAAAGAGACGATAGTACCAGCGTCGCGCAGGCGCAGGGCTTCATCCGGGCCAAGATCGCGGGCGTGAGCGAGGCTGGCGGTCAGGCCGATGATCGAGGCAATGGTCAGGGCAGTCAGGGTTTTCATGGGTGTCTCCGTTTTTTTATGTGTCGCTACGGTGGGCACCTTAGCGGGATCAACTTAACTGAAACTGAATGGCCATCATTGCCCCAGAGCAACACCTTCCCCTCCTACAAGGTTTTGCAACATGTGCTTATAATTGTTCGCTTGCTAACGATCGAGACCGGTATGACCGCCATCCACATCAAGTTCCCCGCCCTCACCCTCAAGGCCGGCCCTCGGGCCATGGCGCGCATTCGTGCCCAGGGCCTGAACGCCGCGGACGTCGGCACCCTGCCCGGTGCCGCCGGAGGGCCGAAGGCGCTGGGGATTCAGGGGCTGGATCTGGCGTTGTTCGGTGAATGGCTACCCAGCGCGCCGCGTGAGCGCTCGCTGATCGGCGCGTCGGTCGGCTCCTGGCGCTTCGCCAGCGCCTGCCTGCCGGACGCCGCCGAAGGCATCCGCCGTCTCGGTCAGCTGTACGCCGAGCAGAATTTCAACAAGGGCGTGAGCATGGCCGAGATCAGTCAGAGCTCGCAGCGCATGCTCAATGACCTGCTCGACGGCCGCGACGCCAGCATCCTCAACAACGCCGACTACCGCCTGAACATCATGGTGGTCAAAAGCCACGGGCGCCTGGCCGATGACCATCGCGGCCGCCTCGGCCTCGCGCTGGGTTCGGTGATCGCCGATAACCTGCGCGGGCGGGCGCGGCTGTCGCGGCACTTCGAACGCCTGATCATTCACGACCCGCGCCTCGCCCCGCCGGTCAATGCATTGAACGACTTCCCGTCGCGTTTCGTCACCCTCAATGCAGGCAACCTGCGCCAGGCGCTGCTGGCCTCCGGTTCGATCCCGATGGTCATGGAAGGCGTGCGCGACCTGCCGGGCGCCGGTGCCGGCACGTTCCGCGACGGCGGTCTGCTCGACTATCACCTCGACCTGCCCTACAGCGGCGACGGCATCGTGCTCTATCCACACTTCACCGACCGGGTGATCCCCGGCTGGTTCGACAAGACCCTGCCCTGGCGCCGCGCCTCGGTCGAGCGCTTGCAGGACGTGCTGTTGCTCGCGCCGTCGAAGGAATACCTGGCGCGCCTGCCCTACGGCAAACTGCCCGATCGAAATGACTTCAAGCGTTTCATGGGCGATGCGCCGAGCCGGCAGAAATACTGGCACGCGGCAATGGACGAGAGCCGCCGCCTGGGCGACGAGTTTCTTGAGCTGAACGCCAGCGGTCGCCTCGCCGAGCGCTTGCTGACCCTTTAGTCAGTGTTTTCCCGCATCGCCAAACACAAGCTGGTAAACTCGCCGCCTGCCCGAATCGCTGCGGCGAACGCCACCTGAACAGAGCCGAAAATACTGTGGAAATCTTCAAGGAATTTACATTCGAATCCGCCCACCGCCTGCCGCACGTACCGGACGGCCACAAGTGCGGCCGCTTGCACGGTCACTCGTTCAAAGTGGCGATTCACCTCAGCGGCGACCTCGATCCGCACACCGGCTGGATCCGCGACTTCTCGGAAATCAAGGCGATCTTCAAGCCGCTGTACGAGCGTCTGGACCACAATTACCTGAACGATATTCCCGGCCTGGAAAACCCGACCAGCGAAGTGCTGGCCAAATTCATCTGGAATGAATTGAAGCCACTGCTGCCGGAACTGAGCGCGATCCGGATTCACGAGACCTGCACCAGCGGTTGCATTTATCGCGGTGAGTGATACAAAACAAATCCCCCTTGTAGGAGTGAGCCTGCTCGCGATAGCAGATTGGCATTCAACATAGATGTCGACTGATACACCGCTATCGCGAGCAGGCTTACTCCTACAAAGGATCGGTGTTTGTCAGGAAAACAGAGAACAGCCCCCGAGGCTGTTTTTTTATGCCTATGCTTTTTGGCTCAAACCCGCCAAGAGGACAGGCCGATGACGGACTGGCTGCTGGATCAGGTCTTTGACTTCAACGGGCATCAAATACGCCATGCCGTGCGCGGTGACGGCCCGCCGCTGGTGTTCGTGCATGGCACACCGTTTTCGTCCTGTGTGTGGCACCGCATCGCGCCGCATTTCTTCGCCAGCCACCGGGTGCATTATTTCGACCTCCTGGGCTACGGACGTTCCGCTAAACCTCACGCCGATGTTTCCCTCGGCGTGCAGAATCAACTTCTCTCGCGGTTGCTCGATCACTGGAATATCCAGCGCCCGGACGTGGTCGCCCACGACTTCGGCGGCGCCACCGCGTTGCGCACGCATTTGCTCAACGGCAAGGACTACCGCAGCCTCACGCTGATCGATCCGGTGGCGCTGACGCCGTGGGGTTCGCCGTTCGTGCAGCACGTCCGCCAGCATGAAGCGGCGTTCAGCGGCCTGCCGGACTACATCCAGCGCGCCATCGTCCCGACCTACATTCGCGGGGCGATTCACCGCGACATCCCCGACGCTGAACTGGCGCCCTACGTACAACCGTGGCTCGGCGATCCGGGGCAAGCGGCGTTCTACCGACAGATTGCGCAGATGGACGAGCGCTATACCCAAGAAGCCGAAAGTTTGTACCCGATGATCCGCTGCCCGGTGCAGATTCTCTGGGGGGAAGAGGATCAGTGGATCCCCATCGAACGTGGCCGAGCATTGCACGCGATGATCCCCGGTTCGCAATTCCACGCCATCCGCAACGCCGGCCACCTCGTCCAGGAAGACGCCCCCGAAGCCATCGTCGCCGCGTTATTGAGATTTCTCTGACCCACACCCAATCCCTTGTGGGAGCGAGCCTGCTCGCGAATACGGTATGTCAGTCACTGCAGAGGTCGCCTGACACTCCGCTTTCGCGAGCAGGCTCGCTCCCACATTGGGCTTCGGTGCATCCAGTTGCACTGCTTTCGCGCCAATCCACACGACTCGTCTATACATAACCCGCGCCAATCAGGAACTGGCACGACCACTGCAACCTGCTTCGCGTCTCCCCAATCCAGCAAGGAACGCCCCATGTCGCAGAACGACCCAGGCAACGACTACCCCCTCAGCGAAGTCCCGATGCACGCGCGCAAAGGCCTGGCCTCGACGGCGATGGTGCTGCTGGGCTTCACGTTTTTCACCGCGACCATGTTTGCCGGCGGCAAGCTCGGTGTGGCGTTCAGTTTCAGCGAGATGCTGGTGGTGATCATCGTCGGCAATCTGCTGCTCGGGCTGTACGCGGCAGGCCTGGGTTACATCGCCTTCAAGAGCGGCCTCAATTCAGTGTTGATGGGGCGCTTCTGTTTCGGTGAGGTCGGCAGTAAGCTCAGCGACCTGATCCTCGGTTTTACCCAGATCGGCTGGTACGCCTGGGGCACCGCAACGGCGGCGGTGGTGCTGGGCAAATACTTCGCACTGGACCAGGGCACGGTGCTCGGCCTGATGGTGCTGTTCGGGCTGATGTTCTGCGCCACGGCGTATGTCGGTTATCGCGGCCTGGAGATCCTCTCGTACATCGCGGTGCCGGCGATGATGTTGCTGCTGATGCTGTCAATGTGGGTCGCCACGATGAAGGTTGGCGGTCTCGACGGTTTGCTCAGCGTGGTGCCGACGGGTTCGCTGGACTGGTCGACCGCCATCACCCTGGTGTTCGGCACCTTCGTCAGCGGCGCGACCCAGGCCACCAACTGGACTCGTTTCTCGCGTTCGGCGCGGGTGGCGGTACTGGCCAGCCTGATCGGTTTTTTCATCGGCAACGGATTTATGGTGCTGATCGGCGCCTACGGTGCGATCGTCTATCAGCAGCCGGACGTGGTTGAAGTGTTGCTGTTGCAAGGCTTCGCCATGGCCGCGATGGCGATGCTGTTGCTCAATATCTGGAGCACTCAGGACAACACCATCTACAACTTCGCCGTCGCCGGTTGCAACCTGCTGCGCACCGGCCGGCGCAAGACCGTGACCCTGGCGGGTGCGGTGATCGGCACCCTGCTCGCCCTGCTGGGCATGTACGACATGCTGGTGCCGTACCTGATTCTGCTGGGCACGGTGATCCCGCCGATTGGCGGGGTGATCATGGCCGACTTTTTCTTCCGCTGGCGCGGGCGCTATCCGCGCCTGGCCGACGCACGGCTGCCAGCGTTCAACTGGCCGGGGCTGGGGGCTTACGCGGTCGGCACGCTCGCCGCGTTCCACTCGCCGTGGGTCGCGCCGCTGGTAGGGATTGCCGCCGCCGCGCTAACGTATGTCATCGTCTCCGGCCTGCTCGGCGCCCGTCGCGCCACTGCGCCACTACAAGACCTATAAGAAGGATTCGCCTGATGCACATCATCAACGCCCGACTGCGCAACCAGGAAGGTTTGCACGAATTGCACCTGGAGGACGGTCTGATCCGCAGCATCGGCCGCCAGACCGAAGCCCCGACCCTCAACCCCGGCGACCTCGACGCCGGCGGCAATCTGGTGGTACCGCCCTTCGTCGAACCGCACATCCACCTCGACGCTACCCTCACGGCCGGCGAGCCGCGCTGGAACATGAGCGGCACGCTGTTCGAGGGCATCGAGTGCTGGGGCGAACGCAAGGTCACCATCACCGAAGAAGACACCAAGACCCGCGCCAAGAAGACCATTCAGACACTGGCCGCCCACGGCATCCAGCACGTGCGCACCCACGTCGATGTCACCGACCCGCAGCTCACGGCGCTCAAGGCGATGCTCGAAGTGCGCGAGGAAAGCCGTCATCTCATCGACCTGCAAATCGTCGCCTTCCCGCAGGAAGGCATCGAGTCGTTCCGCAACGGCCGGGAACTGATGGAAGAAGCAATTCGCATGGGCGCCGATGTGGTGGGCGGCATTCCGCATTTCGAGTACACCCGCGATCAGGGCGTCAGTTCTGTGAAGTTTCTGATGGACCTGGCCGAACGCACCGGTTGCCTGGTGGACGTGCACTGCGACGAAACCGATGACCCGCATTCGCGCTTCCTCGAAGTGCTCGCCGAAGAGGCACGCAGCCGCGACATGGGTGCCCTGGTCACCGCCAGCCACACCACGGCGATGGGTTCCTACGACAACGCCTACTGCGCCAAACTGTTCCGCCTGCTCGGGCATTCCGGGATCAGCTTTGTCTCGTGTCCGACCGAAAGCATTCATCTGCAGGGGCGCTTCGACAATTTCCCCAAACGCCGTGGCGTGACCCGGGTCAACGAGCTGCTCGAAGCCGGCATGAACGTGTGCTTCGGCCAGGACTCCATCGTCGATCCGTGGTACCCGCTGGGCAACGGCAACATCCTGCGCGTGCTCGAAGCCGGGCTGCACATCTGCCATATGCTCGGTTACCGCAACTTGCAGAACGCGCTGGATCTGGTCACCGACAACAGCGCCAGGGCCATGCACCTGGGTGAGCGTTACGGGTTGGAACCGGGGCGACCGGCCAACCTGCTGATTCTGTCGGCAGACAGCGATTACGAAGTGATCCGCAGCCAGGGTCTGCCGCTGTATTCGATTCGAGGCGGCAACGTGCTGATGAAACGGCAGATGCCGGTGGTGGAGTTCAGTGCCGATCTGAGCTGAATCGACTGGCCCCTTCGCGAGCAGGCTCGCTCCCACATGGGGCTGCATTCCCCTGTAGGAGTGAGCCTGCTCGCGATCACGCACGGGGCTGCATTCCCTTTGGGAGCGAGCCTGCTCGCGAAGGCGATTGCCGCTTCAACCCATCGATCGAGCCGTACCAAACAGCCTCACCCGCATCAATTCACCCTGCTCTTGTTCAAGCAAAACAGGCGCGGTCCCGCCCGGCATGACCACGTGCACTTCACCGCTCACCACCCAGCCCACCGCCCATGCGGCACAGGCCACGGCACTGGCACTGGTGCCGGAAGACGCCGTCGGCCCTTCCCCGCGCTCGAACACCCGGGCGACGATGCGTTGCGCTGATTCATGCGCAGCCCATTGCAGATTGACGCCCGCCGGGCACGGTTGGCCGGCGCCGGTGGGCATGGCGTAGGCGATACAGGTCAGGCCTTCGGCCCATGGCGATTCGCCCATTTGCCGGTTGCTCGGCAAGGCGGCAACGTCGGTCAGCAACGTCACGCAATGCGGGTTGCCGATGCGCACGAACTGGCTGTGCTGCCACGCGGGGTCGAGCTGGGCCAATGGCGCTACGTGGCTCACTTCCCGACCGTTGAATGCGCGGTTTTCAACCTTCTGCGCTCCGACTGCAGCAGGCCCGAAGCCCGGTTGACCGAGGTCCAGCCAGAAGCCGCTCACGCCTTCGACTTCTGCCGGTTTCACCGAGGTTTCCACGGCGTCACCCTTGTCGTGATAAACCCGCAGCAACGCGCCCTCCGCTGGCATCAGCCCCTGTTCAAGCAACGATTGGGAAAAGATCGTCAGGCCGTTGCCGCTGCGTTCGGCCAGGGTGCCGTCGGTGTTGACGATGAGCACATCGAACGGCGGCGTCGATTGGAACGGACCGATCAGCAGGCCGTCGCTGCGGTGGGATTTGCTGCCGGCCGGACGCTGCCCCTCAGGCCAGTCACAACACAGCGCAATGGCTGTCTGACTCCACGCCGGTCTCGACACAGCACACTGCGCGGCATCGATCGGCAAATCGACCCCCTCCTCGCGAAGTGCCTGGGGCGAAATCACCCCGTAAATATTGCCCCGTGCATCATAGAACTGCGTCATCACCGGCCCTTACTGTTCAATCCCCAGAAGCTGCCACTGTAAAACGCAATCCCCGGTGGGAGCGAGCCTGCACGCGAAGACGGTCTACCTGGCGCCATATTCTTCGCCTGAACCAGCGCTTTCGCGAGCAAGCCCGCTCCCACATTGGATGACCGGCGCCCACAAATGCCCGGTTCTGCACAGGTCCCGGTGGGAGCGGGCTTGCTCGCGAAGGCGGTCTACCTGGCGCCATATTCTTCGCCTGAACCAGCGCTTTCGCGAGCAAGCCCGCTCCCACATTGGATGACCGGCGCCCATAAATGCCCGGTTCTGCACAGGTCCCGGTGGGAGCGGGCTTGCTCGCGAAGGCGGTCTACCTGGCGCCATATTCTTCGCCTGAACCAGCGCTTTCGCGAGCAAGCCCGCTCCCACATTGGATGACCGGCGCCCACAAATGTCCGGTTCTGCACAGATCCCAGTGGGAGCGGGCTTGCTCGCGAAGACGGTGTGTCAGTCGCTGCATTCTTCGCCTGAACCAGCGCTTTCGCGAGCAAGCCCGCTCCCACATTGGATGACCGGCGCCCACAAATGCCCGGTTCTGCACAGATCCCGGTGGGAGCGGGCTTGCTCGCGAAGGCGGTCTACCTGGCGCCATATTCTTCGCCTGAACCAGCGCTTTCGCGAGCAAGCCCGCTCCAACATTGGATGACCGGCGCCCACAAATGCCCGATTCTGCGCAGGTCCCGGTGGGAGCGGGCTTGCTCGCGAAGACGGTGTGTCAGTCGCTGCATTCTTCGCCTGAACCAGCGCTTTCGCGAGCAAGCCCGCTCCCACATTGGATGACCGGCGCCCACAAATGCCCGGTTCTGCACAGATCCCGGTGGGAGCGGGCTTGCTCGCGAAGGCGGTGTGTCAGTCGCTGCATTCTTCGCCTGAACCAGCGCTTTCGCGAGCAAGCCCGCTCCCACATTGGATGACCGGCGCCCACAAATGCCCGATTCTGCGCAGGTCCCGGTGGGAGCGGGCTTGCTCGCGAAGGCGGTCTACCTGGCGCCATATTCTTCGCCTGAACCAGCGCTTTCGCGAGCAAGCCCGCTCCCACATTGGATGACCGGCGCCCACAAATGCCCGGTTCTGCACAGGTCCCGGTGGGAGCGGGCTTGCTCGCGAAGGCGGCGCATCAGTCGATATGTTTTTGACTGACACTGCGCTATCGCGAGCAGGCGAACGCCTACAGGTTAGGATGTCGGCTGCACTTTCCCCAGGCTTGCGATCGAACCTCGACGCGCGAGCACTGTCATTCGGGGACGCGACGTTTTTTGCCAAGGATCGATATGACCAGCCTCAACCCCCAAGACACCTTCGTCCCCGGACGCCTGCAACAGATGTCGACGCGCATCGCCTTTTTCATCGCCGGGCTCGGCATTGCCGCGTGGGCGCCGCTGGTGCCGTACGCCAAGGCCCGAGCCGGACTCGATGAAGGTACGTTGGGCCTGCTGTTGCTGTGCCTGGGGGTCGGTTCGATTCTGGCGATGCCGCTGGCGGGGATTCTCGCCACACGGTTCGGCTGCCGCAAAGTGGCCACCGGCGGCACCCTGCTGATTTGCGCGGCGTTGCCGTTGCTGGCGACGGTGTCGTCGATTCCGGCGCTGATCGCCACGCTGTTCATGTTCGGCGCCGGTTTGGGCACGGTGGATTCAACCGTCAACCTGCAAGCGGTGATCGTCGAACGCGCGAGTGGCAAGAACATGATGTCGGGCTTTCACGGCCTGTTCAGCCTCGGCGGGATTGTCGGCGCAGCGGGCGTCAGCGCCCTGCTCGGCCTCGGGCTGACGCCGCTGGCGGCAATGCTGGTGGTGGTGACCGTATTGATCGCCGCGCTGTTCAAAGCGGTGCCGCACATGCTGCCGTACGGCAGTGAAAGCTCGGGACCGGCGTTCGCCATTCCCCACGGCATCGTGCTGTTCATCGGCGGCATGTGCTTCATCGTGTTCCTCACCGAGGGCGCGGCGCTGGACTGGAGCGCGGTGTTCCTCGCGCAGGAACGCGGGATCGACACGGCGTACGCGGGATTGGGTTACGCAGCATTTGCCCTGACCATGACGGCCGGACGCTTGATGGGTGACCGAATCGTGCGCAGTGTCGGTGCCACGCGGATCATTCTGTTCGGCGGTCTGTTGGCGGCGGCCGGCCTGTTTCTGGCGACCTTCGCCCCGAGCTGGGAAGCGGCGCTGCTGGGCTATGCGCTGGTTGGCGCCGGTTGCTCGAACATCGTGCCGGTGCTGTACACCGCCGTGGGCAAGCAGACGGTGATGCCGGAAAGCATCGCGGTACCAGCCATTACCACATTGGGTTATGCCGGGATTCTGGCGGGGCCGGCGGTGATCGGTTTTGTCGCCCATGCCAGCAGTTTGAGTTTTGCTTTCGGATTGATGGCAGTGCTGCTCGTGGCAGTGGCCATCGGCGGCAAAACACTCAAAGTCTAAAAACATCGCGAGCGGCTCACTCCTGCAAGGATCACACTAAATCTGTAGGAGTGAGCCTGCTCGCGATGGGGACGACACGGTTTATCAGAAACCTACGCTGGCCTGCACAAAGAACGTCCTCGGCGCCCCCACATACATCCCCGAGTTGTTGTCGCTGGAACGGGTGAAGTACTGCTTGTCAAAGATGTTTTTCACCCCGGCGCCGAGCTCCAGATTCGACACTTGCGGGCCGAAGTCATAACCGCCACGCACATTCCAGGTCACATAACCCGGGATATCGCCGTACTGACCGTCCGCCGTGCCTTCGGTGATGTAGTTGCCGTTGAAGCTGCCATCGGCGTTGACCCCGGTGCCCGGCGAGCGCTGTTTCGATTGGGAAAACCGTCGAGGTTGTACGTCCAGCGGTTGATGTTGATTCCTTGGACGCCGAGCACGCCGCTGATCCCGGGATCAGCGTGATTTTGCAATCACCTCACTCATGTATTGATGCAGATCGCGAAAATCCTGAACGCTCCAGGCGTGCGGCGCGATCTTTACGCCGTTCTCCTGCAAGGTTTTGGGAATCAGGTTGCCGTTGGGGCGAAGGATGATCGAGGACACGATAACGCCCGGATAATCATTCAGGCGCTTCTTGAACGCGGAGGTTGTCAGGTCAGGTGTCGGCGGTTTGCTTTTGTTGGCCAATGGCCCTGTCGCCTTGATATCTGCGCCGTGGCACACGGCACAGCGCTGTGTATAGAGATTCTTGCCATTGGCATTTTCCGCGAAGGACAGGGATGTTTGAATGACGGATACAAAGCCGAGTAAAACGATGAAGGGTATTTTCATTTTTATAGAGGGTCAGAGGCTGAAACGAACGGCGTACAGCTAAGCACACTTCTGGAAGCCCGTTTCTTCATATCGAGAAATTGTTGGCCGACGACACACAGCGCCGAAACTGCACCCGCGTTCCCCCAAGCCCCCGCCTATTGTGTAAAATGCCGCCCGGGTGCCACCGCAACAACGCGGCAGGGCAGGTTTAATTCAGCGCAGGTCGGGCCGCCGCGCGGAGTTGCCGTGCCTATGAGCCACGATCCGTCACGCCTGCATGCTACCCAAGCCCGTCAGGGCTCGCCGTCTGCGATGGCCTTTCTCTCCCGTTTTTTCGCTGCCGAATCTGCCGGTGGCCTGATCCTGATGGCGGCTGCGCTCGCCGCACTGCTGATCGCCAATTCGCCTTGGGCGGCCACGTATTTCTCGACCCTGCACATCAAGATCGCCGGCTTGTCGATCGAGCATTGGGTGAATGATGGCCTGATGGCGATCTTCTTCATGCTGGTGGGCCTGGAAATCAAACGCGAAATGCTCGCCGGTCAGTTGTCGACCTGGGGCCAGCGCGCGCTGCCGGGCTTCGCCGCGCTGGGCGGGATGCTGGTGCCGGCGCTGATCTATGTCGCCATCAACTGGGGCAATCCAGAGACCCTGAGCGGTTGGGCGATTCCCGCCGCCACCGACATTGCTTTCGCCCTGGGCGTGCTGTCGCTGCTGGGCAAACGGGTGCCCGTTTCGCTGAAAATCTTCCTGTCGGCGCTGGCCATCCTCGATGATCTGGGTGCGGTGGTTATCATCGCGATTTTCTACACCAGCGGCCTGTCGGTGAGCATGCTACTGGCCTCGTTGGCGGTGATTGCATTGCTGGTGATCCTCAACCGCTGCGGGGTCAGAAAGCTTTGGCCGTACCTGATCGCCGGTGCCTTCCTGTGGTTCTTCATGCTGCAATCGGGGATCCACGCGACCCTCGCCGGGGTGATTCTGGCGCTGTGCATTCCGTTGGGTAATCCGGAGGACGAGCACAACTCGCCGCTGCTGTATCTCGAAGAAAAAATGCATCCGTGGGTGGCCTTCGCCGTGGTGCCGATTTTCGGCTTCGCCAACGCTGGCGTGTCGTTGACCGGCATTTCCCCGAGCAACCTGCTGGAGCCGGTACCGCTGGGCGTCGCGCTGGGCCTGTTGTTCGGCAAGCAGATCGGCATCCTCGGCCTTGGCGCACTGGCGATTCGCAGTGGTCTGGCGCAACTGCCGCAAGGCGCGAGCTGGCTGCAACTGTACGGCGTCGCCCTGCTCTGCGGGATCGGCTTCACCATGAGCCTGTTCATCGGCGCGCTGGCGTTCCCGGGCGCACCGCATCTGGTCGACTCGGTGAAGGTTGGGGTGTTGCTGGGCTCGATCCTGTCCGCGCTGCTGGCGGTGATCGTGCTGATGAATGCGGGTAAGGCGAAGGCTTCGAACTAATAGTCGGATCTGGTCGAGACAGAAAACTAATGTGGGAGCGGGCTTGCTCGCGAAGGCGTCAATTCAGTCAGCTGATTTATCGACTGAATCATCGCCTTCGCGAGCAAGCCCGCTCCCACAGTTTTTACAGCGGTGTGGTTTAGCCTTTTTCGTCGATCCCGGCTTGCAGGGTCTGGCTGTCCAGATTGCCGCTCAGGGTCACCGGACCGACTTTCAGATTACCGTTATCGAACGACACCTTCGGTGTGTTCTCCTCGGTTTTCTGCGGCAGGTCCAGCCCGGCTTTCACGCCATACTCACGGTTGACCAGGTCGCTGCTACCGACCTTCGAACCGCCCAGATCGACCTTGCCGTCACTCGCCGATATCCGCGCGCCGGTCAGTTGGGTGCCACCACCAACGTTCAACTTCACACCTTGATTGCCACTGATGCCGGACGCCTGCGCCACGCTGTCCTTGTGCGTGTATTCGCCTTGCGCCTTCAGCGTCGGCTTGTAGTCGGTGCCAGCGAGTTTTTCCTTGTCGCTCGGTGGATTTTTCTTCGCGGTCAGACCCAGATCGACATCGACCTTGGCTAGCGTTTTCGAGTCCTGACGGCTGTCGACGGTCAGATCACCGGCAACCTTGCCGCTGACCGTATTCGCGTCGATCCGCACCCCCGACAGCTGTGCATCACCGGCACTGTTCAGCACCACAGTGTCAGCCTTGATCTGGCTGTTCTGCTGGCTGGTGCCTTGCAGGTAATCGACGCCAACCTTGGCCCCGGCGTTGAAGCCGTGATCGCTGCTGGCCTTTTCATCGGCAGCGGTCGGAGTCTTGCTGCTCAGGTTGCCGCCGGCATTCAGCGCGACGCTCCAGTTGTTGCGACTCTCGGTGGACTGCGCCGATTCCTGGACGAAACCGCCCTTCTGCGCATCGATGTTGACGTTCGGCGCACCGACTTGCGTGCCTTGCAGGTGCACCGCGTCAGCGCTCAACGCGACATTGCTCTGGCTGTTGAGCTGGCCGCCGGTCAATGTCTGCGAGTTTTCGTTGACCCGACCGATGTTGAAGTTACCGCTCAGATTGCCGCCCTGATCGCGACTCTTCTCGCTGCTGGATTTGCTGCCGCCGCCCTTCAAACCGCCGCCGAGATTGCTCCCGGTCGCCGTGTGTGTATCGGTGGCCGCTTGCAGATCGAGCTTGCCGTCAGCGTGCAGATCGATGGCGCCGGCGCTGTCGATCTTCGTGCCTTGCTGGACCTGATTGCCGCCGCTGCTCAGTTGCACCGCACCGTTGCCGCTGATGCTCGCAACGTGGGCCTGAGTGTCAGTGGTTTGCTTGCCGGTGTGGTCAAGCTGGAACCCGGCGCCGAGGTCGACGTTGGTGCCGTCGGTACCCGGCAAGGTGCCGACCGTCAGCGAGCCGTTGCCGCGCAGGCTGGAGTCGCTGCTGCTCTGGCGGTCATTGGCCTGATTCAGCGCCAGATCACCGCCCGTCTTGATGTTCACACCGCCGTGCCCGCCATCGAAACGGCTGCCGGCGAACTGCGCGTCACCCCCGACATTGATGTTCACGCCCTGGTTGCCGGCATAGCCGCCAACCACCGCCGTGCTGCTGTCCTTGCTGCTGTAGCTGTTGCCACCGGCGCCGCTGCCGGCGACATTCACGTCTTCGCCGGTCTTGGTGTAGACCCGCACGTCGACCTTGGCGTCCACTGAGTTATCGGTACTGCTGTGAGTGTTGCTCGCTGCATCGGCAACCAGTTTGTCAGTGCTGATGTTGACCTTGCCGTTGCTGGCGCTGTACTGCGTGCCCTGGTCGTGCAGGATGCCGGCGGTTTTTACATCGACGCTGCCACCGTCGAAACGGCTGACCACGGCGGTGCTGTTCTGCTCGGTCTTGTCGGCGCTGCCGTGACCGATCGCCACGTCGATGCCGACGTTCGGCTGGCCGAGATTGCTCAGGGCTTCCTTGTCCGGCACCTTGCCGTTGAGCACATCCTTGACCGCACCGGCAATCGGGCGGGCGATGTCCTTGTACTCGACGTTGGCGCCGATGTCCGCCGACCAGTTGCTCTGGTTGTGCGTGCTGCTTTCAGTGTTGCTGGCGGCGCGGTTATCGATCTCGTTGGCCGCGACGTTCAGACCGTTGCCGGCCTTGACCTGCGCGCCTTCGGTCAGCAGTTTGTCGGCGTTGATGTTCAGGGCGCCGCTGCTCTGCACAGCGGTGGTTTGCGCGGTGGTCTTGCTGCTGGTGTCTTGTGTGGTGCCGTGGGCGAAATCGACGCCACTGCCGGCGCGGTCGAGGCCGCCGGTGTAGTAGAAACCACCGCCGGTGCTGGAGGTATCGGTCGAGGTTTTGTGGCTATCCTGTTCGGCCAGCAACGACACGTTCTTGCCGCTCAGCGTGGTGTCGCCCGCAGTGGATTTGACCTCACTGCCCTTGATGGTCAGATCGCCGCCGGCGTTCACCTGCACGCTGCCACCGCTGAGGCTTGAGCCTTGCTGGTTGACGTCGTTGCGGGTGACGGTCTGCTGTTTGTCTTCGTAATGCACCCCGGCGCGGTATTGCTCCGGCGTTTGCTCTTTGGCGTAGGCATCGAAGCCACGGGTCTCGGTGGTCGAGCTGCTGTCGTGACTGTTCTGCGTGGCATGCACGTTCACATCACCTGCCGCGTCCGCCGTCAGCACGCCGCCGGCCTTGACCGTGGAACCGGCCACTTCGATGTCCTTGGCGCTTTTGAGCTTGAGGTTGCTGTCGGAAACCAACTCGCTGCGCACCGTGGTGCTGTCCTTGGAGTTCTGCCGCGTCTCGTCCTTGGTGATGCCGAAAAACTTGCTGTCCTTGTCGTGGTTGTTGCTGTGCGCGGTGTCCTGCACGCCGTCGATCACCAGCGAACCCTGGTCGCTGATCACGCTGGCCTCGGTGCCGCCACGGACCTGGCTGCCGCTGATGCGCACGTCGTCAGCCTTGACGATCAGTTTGCCCGCCGCGTTGATTTTACTGCCCTGATGCTGGGTCTGGCCCTTGTCGGCGTCACCGGTCTTGCCGAAGAAACCACCGCCGACCAGGTCGCCGGAGTAGCTGTTGTTGTTGCTGCGGTTGGTGCGAGTGGCCGTGGTGACGTCCACTTGCTTGCCCGCCAGTTTCACATCGCCAGCGCTGTTCAGTTCAGCGCCTTCGGAACGCAACAAGGCAGCGGTTTGCAGGGCGATATTGCCACCCTTCAACTGGCTGCCGATGCTGCGCTGTTCTTCGCTGCTGCTGTTCCAGTCGGCCTTCCACAGGTGCTTGCGGTGGTTGCCCTGATCGGTCTGCGTGCGGCTTTCGGTGGCTGCGGTCAGGCGCAGATCGCCGCCGCTCTGCACATCGAGATTCTTCGCCGCTTCGACCTTGGCGGCTTTGAGTTCAGTGTCTTTGCCGGAGGACAATTTCGCGTCGCGGCTGGCGACGATCTGGCTGCCGTGCTGGCGCGAATCACTGTCGGTCTGGGTGCGGTCGTAGGTTTCCCAAGTGATGCCGATGGTGCTGTTGTTCCAGTTTTCGCGTTTTTCCTGGAGCCTGCGGCTTTCGACGGTGCTCAGGGTCAGGTTGCGCTTGGCATCGACGCTGACGTCGCGACCGCTGACATCGGCAGCGGCCAGCGTCAGATCCTTGCCGCTGTGCAAGCCGACATCGCCCTGACTGCTGCGGATACCGGCACGGGTCACTTCAAGGCTGTTGGGAATGGCTTCACCGCTGACGCTGAGATCGCCGGCAGAACGAATCTGCACGCCGTCACGTCCGGCCACTTGCACCGCACCCACCCGCACGCCCGCGCCTTCGGCGGTGCTGACGATATTGATGCGCCCGGCCTGCATCGCACCGAACAGGCTGGCGTCGATGCGTTGGTCAGAGGTAGTGCCCGCCGGGTCCGCGGTTTTCACCTGACCGCTGGCGTAATCCAGCTGATTGCGCCCGACCGTGAGGTTCAGTTGATCGCGCGCATTGATCGCGCCCTGGCTGTCGATACGCGGGGCGATCAGGTTGATCGAACCCTCACCGTTGCGCAGGCCACCGCCCTGGATCTGCAACTGGCCGCTGGCATCACGAGTATTCAGAGCCTGCAGTTTGCCGTCGTGCAGCTCCGGACGACCGACCACCAGATTGGCGTTCGGCGTGTTGATGAAACTGCCGCCGTTCACCGAAATGCCGTTGGGGTTGGCCAGCACGTAATCGGCGGCGCGGCCGAAGATTTCCTGGGCACCATTGATCGCCGAAGGGTTGCGGCTGATCACCTCGTTGAGGATCACGCTCGCCGCCTGCCCCTGCAGTTGCGGGTTGGCCGCCAGTTGCCCGGCGAGCTGCGATTGGCCGGCCTGCAAGGCGTTGTTCAGCACCAGGCCCTGACGGTCGACGTTGTAGTCAAGGAACTGGTTATGCGACAGGCCCGAGCCGTTGGGCGCGACGATGTTGACGATGGGCACGCCGCCCTGGGTCTGCAATTGCGCGGTGCCGCCGGGGCCGGGAGCGACCACCACACCGCCGGCAATGGCGCTGGGCAGGTGCACGGCGAAGAACAGGCTGGCGATCGCCCAGCGCAATTTGCCCCGAGGAGAAAGATGGAATGCAAAGGTGTGTGCTGGCATAAAAACGTCTCCATGTAAGTACGGCATCACGGCGCGCGATTGAGTATTGGCCGTGGCTGTCGCGCTCAGATCCGACGGCTGTTTGTTCACTGTTTGATGAGTCTCGGTGGTGCTCATATCTGCAACCCCACGCGCATCAGCCAGGTCTCTGGCTCGTGCTGCAAGCCGTTGGGGGTGTTGAGGGCGCGTTGGTAATCGACGTCCACTTGCAGATTCTTCCAGCCCAGGTTCAAGCCGACGCTGGCGCCGCTCAGGCGTTGGCCCGGCGCGCCGTGGTCGGCCTTGAGCCAGCCGTTGTCCAGGCCAACACGCGGGGTGATCTGCACCGGCCAGTCGGTGCGCAGCGGCAGGCGCAACGTGTTGCGCCAGATCGCGCCGCTGGCCCCGGATGCACTGTTGACCCGATAGCCGCGCACTGCTGAATCGTCGGTGCCGAGTAGTTGTTCGATGGCCGGCAACGGGTCAGGGCTGTATTGCAGATTGAGCTGGCTCTGCCACTGCCAGGCCTGCGCGCCGAACTGGCCGTTGCGCCACTGGCTGAGGCCGGCGCGGTACTTGCGAAATTGCGCTTTGGGCAAGTTGTCGATTTGATGATTGGCGTCGTCATCGGCGCCGAGCCAGCGCAAGCCTTGCGAGTAGGTGAAGTCGAGGTTCCACACCGCCCGGTCGAGCCAGAACAGGTTGAGTCCGGCTTCGGCCACGGTCAGGGTCGGGCTTTGAATGCCCAGACGGGCATCTTCCAGATAACTGTCGACGTCCTTGTGTGCCAGTTGCAGGTTGGCACTGAGCTGGCGGCTCTGGTCGCGCCACAACACGCGGTCGGCGCGCAGGCTCAATTGATCGGTGATGCCGGTGCTGTGAAACGTCACGCTGGGCAGTTTGAACGGCGCGCGGTATTCGGCGTGGCTGGCAAACACACTGTAGGTCCAGTAGCCGTAGGGAATCGCGTAATACAGGCTGGCGTTGCGGTTGTAGCGATCCCCCTGATTCAAGGTGTCGCTGGCGCTGAGGCTCAACAGATCGTTGAGTTGCAACGGGCTGTCGACGCTCAGACTGACGCTGTTGCGATCACGCCCAGTGCTGGCGCTGCCGAGGTTGTCGATTCCCAGCCCCAACGCCCAGCGCGACTGCCCGGCCGTGCGCGAGCGCAGGATAATCCGCGACGCGCCGGGCTGGCTGCCCGGGGCGATGTCGGCGGTCAGGTCGATCGAGCGCAAGCGGTTCAACTGATCCAGTCCCTGCTCCAGATCGCGCAGGTTCAACGGCTGGCCGAGCATATGCGGGAACGCGCCGCCCAGCGACACCGGCAGGCTCTGGTCGGCCAGTTCGATGGACTCGATGTAGCCCTCGTCGATCATGATATCCAGCGACTGCCCCGCCGCCGGTGCGCTCAACAGGTACGGGCGGCTGGCGATGTAACCCTTTTCAACGTAGCTCGCAGTGATGGTCGCCAGCAAATGGTTGATCTGGCCGACGCCCATGCACGGCGCCAGCAACGGTTTGATCCGTGCGTTGAGTTTGTCGCTGTCGATCAGGGTGACGCCGCCAATGCGCGTGCCGCTCAGTGGCCAGCAGCGTTCATCGGGAGCAACCGTCTGCGGGATCGCCGGTGTGGCGGGCGCCGGGCCGAACGCGCCGCGCTCCAATTGACGCTTGCGTTGCTCCAACTGCAGTTGTTGCAGATCGCGCTGTTGCTGTTGCTGCTGGCGCAGCACTTCCTGGCCCGGCGCGACAGGGTCAGCCGCTTGAATGGAGGAGGCACACACACTCAACACAACGGCCGACAACAGCGGGCAACGCGTGGAACGACGACGAAAAACAGCGCGAAGCGAATACGGCACGCAACATCCTTGCAATCATAAAATGGCGTAATGCCACCTCATCAATGCGAGTGATAGTCAGAGCCTTCCTACACAAATGCAAGACGCTTCCTACAACGCTTACATTTCTTAAACAATTGATTTATCAGCCTTGAAGGTCAGCAGCAAAGCCACGCCGCTGCAGGCTATCAGGGTTTCCCCGAGGGCTTGCACCCAGCCGGCGAGCATCAGTCCGGCACCGATCAACAGGTAATAAAGCAGCCCCAGAAGTGCCCCGGCGGTGCCCAGGCGATCGGCGTAATTGACCAGCGCCGAACCGAGAACATTCGGGATGGCCATGCCGAAGGCCAATACCACCAGCAACATCGGCAATACGAATGCGCCGCTGTCCTGCAGCCGCCACACGCCCAGACCACCGAGCAAACTGCAGATGGCGGCGAGGCGAATCAGTTGCAGTGCGTTGCAGCCGCGCCGCAACAACCGTTGGTTGAGCCATGCTCCAAACCCTGAGCCCAGAGCGAGGATCACCCCGCTGTAGCCGAACGCTGCACTACTCAGGCCGAGTCGCTCGAACAGGAACGGTGCGAGACTGTAGTAACTGAACAGCGCCACATTGAACGCGGCGATCCACAGCGCCGAGCGCCAGATACCGGCATCTCCCAGCATGCGCACGAGGGTGTCCAGCAGCCCCATGCTGGTCCGTGCGCACGGGCGGGTTTCCGGCAAGGCGCACCAGCTCCATAGCCACAACGCCAACGCGATCAACAGCAAGGCCGCGAGCACCCCACGATACCCAAAACCATGCACCAGCCCTGCGCCACTGAACAGGCCAATCGCCGGACTGGCCGCCAGTGCCATGCCCACGAGCGAAAACACCTGCGCCAGTTCCGCACCCTGGAAGCGGTCGCGCAACAGAGTCTGGGTGACCACCGAACCGACCGCAGCACCAAATGCCGCGAGGGCCTGGACCAGCAACAAGCCGTTGAAACTGCGCACACTCAAACCGATGACGCAGGCCACGATGCAGATCGCCAGACCGGCCAACATCGCCGGGCGCCGACCGATCCGGTCACACACTCGCCCCCACGTCACCACTCCGAAGGCGAACGCCAGAAAATACACCGACAAGGTCTGCGCCGCCGCTTGCGGCCCGACGCCGAACGCTCGGCCGATATCGCCGAGCGCCGGGCTGTAGAGGGTCTGGGCTATCTGCGGAAACATCAGCAGGGCAATCGCCAGCAGCAATAGAGATCTGTTGTTCATCGACGTTTCTCTTCAAGTGAAAGCGCCGAAGAGTTTAAAAACTATCGACTGGCGTATTATCCAAACCCTGACAAATTATCGTTGAAACCGGACAATCCATGGCTTGGCTCGACGCCCACGCAACCTTCGACCCTGATCACTTCAGCGCACCGGTCATCGGCATCGCCTCCACCCTTGGCGATCACGACTCAGGCCTGCATTGCCATCAGCGCGGGCAATTGCTCTACACCCGGCAAGGCTGCACGCGCATCACGCTGGCGCAGCAGTTGTGCCTGTTGCCGCCGTCGCGGGCAGCATGGATTCCCGGGGGTGTCAGCCATCGTGCGGTGATGCAACAGAGCGTCGATTACCGCTCGATCTGGCTGCTGCCTGAACTGTGCCGCGAGCTGCCGCAACAGGTGTGCGTGATTGAGGTCAGCCCATTGTTGCGGGCAGTACTGGAGCCGATGGCCCAGGCCGATTTCGCCAGTAATTGGCAGCATGGCAAACTGTTTCATCTGCTCGGTCTGTGCCTGAGTGAGATTCGGGAAGCCGCACAACAGCCGATGCTGCTTCCCCTGCCCCGGGACAAACGCCTGGCGCCGCTGCTGTCGACCCCCGAACAACTGCCTCCGGAACTGCAACTGCTGGAACAACAGATCGGCGCCAGCAGCCGCACCATCGGGCGGATCTTCCAGCGTGAAACCGGCATGAGCTATCAGCAATGGCGCCAGCAGTGGCGCTTGATGCGCGCCATGGAGTTACTCGCCACCGGACGCAGCCTCAGTTACTGCGGATACGAACTGGGGTTTGCCAGCGACAGCGCATTCATTGCGTTCTTCAAGGCCATGAGCGGCACCACCCCCGGCCACTGGCTGAAATAAGCAACTGACGACCGGAATGAAAATTCAATTGCCACAAAATATTACTCGCGTCATATTACGTCCGTAATAACGATCCATTTGCGCAGGTATTACGCCATGACCAGTATGCCCACCCTCAAGCCCGATCTGTCTGCAGTGGTGACCAACACCAAACCGCCACTGCGCAAACGTCTGCTGCTGACCGGCGCCGGCCTGATCACGCTGGTGGTGGTCGGCGTGTACGCCGCGCACTGGTGGGGCACCGGGCGTTTTCTGCAAGAGACCGACGATGCCTACATCGGTGGCGACGTCACGGTGATCGGCCCGAAGGTCGCCGGGTACATCGAAGAAGTGCTGGTCAGCGACAACCAATCGGTGAAGGCTGGCGACGTGCTGATCCGCCTCGACGCGCGGGACTACCGCGCCAACCTCGCCAAAGCCGAAGGCGCCGTGGCTGCCGAAGAAGCGTTGCTGGCCAACCTCGACGCCACCGAACAGTTGCAGCAAGCGGTTATCGGCCAGGCCCGCGCCGGCATCGATGCGGCAGGTGCCGAAACCGCTCGCTCGCGGGACGACAACACCCGCTACAAACGGCTGGTGAGCACCAATGCCGTGTCGGTGGAAAGTGCCCAGCGCGCCGACGCCACGTTCAAGACAGCGCAAGCCCTGAGCGCCAGAGCCCAGGCCGAACTGCTCGCGGCTCAACGCCAACTGGCGGTAATCGATACCCAGAAACAACAGGCCCGCGCCGCCCTGCAACAAGCCCGGGCCGAGCGTGATCTGACGCAGTTGAACCTCGGCTACACCGAGCTGCGCGCGCCGGTCGACGGAGTGATCGGCAACCGCCGCGCGCGGGTCGGCGCCTATGCCCAGGCCGGTTCGCAACAGTTGTCGGTGGTGCCAGCCAGTGGGCTGTGGGTCGATGCCAATTTCAAGGAAGATCAACTGGCACGGATGAAACCCGGACAGCGGGTGAGCATCCGCGCCGACGTCCTCTCCGGCCAGGAATTCCACGGCCGCCTCGACAGCCTCGCCCCCGCCACCGGTTCGCAGTTCAGCGTGCTGCCGCCGGAGAACGCCACCGGCAACTTCACCAAAATCGTCCAGCGGGTGCCGGTGCGAATCCTCCTCGACCCGGCCGATGGCGTGCTCGGCCATCTGCGGCCGGGGCTGTCAGTCACTGCTGAAGTCGATACCCGCGCACAAGCTGAAACCAGCGCCGTGGCGGTCGCACCGTGAGCACCGCCCTTGCTGCCCCGGCGCAACCGTTCAACGCAGCGGACATGGCCACCGCGACCAAGGTGTTCGCCTTCGCCACGATGTGCATCGGCATGTTCATTGCCCTGCTCGACATCCAGATTGTTTCGGCGTCGCTGCGTGACATCGGTGGCGGACTCTCGGCCGGCACCGACGAAACCGCGTGGGTGCAGACCAGTTACCTGATCGCCGAAATCATCGTGATTCCGTTGTCGGGCTGGCTGTCGCGGGTGTTCTCCACGCGCTGGCTGTTCTGCGCTTCGGCGGTTGGCTTCACCCTGGCCAGCCTGCTCTGCGGGGTGGCCTGGAACATCCAGAGCATGATCGCCTTTCGCGCGCTGCAAGGTTTTCTCGGCGGCTCGATGATCCCGCTGGTGTTCACCACGGCGTTCTTTTTCTTCACCGGCAAACAACGGGTGATCGCCGCGGCAACCATCGGCGCGGTGGCGTCACTGGCGCCGACATTGGGTCCGGTTATCGGCGGCTGGATCACCGATATTTCCTCGTGGCACTGGCTGTTCTACATCAACCTGGTGCCGGGCATTTTCGTCGCCGTGGCGGTGCCGATGCTGGTGAAGATCGACCAGCCGGAACTGTCGCTGCTCAAGGGCGCGGACTACCTGAGCATGGTGTTTCTCGCGCTGTTTCTCGGCTGCCTGGAATACACCCTCGAAGAAGGCCCGCGCTGGAACTGGTTCAGCGATCAGACGATTCTGACCACGGCATGGATCAGCGGCCTTGCGGGTCTGGCCTTTATCGGTCGCACCTTGCATGTGGCCAATCCGATCGTCGACCTGCGCGCCCTCAAGGACCGTAACTTCGCCCTCGGCTGCTTCTTTTCCTTTGTCACCGGGATTGGTCTGTTCGCGACGATTTACCTGACGCCGCTGTTTCTCGGGCGGGTGCGCGGTTACAGCGCGCTGGACATTGGACTGGCGGTTTTTTCCACCGGGGTGTTCCAGATCATGGCAATTCCGCTGTACGCCTTTCTCGCCAATCGCATGGATCTGCGCTGGATCATGATGATCGGGCTAGGCTTGTTTGCCGTGTCGATGTGGGAGTTCAGTCCGATCACCCACGACTGGGGTGCCGCTCAGTTGATGCTACCGCAAGCGCTGCGCGGGATCGCCCAGCAACTGGCGGTGCCGCCGGCGGTGACACTGACGCTGGGAGGACTGGCACCGGCACGCTTGAAGCACGCTTCGGGGCTGTTCAACCTGATGCGCAACCTCGGCGGCGCCATTGGTATTGCGGCGTGCGCGACCATTCTCAACGACCGCACCAACCTGCACTTCACCCGCTTGGCCGAGCATCTGAACAGTAGCAACGAGGCGATGAATCAATGGTTGTCGCAGGTCTCCGGCAACCTCGCGACGCTGGGCCAGAGCGGTGACGTCGGGATCACCGCCGGCCTGCATCAACTGTGGCTGCTGACGTACCGTGAGGCGCAGACCCAGACCTACGGCGACACCTTCCTGATGATCATGCTGTGCTTCATCATCGCCACGGTGATGGTGCCCTTGATGCGCAAGGTACAACCACCGGCCGCGCCGAGTGCGGATGCGCATTGATCACCCTTCTGAGGGGTATGCACTTTCCACTGTGGGAGCGGGCTTGCTCGCGAAAGCGGTGTGTCAGATAACCACTAATGTGACTGACACGACGCCTTCGCGAGCAAGCCCGCTCCCACAGTTATCGACCGTGAACTGTCAGAGCTGTGGGGTTTTGCGGAAGCCCACTGCCAGGCGGTTCCAGCTGTTGATGGTGTTGATCGCCACGCTGAGATCGACCATTTCCTTGGGCGTGAATTGCGCGGCGACGATGTCGTAGTCTTCGTCCGGGGCGTGGGTCAGGCTCAGTTGGGTCAGCGATTCGGTCCACAGCAGCGCAGCGCGTTCACGCTCGGTGAAGAACGGCGCTTCACGCCATGCCGTCACCGCGAACAACCGGCGTGGGGTTTCGCCGCCCTTGATCGCATCGGCAGTGTGCATGTCGATGCAGAACGCACAGCCGTTGATCTGCGAAGCGCGCAGCTTGACCAGTTCGACCAGGGTCTTTTCCAGCGGCAATTTCGAGACCGCAGTTTCCAACGCGATCATCGCTTTCAGGGCGTCTGGGGAAGCGGTGTAGAAATCGGTACGAGCTTTCATGGTGAGTTTCCGGGGCCAGTGAATGTGTGCCTAAGGTAGACCCGACCCTGCCCCGGGCAAATAGCCAATCTCCCGGAAGACGAGTAGACCACCCTGTCACACCCGATTGCGCAACCACTGCAGGAACCCGGTTTTCGCCGCCACGGCCGGCACGTCCTGGGTCAGTGTCTGGGCCTTGTGCAGCCGGTAATCGAGCAAGGCTTTCATCGCCTCGTTGATGTCGTGGCGGGCATCCAGGCAGGGTTTGAGGTAGCTCTTCTCGATGCGGTACAGCGCACAGAAGGTTTTCGCCGCGAAGGTGGCCGGCACCGACGAGTCGGACAGAATCCCGGCCTCGCCGATCACCTCCCCCGGCCCCATGCGCCCGGATTCGAACGGGCTGCCATGGCGGATCAAGGTCACGCTGACCACGCCGGATTCGATGATGAACAGATGATCGCTGACCTCCCCGGCTTCAAGGATCGTCTCGCCGGCACGGAAGGTCTGCAGGGTCATGTTCTGGCTGAAGGTGTCCTTCTCCTCCTGGCGCAGGGTGGAGAAAATCGGCGAACTGTCGAGCAGCGCCCGTGGCCGCGACAGGCTGCTCGGCGCGTTCGGCTCCACACTCGACAACAGATTGACCCCGGACGCCTGCAAGTGCCGATAGGCCAGATCGAACAGTTGATTGCGCACTGGACGTTTCTGGTCCATCGACGACACGAAACCGCTGATTTCGTATTCGGCCCCGGTGCTGCCGGAGCTTTTCAGCGCGACGCTCGGAGAAGGATTGTCCAGCAGCGGACGGCAGCCCTGCATCGCCCGTTCCAGCGCGTCGATCACCGTGGTCGGGCGCGCATGCGGGCTGACCTGCACACTGACGGCCAGGCCGAACATGTTGCTCGGCCGGCTGAAGTTGATGATCTTGGCCTTGGCCGCCAGTGAGTTGGGAATCACCGCCATGCTGCCCTGGCTGGTTTGCAGCCGCGTGGCGCGCCAGTCGATGTCGATGACCCGACCTTCGGTGCCGTCGATGGATATCCAGTCATCGATCTGATACGGCTTGGTGGTGTTGAGCACGATCCCGGAAAACACATCGCTCAGGGTGCTCTGCAACGCCAGACCGACGATGATCGCCAAGGCCCCGGACGTCGCCAGCACGCCTTTGACCGGCAAATCCAGCACGTAGGCCAGCGCCGCGATGATCGCGATCAGGAAAATCACCGCACCGAGCAAGTCCTGCAACAGCCGCCCGGTGTGCCCGACTCGCTGCATCATCACCGCACCGATCAGCACGGTCAGGGTGCGCGCACCAAACAGCCACCAGCCGATCTGCAACCCGGTCGCCGCCAGGTGCAGCGGCACGTTGTCGGCCCACGGCGCCGGCTCCATCGGGTTGAGGCCTTCGTTGAACAATACCGCGCTGAACAGGCCGAAAATCAGCACCCGCACCAGCAGCTTCCACTCGCTGCCTCGGGAGCTGATCAGGCGCCACAGGCCCAGATCGAGGAGGATCAGGATCAACGCGCAAAACAACGGATGTTCAGTCAAAAAAGACAACATCAAAGCACTCCGGCACGGGCCAATCGCGAGAAGATCGCACAGATTGGGCAAGTGTAGGAGTAATTGATTTCAGCGGATGAACGCCCACACAAAAACACCCAAAAAACCCTGTGGGAGCGAGCAAGCTCGCTCCCACAGGGGGGGATGGAGGTGTTGCTGATTACTTGGCGTTAGTCAGGGTGGTGTAGCTGGTGAACAGGTTGCGGTAGTCCGGGATGTGGTTGGAGAACAGCGTGCCGAGGCCTTCGATGTCGTTGCGCCAGTCACGGTGAAGCTCGCAGGCCAGGCCAAACCAGGTCATCAACTGCGCGCCGGCGCTGGACATGCGGTTCCAGGCCGATTCGCGGGTCAGCTCATTGAAGGTGCCCGACGCATCGGTGACCACGAACACATCAAAGCCCTCTTCCAGCGCCGACAGCGCCGGGAATGCCACGCAGACTTCGGTCACCACGCCGGCGATGATCAGTTGCTTCTTGCCGGTGGCCTTGATCGCCTTGACGAAATCTTCGTTGTCCCAGGCATTGATCTGACCCGGGCGGGCGATGTACGGCGCCTCCGGGAACAGCGCTTTCAGCTCGGGCACCAGCGGGCCATTGGGGCCGGTTTCAAAACTGGTGGTCAGGATGGTCGGCAGCTTGAAGTACTTGGCCAGATCGGCCAGCGCCAGCACGTTGTTCTTGAACTTGTCCGGGTCAATGTCACGCACCAGCGACAGCAGGCCGGCCTGGTGATCGACCAGCAAAACAGCGGCGTTGTTTTTGTCCAGACGTTTGTATTGAGTGGTCATTGCAATAATCCTCGCGGGTTGTCAAAGCCGACCGGCGGTCGGCGTGGATGAAACGATCAGCGCTGCGAATCCAGCACTTCGTGTTCGTTCGCGACTTGCTGAGCCTTGAGGTAACTCTCGATCAGCAACTGATAATGCGGCATGGCCTGGGCGTAGACGGCCGCCCACTGCTCGGCATCGGGACGGTTCCACGAGCCTTGCAGCTCGGAAAGCGTAGCCATGATGTCGATCGGCACCACCCCGGCCTGGGCCAGACGGGCAACGGTCAGATCAGTGGCCATTTTCGAGTGGTTGCCCGAGGCATCGACCACGGCAAACACCTTGTAGCCTTCGTGCACGGCGGCGATAGACGGGAACGCCAGGCACACGCTGGTCAGGGTGCCGGCGATCACCAGGGTTTTCTTGCCGGTGGCTTTGACTGCCGCGTGAAACTCGGCGTTATCCCAGGCGTTGATTTCACCTTTGCGGGCCACGTATTGCGCATGCGGCGCGGCCTCATGAATTTCCGGGATCAACGGCCCGTTCGGCCCCTGCGGCACGGACGCGGTGGTGATCACCGGCATCTTCAGCAAGGTCGCCGCCTTGGCCAGTGCCACGGCATTGGCGCGCAGTTGCGGCACATCCATGTCCTTGACGATCTGGAACAGACCGCTCTGGTGGTCAATCAACAACATCGCGGTGTCGTCGGGATCGATGGTCGGTTTCAGGCCATTGAAGTTCGCTGCATAGACAGTGCTCATGGGCGTTTCCTCTTTCTTTGGGCAACAGCCATCCCTGGCCTTCGAACCGGCCTACGCGTCCTGTGTAGAGCGGAGTGGTTTTGCGTTAAGCGTGCATCTGGCCGAAGCGGCCGGACTGGAAGTCGGCGAATGCCTGGTGAATTTCCTGCTCGGTGTTCATCACGAACGGGCCGTGGCCGACGATCGGTTCGTCGATCGGCTCGCCGCTGAGCAGCAACACCATCGCGTCCTGGCTGGCTTCGAGTGTCAACTGATGGCCGTCACGCTCGAACAGCGCCAACTGCCCTTCGCGCACCGATTCCAGACCGTTGACCTGCACCGAACCTTTGAGCACCACCAGCGCGGTGTTACGGCCTTCGTGCAGATCGAGCGTCAGCAATTTGCCTGCGTTCAGGCGCAAGTCCCACACGTCGATCGGGGTGAAAGTGCGTGATGGACCGGTGTGGCCATCGAACTCACCGGCGATCAGGCGCAGGCTGCCGGCGTTGTCCTTGAGTGCGATACTCGGGATGTCGCTGTCGAGAATCGTCTGGTAGCCCGGCGCAGCCATTTTGTCCTTGGCTGGGAGGTTGACCCACAGCTGCACCATTTCCAGTTTGCCGCCGGTTTTGGCGAAGTTGTCCGAATGGAATTCCTCGTGGAGGATCCCGGAAGCCGCGGTCATCCATTGCACATCGCCAGGGCCGATGACCCCGCCACTGCCAGTGGAATCGCGGTGCTGCACTTCGCCCTCATACACGATAGTCACGGTTTCGAAACCACGGTGCGGATGCTGACCAACGCCACGCCGCTCGGTGGTCGGGGTGAAGTGCGCCGGGCCGGCGTGATCGAGCAGCAGGAACGGGCTGATGTGTTTGCCCAGGTTGTCGTAGGAAAACAGTGTGCGAACCGGGAAACCATCGCCGACCCAATGGCCGCGCGGGCTGGTGTAGATACCGATGATGTTTTTCATGGTTGTCTCCAATTGGGGTGAGTGATGCGATGGATTAAGCTTAAATCCATGATCATTAATGCACTAGACTGCAAAAATCAGCCTTAGCGTTCTATCTGGAGAACGATGGTGGAAGACCTCAACACCCTCTACTACTTCACTCAAGTGGTGGAACACCACGGATTCGCCGCCGCCGGGCGGGCGCTGGACATGCCCAAGTCGAAACTCAGCCGGCGCATTTCCGAGCTCGAAGAACGCCTCGGCGTGCGCCTGTTGCACCGCACCAGCCGCCATTGTTCGCTGACCGAAATCGGCCAGGCGTACTACCAGCGCTGTCTGGCGATGCGCGTCGAAGCCGAAAGCGCGGCCGAACTGATCGAACGCAACCGCTCCGAGCCGCAAGGACTGGTGCGTCTCAGTTGCCCGACGGCGCTGCTCAACTCCTGGGTCGGGCCGATGCTCACCCGCTACATGCTCAAATATCCGTTGGTCGAGTTGTTCATCGAGAGCACCAACCGCCGGGTCGATCTATTGCACGAAGGCTTCGACATTGCGCTGCGGGTACGTTTTCCGCCACTGGAAAACACCGACATGGTGATGAAGGTGCTGGGCAACAGCACCCAGTCGGTGGTCGGCAGCCCGATGTTTGTCGAACGCCTGTCCTCACCGCCCTCGCCGGCCGATCTCAACGGCCTGCCGAGCCTGCATTGGGGTGCGGCGCAGCGCGAATACCAATGGGAGCTGCTCGGGCCGAATGACAATACGGCGGTGATTCGGCATACGCCGCGCCTGGTCACCGATGACCTGATTGCCTTGCGCCAGGCGGTCATCGCCGGGGTCGGCGTAGCGCACCTGCCGAGCGTGGTGGTGCGTGAGGACATTGCCGCCGGACGCGTGGTGGAACTGGTACCGGGCTGGGCGCCGAAATGCGGGGTGGTACACGCGATTTTCCCGTCGCGCCGGGGACTGCTGCCGTCGGTGCGCACGTTGATTGATTTTCTTGGGGAAGAGTTTGCGCAGAGCGATATAGCCTGAATCGGTGGTGCGCCCTTCGCGAGCAGGCTCGCTCCCACAGGGGATTTGTGAACACCGCAGATCTCCTGTGGGAGCGAGCCTGCTCGCGAAGGGGCCAGACCAGACAACACAAACTCCATATTGGATTCATGACTTCTGCTCAACAGTGCTTTGCCCCACCAGCGGTTTTTCTCAAGGAAGCAGACGCGGATACTCCTGCCCATTCCCACTGCAACCCTGGAGTCATCAATGTCTGTTCCCGCTTTTGGTCTGGGTACGTTTCGCCTGCAAGGTCAGGTGGTCATCGATTCGGTGAGCACCGCGCTTGAACTCGGTTACCGGGCCATCGACACCGCGCAGATCTACGAGAACGAAGCCGAGGTCGGCCACGCCATCGCCGCCAGCGGCATCGCCCGCGACGAGCTGTTTATCACCAGCAAGATCTGGGTCGCCAACTTCGCCAAGGAGCGCCTGATCGACAGCCTCAAGGAAAGCCTGCACAAGCTGCAAACCGATTACCTGGACCTGACGCTGATCCACTGGCCCTCGCCGGAAGACCAGGTGCCGGTCGCCGAGTTCATGGGCGCGCTGCTGGAAGCCAAGCGTCTGGGCCTGACCCGGCAGATCGGTATTTCCAACTTCACCATCGAGCTGATGCAACAAGCGATCGCCGCAGTCGGCGCCGACAACATCGCCACCCATCAGATCGAACTGCACCCGTACCTGCAAAACCGCAAAGTGGTCGAGTTCGCCCAGAGCCAGGGCATCCAGATCACCTCGTACATGACCCTCGCCTACGGCGAAGTGCTCAAGGACCCGCTGATCCAGCAGATCGCCGCACGCCTGCAGGCCACCCCGGCACAAGTCACCCTGGCCTGGGCGATGCAGTCAGGATACGCAGTGATTCCGTCGTCGACCCAACGCGCCAACCTGCAAAGCAACCTCGGCGCGACAACGCTGACCCTGAGTGAAGCCGACATGGCGCTGATCGCCACGCTGGAACGCGGCCAGCGCCTGACCAGCCCGAAAGGCATCGCCCCGCAGTGGGATTGATCGTTCAGGCCTGAAGACGTTGCGCGAGGCCGAGCATGGCCACGCGCAGCGCATCGGCCGAGCGCTCGACCGCTTGGCTTTCGGTGTCTCGACACGCCTGTTCGAGATCCGCACAAGCTGCCGCCACTCGTGCGGCACCGACCATCTGCGCGCCGCCCTTGATGTGATGCGCCAGCGTGCGCAATTCGCTCAGGTTCTGGGGGTGGCGCACAGCGTCCAGCCGTTGCAGGTCATCCTGCAGACTGCGCAACACTTGCTCCCGCAATCGTTGAATCACCGCGTGATCGTCACCGGCCATCTGTTCCAGCGCGCTCAGATCGAGCTCAGTCAGCGACAGCACCGGGTTTGGCTCGTACTCACTGTCGTGGTGACTGGCGCCCTGCAACGCCAGCGCCAGATCAGCCAGGCGGATCGGTTTGAACAGGCAATCATCCATGCCGGCCTCCAGACAGCGGACCTTCTCTTCGATCTGCGCATTGGCGGTAAAACCGAGGATCAAGCACCGCACCCTGCCACTCGCGGCCTCGTCGTCACGGATCGCCCGAGCCAACTCGTAGCCGTTGCGCCGTGGCATGTTGCAGTCAGTGATCAGCACATCGAACGCTTGTGCCCGCCAGCGCTCCAGGCCCTGCTCACCGTCCTCGATGTCGACCGTGCGATGGCCCAGTTCACTCAGTTGCCAGCACAGCAGCAGACGGTTGACCGGGTGATCATCCACCACCAGCACGCTGAGTGAGCACGTGGGCTTATCCGCGACCTCAGGGCTTGCCAGCTCAGGCTCACGCGCGGCCAGCCGTGGCAATTGCAGGCTGACTTCAACCCGGGTTCCCTGCCCGGGCGTACTGTCCAGGTGCAGGGTGCCGCCCATCATTTCGCAGAGGCTGCGGCTGATCACCAACCCCAGTCCCGAGCCGCTGCGCGCTGACTGGCCAGGGTTGCCGGCCTGGACAAACGGGCTGAACAGGCGCTGCTGGTCTTCGGCGCTGATGCCGATGCCGCTGTCGGCAATCTCGACTGTCACGGCCAACAGCCCCAGCGGTGTCGCGCTCACCGACAATTGCAGGCTCACCTGGCCGTGCCCGGTGAACTTGATCGCATTGCTCAACAGGTTCGACAGCACTTGCTTGAAGCGTGTCGGGTCGATCATCACGTCGACGTCACTCTGCGCATCCAGCTCGATGTACCACGCCAGGCGCTTCTGTCGCGCCAGCCCTTCGAACACCCGGCACACCGAGCTCACCAGTTCGCGCAGGTTGGCCCGCTCCGGCGCGAGGGAAAGATGCCCCGACTCAATGCGCGCGATGTCGAGAATGTCGCCGATCAGTGCAAGCAACTGCTGGCCGGCGCCGGACGCGACCTGAATCGCCAGGCGGTCGGTCACGCCCTCCTCGGCACGTTTGAGTGCAAGTTCGAGCATGCCGATCAAGGCGTTCATCGGGGTGCGGATTTCGTGGCTCATGGTCGCCAGAAAGGTGGTCTTGGCCCGATTGGCGTCGTCAGCCACATCCTTGGCCTGCTGCAACTGACGCAACCATTGCTGACGCTGACGCAACTGCCAGCGCTGAAAGCCGATCCAGGCCAGTGCCAGCACCAGCAACCCCGCCGCAGCGGCAAACCCCAGGAAAATCTCGCGGCGATGGCGCAGCCAATAGCTCTCCTCCACCACCACATCATGGCTCCAGCGCTCGACCAACTCGTCCATCTGCTGGGGCGCGATGCTCAGCAGCGCCTTGTTCAGGATCGTGTGCAGCGCCGAGCCTTGCGGGGCGGTAGCCAGGGCGATGCGGGCTGGTTGATCGCCAATGGTGTTGGTGATGCGCAGCCGCTCACGGTAATGACGAGCAATCAGAAAGCGCGCCACCAGCAATGAACTGACGGTCGCATCGGCCTGACCTTTGACAATCAGTTCCATGCCCTCGGCGGGGCTGCTGACCTCGACCAGACGCACCCGGGGCAGGCGCCGCAGAATGTAGTCGCGCAACGGATGACCGCGATAGATCGCCAGCCGCTTGCCCTGCAGATCGTCGAGGCTGCGCGGGCTGCGGGGCGCTGTCGATCCGACCAGCACAAACGGGTTGTTCAGGTATGCACGGGTGAACTGCAGCTCGGCTTCACGCTCACTGCTGGGCGTCACCACCGGCAATACATCGAGTTCGCCGGCCTTGAGCTGTTCGATCTGGCGGTCCAGCGACCGCCCACGGACCACCTCGAATTGCAGCCCGGTGCGCTGACTGATGAGGTTGAGCAGCTGCGCCGACAGCCCGCTGAAACGCCCGTCGGCATCAAAAAACGTCAGCGGTGCGAAGTCTTCGATCACTCCCACTCGTACCACCGGGTGCTGCTCCAGCCACTCCTGCTCGCTGGCGCTGAGGCGTACCCGAGACTGTGCGGCCACTTGCGCGCGCCCCGCACTCCAGCGTTGCTCGATCAACTGACGACGTTCCATGGGAATCGCCGCCAGCGCCTTGTCGATGAGGCGCTTGAGGCGGAGTTCGCTGCGCAGCAGGGCGAAACCGAAGGCGTTAGCGTCCAGTCCCGATGGCCCGGCCAGTTGCAGGTCATTGCGGTAGTTGGTGTTGATCAGGTAATTGCTGCTGATCAGGTCACCCAGGTACCCGTCATCGACCCCGAACGCCACCGCACCGAGTGCATCCATCGCCGAGGGGTAGCGCTGCACGTTCGCCCGGGGATAGAACGCCTGCACGCTGGCCAATGGCAGATAGTCCTCGACCATGGCGATGCGCTTGCCCGCCAGATCCGCTGGCAAGGTTTCGTCGAGTCGGGTCACCAGCATCGGCTGGTCTTCGGCGTAGGGGCGCGACAGGATGAAGTCCGGGTCGACGAGTTCGAAGCTGTTGGAGGTCCCCAGCAAGTCCAGTTCGCCGCGCTTGAGCGCTGCCATCACCGCGTCACGGTTGGCGAAGCGTTGCACGTCGATGCGCACACCGAGCAGTTGCGCCAGCAGTTCGGCGTAATCGGCAGTCAGTCCTTCCAGCTCCTGCCGATTGCGGGTGATTTCGAACGGCGGGTAATCCGCTCCGGAGATGCCCATGCGTATTTCCGGGTGCTGGTGTAGCCATTGTCGGTCCTGCTCGTCGAACGCGAGCTGGATATTCCCCAGCCCCGCCTGAGTCAACAGCTCAAGGCGCTGCGGCGGTTCACTGGCCCAGCAGAGGGTCGAGATGCCCAACCACAGCACATACAGCCAGCAAACCGGTCTCATCGGGACATTCAAATCAGATGATTGCGCTTGGCGAAATCGCGCAAGTGCACCGCTGAGTTCGTACCGAGCTTTTTCATCAAGCGGGTTTTATAGGTGCTGACGGTTTTATGGCTCAGGTGCATGTCTTCAGCAATTGCCTTGTTGGCCTTGCCCTGCGCCAGTTGCTCAAGGATGTTCAGCTCACGGTTGGACAGATCGTCGATCAGCTGTTTTTCGCTGCGGTGCAACGGGCTCGACGAATAGTCCTTGTCAGACGGCGCCGCGAAATAGGAATAGCCCGACATCAGCGCCTGGATTGCCTTGTGCAATTGCACCAGCTGGTTGGTTTTGGCTACGAAGCCCAAGGCTCCGGCACGCAGACAGCGGCCCTGATAATACCGCGGGTCCTGGGAGCTGAAGATCAGCACCTTGCACTTGGGGTCGATGGCCTTGAGCCGTTCCAGTACCTCCAGGCCACCGATTCCCGGCAGTTTGAGATCGAGCACCACCAGTTGGGGTTTGTACTTGCGGTTCAGCTCCATGGCTTCGCTGGCGCTCGCTGCTTCGTGAATCTCCTTGAACCGCTCGGTTTCGAGTACGAGCCTCACGGCCGCCCGCACCACCGGATGATCGTCGACGATCAGCGCTGACTTCATGACCGCTCCCAGTGCGAAAACAAGACGATGACGCCACCGGCGTCGGCTGCGCCTGACACGATGGCTGCGCAAAGACTGTTACACGGGAATCCGGCGGGATCTACCTGTCAGATCTGACAGTTGCGATCAGCGGTTATCCGTGCTCAAGCCCGACGCTGCAGGGCCGCGACCGGGTTCCAGACGTTCGATGCGCACACCGGGAGAACATCGACGTGCGCCATCAGGTGCTTGATCGCGGCGGCATTGGGCAGTGCGGCATGGCTGATCAGCACGTTCTCCTGAGCGAAGCCTGCCGCTGTCTGCTCCGGGGCCGATGGCTCGTTGTAGATCAGGGCGTGACGCACATGCGGGTTGTTCAGGAAAAAGCCGAGCAGATCCAGAGACCCGCCTGCCAGCTCGGCGTTGATGACCACAGCGTCGAACGGTTCAGTGCCGTACTCCACCAGCGTCAGCAGTTCCAGCAGGCTCTGTACCGGGGCAACACGGAAGTATTCGAGGCCATTGAACAGGCGCTCGATCTTCATCCGGTGAAAATGCTGCGCGTCGGCAATCAGGATACGCAGGGTTTTATTGATCATGCTCGTTCTCCTGGAGGTCGAGGGGGGATGTACCAAGACTACGCACGGCACTGGAACAGCTCTGTAGGACCTTTCCTAAAAAACCGGTCACTCGTCCGAGCCCTTCGCGTGGCTGCGCCGTTGCAACCAATTCAACAAATCGGCCCCGGCCATCGGCCTCGCGTACCAGTAGCCCTGCCCCTGCGTGCAGCCCAGCGCCAGCAGTTCGCGACGTTGCGCATCGGTCTCGATGCCTTCGATCACCACCGCCATGCCCAGCGTTTCACCCAACGCCAGGGTGCTGCTGATCGCCGCACGGCAACGTGGCTCATACTCGAGGCTGCGGATGAACTCGGCGTCGAGCTTGATTTCGTTGAACGGCAACTGGCACAGACGCTGCAACGAAGAAAACCCCGCACCGAAGTCATCGATGGACAGACGACAGCCCATCATCCGCAACCGCACCAGACTCTCCAGGCTGGTGGCGGGCGCTTCCAGCAGGCCGCTTTCAGTCAGTTCGAAAGTCAGGCTCGATCCCGCCACGGCATGCCGCGCCAGGGTGGCTTTAAGGGTATTGGCCAACTCCGGATTGGCCAATTGCACGGTTTGCAGATTGAACGCCATATTCAGCGCGAAGCCCTGGGCCCGAGCGCTCTGGTGCAGGCCCAGCGCCTGTTCCAGCTGGGAAAACAGCAGGTCGTCGAGCAAGCCACAGCGCTCCAGCACCGACATGAACTGCGCCGGGGCGATAATCCCCCGGGTCGGATGCAGCCAGCGGCAGAGCACCTCGACACCGCAGACTTCTCCGGTGTGCAGGTTGAATTTGGGTTGATACCAGGCATGCAGTTGCTGATCGGCCAACGCCTGACGCACTGACGCTTCACTGGCCAGCTCCACTGCCCCGGCCGTGCTATCAGCGATGACCGGTCTGTCGACGAACGAGTCCAACAGCCCTGCCAGCACCTGCGCATGCATCGGTTTGCCGACATCGCCCAACAGTTCCAGACCGAGCAATGTCACCATCTGATGCACCGCCCGACGCAGATCCGCCGACAACGAACTGCAGATGATGACCGCCTTCACTTGCCCGGAGGCCCCCACCCGCTGCAGGAATTGAAGACCGTCCATGCCCTCCATCTGCAAGTCGCACAGGGCAATATCGACCCTGCCGACCTCATCGAGCAGCGCCAGCGCCTGCGCCCCGTCACTGGCTTCGAACACCTGGTGGCAACCCAGGCTCTGCAGCATGCTGACCGCCACCGAACGCTGGAACGGGTGGTCTTCAAGCACCAGGATACGAAGCGGCGGATTGGACATGGTTTTGGGCTCGTGGTGAGTGAAAGACCTATGAGCGTCCGCTACCTGAGCGTTGAACTCACGGGGAAAGGTCGGAAACGGCGTGGGAAATTGCCTAAACATCGAGGTACGCCAGCACCGTGCCAAGGCTCTGTCGGTCCAGCGTACGCAGCATGAACAGCTGCCGTCGACCGGTCGCAAATATCGCCTCAGCCTGCGGCAGACCCCGCCGGGCATCGTGGATCACGCCATGCCGAATCTGTGGATTGCTCTGAAAGAACCGCACCGGATCAACCCCCGTCATGGCAATCAACTCGCCATTGATGATCATCAGATCGTATTGCTCGAACGGGTCATGGGCGTAATGCGTCAAAGCCAGCAGTTCACGAAACGAACGTATCGGCGTGAGATCGCGATAGCCCAGTTCGTTGCAGACTCGGGCGATTCTGGACTGCAGGGCGGGCTGTTCTTCGACGATCACGATTCGCCTGCACTTGTAGGACATAGAATTCAACGGCGTAGGAAATGTGCTGAACACGCTAACCAGAACGCTTCAAAATCTATGTAGGAAAAGTCCTAAAAACAGGCAGAATTCTCTGGAAAACCGAAAAAATCGCCGCACAGGTCCGATCCGACGCGGCGATTTTCTTGCCGGAGGTAGCGATAACCCGGGGTTACGCTGAAGGGCTGTTCAATTGGCGGCTCGATACGATTGCCTTACTCCGTGGTACTCGGACTCCAGAACGCCTGCACCACCAGCGCCGACGTGGAAATCCGCGCCACCAGCGCGTCCAGTTCGTCGCCGTCTACCGAGGTGGTCGCCAGCGTGGCTTCGATCTCGATTTCGTCGGCGCCAAAGGCATGCACGTCGACGTCACTGGCCGGGTAGTTGCTGCGCTCCAGCTCGGCTTCGAGCAGGGCGAACACGGCTTTCTGCTGCGAACGCCGGGCAATGACATAAACGATGTTGGTGACTTCCGCCGAGACCACGTCCAGTGGCTGGCGGTTGATGTTGTTGACGATCGGCCGCAGCAAGGTGTTGGCGGCGAGGATGAATAGCGTGCCGAGCACCGCTTCGGCCAACAGGTCGGCACCGGCGCAGGCGCCGACGGCGGCTGAGGTCCACAGGGTGGCGGCGGTGTTGAGACCGCGCACGTTGCCCTCTTCGCGCATGATCACCCCGGCACCGAGAAAACCGATGCCGGAGACCACGTAGGCGACCACCCGCACCGCGCCTTCAGCGCCGCCGAGGCGGTTGGCCATGTCGACAAAAATTGCCGCGCCGACGGCCACCAGCACATTGGTGCGCAGGCCGGCGGTGCGTTGCCGGTACTGGCGCTCGAAACCGATCAGGCCACCGAGGATGAACGCCGCGCTGAGGCTGACGAGGGTGTCGAGCAGCGAGGTGAGGTTGAGGTTGTTGATGGCTTGCATGATGAAGCTCCTTGAATAAACCACGGTCCCCTGTGGGAGCGGGCTTGCTCGCGAAGGCGGTGTGTCAGCCACTACAACTGTGACTGAACAACCGCCTTCGCGAGCAAGCCCGCTCCCACAGGGGAACAGTGTTGTCCGAACCTTTATTGCCAGCCGAATCGGCGGATATAGAAGCCTTTCACCGCCTGGGTCAGCGCCATGTACGCCAGCAGGATCACCGGCAAGAACACGAAATACATCGACGGCAGCGCCTGCAGTTTGAAGTAGTTCGCCAGCGGCCCCATCGGCAGGAAGATCCCGACGGCCATGATGATTCCGGTCATCACCAGCAGCGGCATGGCTGCACGGCTTTGCAGGAACGGAATCTTCGGCGTGCGGATCATGTGCACGATCAGCGTCTGGGTCAGCAGCCCCACCACGAACCAGCCGGACTGGAACAGGGTCTGGTGATCCGGGGTGTTGGCATCGAACACATACCACATCAAGGCGAACGTCAGGATGTCAAAGATCGAACTGATCGGGCCGAAGAACAGCATGAAGCGACCGACATCACCCGGCTGCCAGCGCTGTGGCTTTTTCAGCATTTCCTCGTCGACGTTGTCGAACGGAATCGCAATCTGCGAAATGTCGTAGAGCAGGTTCTGTACCAGCAGGTGCATCGGCAGCATCGGCAGGAACGGGATGAACGCACTGGCCACCAGCACCGAGAACACGTTGCCGAAGTTGGAACTGGCGGTCATCTTGATGTACTTGAGCATGTTGGCGAAGGTGCGGCGCCCTTCGAGCACGCCCTCCTCCAGCACCATCAGGCTCTTTTCCAGAAGGATGATGTCGGCGGCTTCCTTGGCAATGTCCACCGCGCTGTCTACCGAGATACCGATGTCGGCAGTGCGCAGCGCCGGGGCGTCGTTGATCCCGTCGCCCATGAAACCGACCACGTGCCCATTGCCCTTGAGGATGCGCACGATGCGCTCCTTGTGCGATGGCGTAAGCTTGGCGAACACGTTGGTTTTCTCAACCGCCACGGCCAGTTCGGCATCGCTCATGCGCTCGACATCGTTACCCAGCAGCAAGCCCTGTTGCGCGAGGCCGACTTCGCGGCAGATCTTCGCAGTCACCAGCTCGTTGTCGCCGGTCAGTACTTTGACCGCCACGCCATGCTCGGCCAGGGCCTTGAGCGCCGGTGCGGTGCTTTCCTTCGGTGGATCGAGGAACGCCACGTAACCGATCAGCGTCAGTTCCTGCTCGTCCGCCAGACTGTAGGTGTCGCGACCTTCGGGCATCGAGCGGGCAGCCACCGCCACCACGCGCAAGCCTTCAGCGTTGAATGCTGCGGTGACCTGACGTATCCGGGTCAGCAATTCATCGCTCAAGGCTTCCTCGACATCACCGTGCTGCACACGGCTGCACACCGCCAGCACTTCTTCCACCGCGCCTTTGCAGATCAGCAGATGTGGCTCGCCACGCCCTTCGACCACCACCGACATGCGCCGACGATTGAAGTCGAACGGGATCTCGTCGACCTTGCGAAACGCCGTGCCGACTTTAAGTTCACGGTGGATTTCCACGTGTTCCAGCACCGCCACGTCGAGCAGGTTTTTCAGCCCTGTCTGGTAGTAGCTGTTGAGATAAGCCATTTCCAGCACGTCATCGGAGTCGTTCCCCCAGACGTCGACGTTGCGCGCGAGGAAGATCTTGTCCTGAGTCAGGGTGCCGGTCTTGTCGGTGCACAGCACGTCCATCGCGCCGAAGTTCTGAATCGCGTCCAGGCGCTTGACGATGACTTTCTTGCGCGACAGGAACACCGCGCCCTTGGCCAGCGTCGAGGTGACGATCATCGGCAGCATTTCCGGGGTCAGACCGACGGCGATCGACAGTGCGAACAGCAGTGCTTCAGTCCAGTCGCCCTTGGTGAAACCGTTGATGAACAGCACCAGCGGCGCCATGACGAACATGAAGCGGATCAGCAGCCAGCTGACTTTGTTCACGCCCATCTGGAACGAGGTCACGGCCCGGTCAGTCGCACCGACCCGTTGTGCCAGCGCGCCGAAATAGGTGCTGTTGCCGGTGGTGAGAATCACCGCCACGGCCGTGCCGGACACCACGTTGGTGCCCATGAACAAAATGTTTTCCAGTTCCAGCGGATTGCGCGTGTCGCGATCGGCCTGACGCGGGAATTTCTCCACCGGCATCGATTCACCGGTCATCGCTGCCTGGCTGACGAACAGATCCTTGGCGCTGAGCACCCGGCAGTCGGCCGGAATCATGTCGCCGGCCGACAGTACGATCAGGTCACCCGGCACCAATTGCTTGATCGGCAGCTCAATGCGCGGCTCATCGCGACGCATCACCGTGGCGGTGTTGCTGACCATCGCCTTGAGCGCGTCGGCGGCCTGGTTGGATTTGCTTTCCTGCCAGAAGCGCAACAGCGTCGACAGCACCACCATCGAGAAGATCACGGTGGCGGCTTTCAGGTCTTCGGTCAGCCAGGAGATGACCGCCAACAGGGTCAGCAGCAGGTTGAACGGGTTTTTGTAGCAGTGCCACAGGTGGGTCCACCACGGCAGCGGCTGCTCGTGTTCGACTTCGTTGAGGCCGTACTGCGCGCGCAGTGCGTCGACTTCAAAGTCGGTCAGACCGTCGGTGTGGGTGCCCAGCGACGACAGCAGTTCGCCGCTGTCGCGATGAGCCGCATCGACCAGGGTGTTGGCCAGGGTGGGCGGTACTTCACGGCTGACCGTGGTGTCGTTGATCGATTCCAGCAACGCCAGACGACGGAAGTGCCGGGCGATGTGGCGTGTGCGCAGGAAGCCTGCGAAAAATTCCTTGAGCGTAAGTTTCATGGCTGTTGCCCCTATGGTCAGCCGGGAAACCGTCAAGCAGGTACAGCCGCGCCTCGTCCACCGGAAAAACCGGTACGGCAAGGCTTGGCGCGCCAGGCAGAAAAGACTGGCGTGTCGATAGAGTTGCGATGACGACCCTAAAGGTCGAAACCACACTTTTTCAGTGTCGATGAGAAGGACGTCGGGACATGACCTTACTGGTCATGCTCAGGATGCCGCTGCTCGCTTTACGGCGAGACAACGGCAGAGAAAGGCTGCGCGTTATCTTGCCGAGAATCTGCCGGTTACCGAGACCGGCCGACAACTGTCACTCGAACAAGTACCCACTGTGGGTCTCCGCTATTGATGAAAACGCGCGAAGCTTACGCCTCGATGATTGGAGAGTAAACCCGCGAAAGGAAGTGTGTCGGGGAATGTCAGGAATGTTCAGGAAGGGTTCAGGATGATCGTTCCCATGCTCTGCGTGGGAATGCAGCCCGGGACGCTCCGCGTCCCTATCGAAGGCCGAACGCGGAGCGTACGTTGAGGCGTTCCCACGCAGAGCGTGGGAACGATCTGGCCTGGAAATCGGCGTTAGCTGGCAGTCGCCAACAACAGATCCGCCATCGAACGGCTGTGCCCACGGTTCTTGCCGTGCTCATACAGCGAACCGGCGATCTCGTCGGCCCGCACCGGCAACACCGACAGCAGTGTGTCGCTCAGACCATGGCTGGCCTGGCAGAAGCCCTGCATGTACAGGCCGGCCTTGCAGCGTTCGTCGGTGATCAGTTTGTAGTTGCGATCGACCTCGAAGTCGCCCAGGTATTCCTGCAGCGGCGCCAGCAGTTTGCGGTGCATCTGACGCTCGTAACCGGTGGCCAGCACCACCGCGTCGTAGATGCGCACGGTGACTTCGCCGGTGGCGTTGTTGCGCACCGCCAGTTCGATACCGCGCTCGGTGGCGGTGGCGCTCTCGACGGTGGTCAGGGTGCGGAACGCATGACGGGCGATGCCCGAGACTTTCTGGCGATAGAAGATGCCGTAGATGCGCTCGATCAGATCGATGTCCACCACCGAGTAGTTGGTGTTGTGGTACTCGTTGACCAGGCGTTCACGCTCGGCGCTGTTCTGCTGGAACACCAGGTCGGTGAACTCCGGCGAAAACACTTCGTTGACGAACGGGCTGTCGTCCGCAGGCTTGAGGGCCGAGCCGCGCAGGATCATGTCGACCTGCACCGAGGGGAACGAATCATTGAGGTCGATGAACGCTTCCGCCGCGCTCTGTCCACCGCCGATGATCGCGATGCTCATCGGTTGATTGTTCACGCACGGCTGTTTGGCCATCTGCGACAGGTATTGCGAGTGATGGAACACACGGCTGTCGCCCTTGAGCGCCTTGAACGCCTCGGGAATACGCGGCGTGCCGCCGGCGCTGACCACCACCGAACGTGCGGTGCGCACGAACTGCTGGCCGGCGGTATCGCGGGAGATCACGCGCAGCGCTTCAACCTGATGGTTGTGCAGCACCGGCTCGATGGCCAGCACTTCTTCACCATAACAGCTCTGCTCGGTGAACTGCCCGGCGACCCAGCGCAGGTAGTCGTTGTACTCCATGCGGCACGGGTAGAAGGTGCCGAGGTTGATGAAGTCGACCAGGCGGCCGTGGGCCTTCAGGTAGTTGACGAACGAGTACGGGCTGGTCGGGTTGCGCAGGGTCACCAGATCCTTGAGAAAGGAAATCTGCAACTCGCTTTGGGTCGACAGGGTATTGCCGTGCCAGCTGTAGTCGGCCTGCTTGTCGAGGAACAGCACATCCAGCTCGCCGTGGGTCGGGCCGCGCTCTTGCAGAGCGATGGCCAGCGCCAGGTTCGAAGGGCCGAAACCGACGCCGATCAGGTCGTGAACGATGGGCGATGCAATTGCCTGAGTCATTTCCAGTGTCCTCTGGATGAACCCCTCAACAAGGGGAAAGGAGAGCCTAAGTGACCTGACCGGCCTTGAGCAGGACAGCAGGTCGTCTGTTGAGTAGGAACGAGGACAGTGAAATAAAATTTAACGATGTCGGCTCAATGGGCATCCCATTGCTTGATGCGCAGGCGGCAATGCTTCATCGCATTGACGATGTGCTTTTCCACCAGCGCCTTGGAAATGCCCAGGTGTTCGGCGATCTGTGGGTGCGACAGGCCTTCGATCTTGCGCAGCAGAAAACTGTCGCGGCACAGCGGCGACAGCTCTGCCAGTGCGCGCTGCAGCATCTCCAGACGCTGGCCGTGATCGAGGGTGCCGTGGGGCGACGGGGTGAAATAGCGCTCTTCGCTGTCGAGCACTTCCAGCGGTTCGACCTGGCGCAAGGCGTTACGCCGATGATCGTCGATGACCAGATTCAACGCCGTGCGATAAAGAAAGGCCCGGGGCTGCTCGATCGGCGTGTCGCTGGAACGCTCCAGAACCCGCACATAAGCGTCATGCACCACATCTTCGGCGACCTGACGGTTGCCGAGCTTGGCGTTCAGGAAACACACCAGCTCGCGATAGTAGTTTTCCAACATGACTCCCGGCCGCTTCGATGCGGATTCGATCCTTGAGCACACTGATCGACGGCCCCGCAAACACGGGTAGCAAGATAGTGGCAACTTGAGGCACGTAATTTATAGTAATTCTCATATAGATTTAAAGTGGCGTTTGTCGTTGCCCGCTAAATAGTGCCGTTCTATACCTGTAACATCCTGTGTCTTCGCTTAAATTCCCTTCTGCTTTCATCGTTTACAGGACAGCTCCCCGTGTCTGTCGCGCCCTGCGACAGCGTTCAGCGGCTGCCCGCCTTCTGCGTGCAGCCGAACGACGGGCCGAATTCCACTGGCCGGAACCCTGCATGAAACGTCCCCGCCCCGCCCGACGCGCCCTGCTCGTAGTCCTTTGTCTGATCCCCGTTGTTGCCTACGCCGCGTGGCAAATCATGCCGCCGGGCCGGGACCGCTTCGCCACCGTGCAAGTCACCCGTGGCGACATCGAAAGCAGCGTCACCGCGCTGGGCACCCTGCAACCGCGACGTTATGTGGATGTCGGTGCGCAGGCCTCCGGGCAGATCCAGAAAATCCACGTGGAAGTCGGTGATGTGGTCAAGGAAGGCCAGTTGCTGGTGGAAATCGATCCGTCCACGCAGAAAGCCAAACTCGATGCCGGGCGCTTCTCCATCGAAAACCTCAAGGCGCAATTGCAGGAACAACGCGCCCAGCATGAGCTGGCGCAACAGAAGTACCAGCGTCAGCAGCATCTGGCCGCCGGCGGCGCTACCCGTGACGAAGACGTGCAGACCGCACGCGCCGAACTGAAAGCCACGCAGGCGCGCATCGACATGTTCCAGGCGCAGATCCGCCAGGCTGAAGCCAGCCTGCGCAGCGATCAGGCCGAACTCGGCTACACCCGGATCTACGCGCCGATGGCCGGCACCGTGGTCGCCCTCGACGCCCGCGAAGGCCAGACCCTCAACGCGCAACAACAGACACCGCTGATCCTGCGCATCGCCAAACTGTCGCCGATGACGGTGTGGGCCGAGGTGTCCGAGGCCGACATCGGCCACGTCAAACCGGGCATGACCGCCTACTTCACCACCCTCAGCGGCGGCCAGCGACGCTGGAGCAGCACCGTGCGGCAGATTCTGCCGGTGCCGCCCAAGCCGCTGGACCAGACCAGCCAGGGCGGCGGCAGCCCGGCCAGCACCAGCAAAAGCGGCAGCGCGCGCGTGGTGTTGTACACCGTGCTGCTCGACGTCGATAACGCCGACAACGCCTTGATGGCGGAGATGACCACCCAGGTGTTTTTCGTCGCCGACCAGGCCAAAGGTGTGCTCACCGCGCCGGTCGTCGCCTTGCAGGGCAGCACCACCGCCAACCTGCAGACCGCGCAGGTAATCGCTGCCAATGGCGACATCCAGCAGCGCGAGGTGCGCACCGGGATTAGCGACCGGCTCAAGGTGCAGATTGTCGACGGCCTCAACGAAGGCGATCATCTGTTGATTGGCCCGGCCGACGGCAACGGGGGCTGAATGCAAACGCCTCTGATCGACCTGCAGGACATCCGCAAATCCTACGGTGGCGGCGACGCCCCCGAGGTTCACGTGCTGCGCGGTATCGACCTGTCGATCCACGCCGGTGAGTTCGTGGCGATTGTCGGCGCTTCCGGCTCCGGTAAATCGACCCTGATGAACATCCTCGGCTGCCTCGACCGCCCAACGTCCGGCGAGTACCGTTTTGCCGGGGAAAACGTCGCCGGCCTCGACAGCGACGAGCTGGCCTGGCTACGCCGCGAAGCCTTCGGTTTTGTGTTTCAGGGTTATCACCTGATTCCGTCCGGCTCGGCCCAGGAAAACGTCGAGATGCCGGCTATCTATGCCGGCACTCCCGCCGCCGAACGTCACGCCCGCGCTGCCGCCCTGCTCGACCGTCTCGGCCTGGCCTCGCGCACCGGCAACCGCCCGCATCAGTTGTCCGGCGGTCAGCAGCAACGGGTGTCGATTGCCCGGGCGCTGATGAACGGCGGCCACATTATTCTCGCCGACGAACCCACCGGCGCCCTCGACAGCCACAGCGGCAAAGAGGTGATGGCGCTGCTCGACGAACTGGCGAGCCAGGGCCACGTGGTGATCCTCATCACCCACGACCGCGAAGTCGCGGCCCGGGCCAAGCGCATCATCGAAATTCGCGACGGCCTGATCATCAGCGATAGCGCCCGGGACAATCCCGAAGCGCAGACCAGCGCCAACCCCGGCGCCCTGCAAGCGGTCGATCTGCGCAAGCGTCTGGCCGTGGGCGCGGAAGCCACCGGTGCCTGGAAAGGTGAATTGGTCGATGCCCTGCACGCGGCATGGCGGGTGATGTGGATCAACCGCTTTCGCACCGCACTGACCTTGCTCGGGATCATCATCGGCGTGGCGTCGGTGGTGGTCATGCTGGCGGTCGGCGAAGGCAGCAAACGCCAGGTGATGGCACAGATGGGCGCGTTCGGTTCGAACATCATTTATCTGAGTGGCTCGGCGCCCAATCCGCGTACACCGCCAGGGATCATCACGCTGGACGATGTGCATGCACTGGCCAGCCTGCCGCAAGTCCAGCGGATCATGCCGGTCAACGGTGCCGAAGCCGGCGTGCGATACGGCAATGCCGACCACCTGAGTTACGTGGGCGGTAACGACACAAACTTCCCGGCGATCTTCAACTGGCCGGTGGTGCAAGGCAGCTATTTCACTGAAGCCGACGAGCAGAATGCCGCAGCCGTCGCGGTGATCGGCCACAAAGTCCGGAGCAAACTGCTCAAGGATGTGCTCAACCCGATCGGCCAATACATCCTGATCGAGAATGTGCCGTTCCAGGTGGTCGGCGTGCTGGCGGAAAAAGGCGCCAGCTCCGGCGACTCCGACAGCGACAATCGCATCGCCATCCCTTATTCGGCAGCCAGCGTCAGGCTGTTCGGCACACGCAATCCGGAATACGTGGCCATCGCCGCCGCCGACGCGCGCAAGGTCAAGGACACCGAGCAGGCCATTGAGCAACTGATGCTGCGCCTGCACAACGGCAAGAAGGATTTCGAACTGACCAACAACGCCGCGATGATCCAGGCCGAAGCGCGCACCCAGAACACCCTGTCGCTGATGCTCGGTTCGATTGCCGCGATCTCGCTGCTGGTCGGCGGCATCGGCGTGATGAACATCATGCTCATGACCGTACGCGAGCGTACTCGCGAGATCGGCATTCGCATGGCTACCGGCGCCCGCCAACGCGACATCCTGCGCCAGTTTCTCACCGAAGCGGTGATGCTCTCGGTGGTCGGCGGCATTGCCGGGATCGCCCTGGCGCTGATCGTCGGCGGCGTGCTGATCCTCAGCGAAGTGGCCGTGGCCTTTTCCTTGATGGCGGTACTCGGCGCGTTCGGCTGCGCCCTGGTCACCGGTGTTGTCTTCGGCTTCATGCCTGCCCGCAAAGCTGCCCGGCTCGACCCGGTCACGGCTCTTACCAGTGAATGATCGACCTATGAAACCGCGTCTCAGCCTGTTGACCGTGTGCCTGTTCCTCAGCGCCTGCGGCAGTCCCGTACAGCGTCCAGACAGCGGCGTACAAGCGCCGGCCGCCTGGCAATCACCCCATGCCGCCAGCGTCGCACGCATTGATCCACAGTGGTGGACACAGTTCGGCAGCCCCGAACTCGACCGCCTGATCGAGCAGGCACGCCTGGGCAGTTTCGACCTCGCCGCTGCCGTCGCCCGCGTGCGTCAGGCCCAGGCCGCAACGGTGATTGCCGGTGGTTCGCTGCTGCCCGAGGTCAAGGCCGGCCTCAATGCCAACCGACAGAAACTGCTGCGCGGCAGCGGCTACAGCCAACTGGACACCAACAGCAGCAACAAGGCCGTGGACTATTTCGACAGCAACCTCAGTGCCACTTACGAGGTCGACTTCTGGGGCGGCAATCGCGCCGCTCGCGACAGCGCGCAATTCAGCCTGCAAGCCAGTGAATTCGATCGGGCGACCGTCGAACTGACGCTGTTCAGCGGGGTCGCCAACAGCTATGCGCAAACCTTGTCCCTGCGTGAACAAAGGCGCATCGCCGAATTGAATCTGGCCAACGCGCAGAGCGTATTGAAACTGGTGCAGACCCGCTTCGAGGCAGGCTCGGCCACCGCCCTGGAACTGGCCCAGCAGAAAAGCCTGGTCGCCGCCCAGCAATGGCAATTGCCACGGGTGCAGCAACAGGCCGAGGACGCGTTGATCGGCCTCGCCGCCCTGCTCGGCCGACCGGTGCAGCAGGTGTCGCCGCAGGCTTCCTTCGCGCAACTGCAGTGGCCACCGATCGATGCCGGCGTGCCCAGTGAGTTGCTCAGCCGCCGTCCGGACATCGCCCGCGCCGAGGCGCAACTGGCCGCCGCCGAAGCGGACGTCAAGGTCGCCCGTGCCGCCATGCTGCCGAAGCTGACCCTGACCGCCCAGCTCGGCTCGGGTGCCAACCAGTTCGATGACCTGCTGCGCAACCCGTTCTACAACCTCACGGCCGGTCTGGTTGCACCGATTTTCAACAATGGCCGCCTGAGCGCCGAACGCGACAAGGCCAAGGCTCGTCAGGAGGAACTGCTGGAGACCTATCGCGGCGCGATCATCAATGGTTTCGCCGACGTGGAAAAAGCCCTGAACAGCATTCGCGGGCTGGATCGCCAGCGTCAGTGGCAGAGCGAAGAACTGAATCAGGCGCAGACCGCATTCGACATCGCCCAAAGCCGTTACCAGGCCGGTGCAGAAGACTTGCTGAGCGTCCTCGAAACCCAGCGCACACTGTATGCGGCGCAGGACCAGAGCGTGCAACTGCGCCTGGCGCGGATGCAAGCCAGCATCGCCTTGTACAAGGCACTTGGCGGTGGGTGGCAGACTTTGTAATGGCTGCGCCCGACGGATCGCTTTCGCAAGCAGGCTCGCCCCCACATTTGATCGCGTTCCCTCAGAAGGAATGCGCTCTCATGTAGGAGTGAGCCTGCTCGCGGTGGCGGCGGCTCGGGCAAGATGATGTCGACTGATCGGGCGCTTTCGCGAGCAGGCTCGCTCCCACATTTGATCGCGTTCCCTCAGAAGGAATGCGCTCCTACAGGAGGTTGTGGTCAGCTCAGACATTGTGGTCTGACATCAAACCTGTGGGAGCGGGCTTGCTCGCGAAGAACGATAACGCGGTGCTTAAGCCGGACTGGACTTGGCTTTCAGATTGCGCGCATACCATGGCCGCTGCGGCACGCGACGGAACAGACCGGCGAGTTTTTCCTCGTCGGTGATAAAGGTGATGCGCAGCGCCAGCTTCATGGTTTCCGGATCCATCTCCACCGTCTTGCCCATCTGCAGCCCCGGCGTGGTGCTGCAGCCATGGGTGATCGGCCCAAGCCACGGGTCATCGACTTCTACCCAGCGCCCCGGGGCAAACCATGGCACGCCACTGACCTGCAGCCGCGTGACTTCACCCGGATGGAACCGCTCGTGAGCGCGGAACCAGTCCTCGATGCGATCATCGATCCAGCCATGGAAATGCCAGAACGTCGGGTTGACGTGGGAAGAAAACGGATCGCCAAGGAAGTCGTTTTCGGCGTTGTACCAGCGGGCAGCGAAGTCCGCCGGATCGCGGGCAAACGGCACCGGCTGACCGCTGGAGGGATCACGCGGCACTGAGGCCCAGCGCATGTGCAGCCAGTCATGCAGGCCCAACTCGACTTCGGAGCCGAACTGGCCGAGGGTGAGCCGGGCCAGGTACGCCGGATCGCGGTACTGCGACTCCCAGACCTGGAAGTTGCTTTCGTAGGTCTCGGCAGTCTTGATGTCGCTGACCCACTGACTGAATTCGTCATCGCCCGTAGCTGTCCAGGTCGGCGGCAAGGCCGTGCCATCGTGATTGTCGAAATAGCGGGCAAAGCCGACGCGGTCGCGGATCAGCTCCGGCTGCGGCAGCGGGAAAAACGCCCAGGACGGCAGATCCTGCATCGAGCGCGCCGTCCCGAGCATGTGCCGGTGCATGAAGAAAAAGTCCACGCCCGAGCCATTGCGATCCTTGCGTGGGCCACGCGCATCGCGCTCCTTGTCGCGCGGGCCGGGCTGCCAGCCAATGCCACGCAAGGCCTCGCGCTTGTCTTCGGGCAATTTGTGCCACTTGTCCCGGGTCGCATGCCACAACTGGTGAAACAGTCGATGCTCGGGGGAGATCAGCCACGCCAGCAACGTCGGGTTGAGCGGCGTGCGCTCGCGGGCTTCGGGAAACAGCCGCTTGACGGCGACGAAGTGGTTGTCCTGCGCCGGCAAAGCCAGTGACCGATCCAGGCGTAACGCCTTGCCGCTGAGCGTGCCACTGCCGGCATTGCCGAAATCGGCCCAGACCTCATCAAGGATCATCTCCAGCTCATAGCTGATCTGGCCATCGGCGCCGATCAGGCGCCAGCTCAGTTTCGCCGCATCGGCTGCCGCGAGGTCACCTAGAATTCGGTACCGCGGTGTTTCGCCGGAACGCAGGCGCTCGGGCGTGTCGAGAAAACCGCACACGCCGCGCCCCTTCTGGCCGATGTCGAGAAACACTTGCAGGCCCTTGAGCGGCAGACCTTCGAGGCCTGCATCACGACCTTCGAAACGGATATCCCACACCCCGCGCAACGCATTGGCCAAGCGCTGCCCGGCCCTGTCGGCGACGTCGAAAGACGCTTCGCCCGGGGTGATCGTCGGATCCGGCTTCGTCCATTCACGATGCCCAAAATACGCCGCAGGCACGGCAGCGCCGGTCAGCGCCAGGCCCGCCATGAACCATCGTCGAGAAATCTTCATTGCCCTACCTGTGTCAGCCATGAAGCAGGCTTTATCCAAGCTAGAACGTTTGTTGCCCCGGCAAATTTAACTCACCCGACGATGATGACCTGTGGCGAGGGGATTCATCCCCGATGAGTTGCAAAGCGACTCCAATCCGACGCTGGCGGCTACGCCAGAAGGGACAGCGCTCGCAGGCATTGCGAGCGCTCGCTCGATCGGGGATAAACCCCCTCGCCACAGTGCCAGGCTTAAATTTTGCGGCCAATCACTCGTTCTTCCCAGATAGCGAAGGCCCCCGCGCCTGCACCTCGATGGCGAACCTGACTGAGATGGCAATGACAAAACCACGTTCGAAAAAGGCTCTATTCATCGGCCTGCCGTTGGCCCTGGCGATCAGCGCCGGCGCAGGCTTTGCCGTTTGGCACCACTGGTTCAAGGGCGACCTCGGCTACCCGGTCAAAGTCATGAAGCAGGCCGATGAGCTGCACGAACGCATGCTCTCCTTCGACAGCCATGTCAGCCTGACGCAAAATTTCGGCACCGACGGTCACGAAGCCGACAAGGACGGCGACGGTCAGTTCGACCTGGCCAAGGCCAACCGTGGGCGCCTGTCAGGCGCTGCGCTGACCATCTTCGGCTGGCCGGAAATGTGGAACGGCCCGAACGCCCCGCACAAGCCGACGCCCGGCTTCGTCGACGAGGCGCGCAACCAGCAGGAAATCCGTTTCAAGATCATCTCCGGCATGGTCCGCGACTACCCCAATCAGGTCGCCATCGCCTACACCCCGGACGATTTCCGGCGCTTGCACGGTGAAGGCAAATTCGCGATTTTCATCAGCATGCTCAACGCCTATCCGCTGGGCCATGATCTGAACCTGCTGGACCTGTGGACGGCGCGCGGCATGCGCATGTTCGGTTTCAGCTACATCGGCAACAACGACTGGGCGGATTCGTCGCGGCCGCTGCCATTTCTCAATGACTCGCCGGACGCCCTCGACGGCCTCTCGGATCTGGGCAAACAAGCGGTCAAGCGCCTCAACGACCTGGGCGTGATCATCGACGTCTCGCAAATGTCGACCAAGGCCCTCGAGCAAGTCGCACAGCTGAGTCGCACCCCGCTGGTGGCCTCGCATTCGGCGCCGCGTGCGATGGTCGACATCCCGCGCAACCTCAGCGACAAGGAAATGCAGCTGATCAAAAACAGCGGCGGCGTGGTGCAGATCGTCGCGTTCTCGCAGTACCTGCGTCCGCTCACCCAGCAAACCCAGGACAAGCTCAACGAGATGCGCAAGGACTTCGACCTGCCGCCCCTGCCGAACCTGGCAATGGCGCTGATGCCGGGCGACCCGATCATCGCGGCGTGGTCCGAGCAGAAGTTCGGCCAGTACGCCAGTCGCCTGTACGGGATTCTCGAAGGCGAGCCGAAAGCCAGCCTCAAGGACCTGGGCGATGCCATCGATTACGCCGTGCGCAAGATCGGCATCGACCATGTCGGCATCAGCTCCGACTTCAACGAAGGTGGCGGCGTCAAAGGCTTCGAGAACGTCGGCGAAATCCGTAACGTCACCGCCGAATTGATCTCGCGCGGCTACTCGGACGCCGACATCGCCAAACTCTGGGGCGGCAACTTCCTGCGGGTCTGGGATCAGGTCGAGAAAGCCGCGAAACCGGCCTTGGCCGCCGCGCCGGGCACCGCCAAGCCATGAGCAATCGTCGTGAGTTCTTGAAGCAGGCCGGGATTCTTGCCGCGGCACTGCCACTGGGCGCGAGTCTGCCGAATGTCGCCGGTGCAGCGAGCGCCGCGCCCGTGACCGGTAACAAGTGGGCGCAGCTGCAGCAGCTGTTCGATCAGGATCCGGCGTATCTGCACTTCTCCAATTTCCTGATCACCTCGCACCCCAGGCCGGTGCGCGAAGCGATTGCACGGCACCGCGCCGCCCTCGACAAAAATCCCGGCCTGGCCATGGATTGGGACCTCGGTGTGATCGAACAGCGCGAGGAGAACGTCCGCGTCTGGGCCGGTCGCTACCTGCAAGCCGATGCCAGACAGATCGCCCTGACCGGCAGCACCACCGAAGGTCTGGCGATGATCTACGGCGGAGTGCACGTGCGCCCCGATCAGGAAATTCTCACCACCGTGCACGAGCACTACGCCACCCACACCATCCTCGCCCTGCGTACCGAACGCGACGGCACGCGGGTGCGCAAGATTCCTCTGTTCAAGGAACCGTACAGCGCCAGCAAAGCCGAAATCCTCGCCGCCATCGACAGCGCCATTCGCCCGCAAACCCGCGTTCTGGGCATGTGCTGGGTGCATTCGGGCAGCGGCGTGAAACTGCCCATCGGTGAGATCGGCGCCATCGTCGACAAGCACAACCGCGGTCGCAGCGACGCCGACCGCATCGTTTACGTGGTCGACGGGGTTCATGGCTTCGGCGTGGACAACCTGAGCTTCGCGCAGATGAACTGTGACTTTTTCATCGCCGGCACCCACAAGTGGATGTTCGGCCCTCGCGGCACCGGCATCGTCTGCAGCCGCTTCGCCGAGGTCAGGTACGTCACCCCGATCATTCCGACGTTCTCCGAAGCCACGGCGTTTTCCACCACCATGACGCCCGGCGGCTACCACTCGTTCGAGCACCGCTGGGCGCTGGACGAAGCGTTCAAATTGCATCTTGACTTGGGCAAGGCCGAGGTCGAGGCACGCATCCACGCGCTCAACAGCTACCTGAAACAACACCTGCAGCAGCGTCCGCAGATCGAACTGGTCACGCCACTGAGCCCCGAGCTGTCCGCCGGTTTCACCTTCTTCCGGGTCAAGGGCAAGGACAGCGACAAGATCGCTGCGCACCTGATGGCCAACCGCGTGGTGGCCGATGCGGTGCACCGCGACGTCGGCCCGGTAATCCGCACCGCACCGGGGCTGCTCAACGACGAACAGCAAATCGATCGCTTGCTGGCGGTACTCGACCAGGCCCTTTGAACCCGGGCGATCCCTTTTTCCTTTTAGCGAGACTCGCAATGAACAGTGAACTGCGTCGATTTTCCTTGAAGGCGCTGCCGGCGCTGATGCTCACCACCCTCGCCGCCGGCCTGCTGCCTGGCGCTGCCCATGCTGCCACCCCGCCTGCGCCGGGCAGGGTGTTCAAGGACTGCAAGGACTGCCCGGAAATGGTCGTGCTGCCCACCGGCACGTTCACCATGGGCACCCCGGACGATGAGGTCGGCCGCGAGCCGGATGAGGGACCGAGGCACCCGGTGACGTTTGCCAAACCGCTGGCGATCAGCCGTTTCCAGATACTGCGCGGCGAGTGGGACGCCTACCTCAAGGACAGCGGCTACAAAATGCCCGACGGCGACACTCGCCCCGGTCGCGCATGTAAGGCGGGCATCCCGGACTATCAGGGCAGCGACCCGCGCAAACAGTACACCGACAAGCATCCAGCGGTGTGCATGGACTTCCCGGAAGTCGAGGCCTATGTGGCCTGGCTGTCGAAAAAGACCGGCCAGCCCTATCGACTGGTCAGCGAGTCCTTGCGTGAATACGCCGCACGCGCCGGCAGCACGGGACCCTTCCCCTTCCCGTTCGACGAAGGCAAGGAATACAGCATCGCCAAACACGCCAACACCTACGGCGCCGCCGATGGCTACAACTTCACCGCCCCGGCCGGCAGTTTTCCGGCCAACGCCTTCGGCGTCTACGACATGCACGGCAATATTTATGAGTGGACCGCCGATTGCTACAACGAGAACTACGTAGGCGCGCCAAGCGATGGCAGTGCCTGGCTGAGCGGCAAGTGCGAAGTGCGGCGCATCCGTGGCAACGACTGGGGCGAGGCACCGGTGTTCTCGCGCTCGGGCAACCGCAACGCCACCTACACCGACACCCGTGGCGACTGGATCGGCTTGCGGGTCGCCCGCGATCTGTAAGGCCATCGCCCGGCTAAATTAGCCGTCCTGCCAGTCGTTTTACAGGTGGGCGCGATCCGCTATGGCGCGCCCACCGCCCTCTACGTCATCCAGGCGAACCCCACGAGCAGTGCCGGTTTTCGCCACGCCTTCAAGCAGGGAACCTCCATGAGCAAACCAACACGCGGGGTGATCAATGAATTGTTCGCCCTGCTCAAACCCTTTCGACTGATCGTCAGCGTTTCGATCCTGCTCGGCATGGTCGGCGGCCTGAGCGTCACCGCGCTGCTGGCGACCATCAACAATGTACTGCACACCGAGGGCGCACTGACCAGCACCATGGTCGCGGTGTTCGCCGGCCTGTGCCTGCTGGCGCTGACCAGCTCGATTTTTTCCGACATCGGCACCAATTTCGTCGGCCAGCACATCATCGCCAGGCTGCGCAAAGAGCTGGGCGAAAAAGTCCTCTCGGCGCCGATCGAACAGATCGAGCGCTATCGCAGCCATCGCCTGATTCCAGTGCTGACCCACGACGTCGACACCATCAGCGACTTCGCTTTCGCCTTTGCGCCGCTGGCAATTTCCCTGACGGTCACCCTCGGTTGCATGGGCTACCTGGCGATGCTGTCGTGGCCGATGTTCCTGATGATGGCGGTGGCGATCCTGATCGGCACGGTCATTCAGTACATCGCGCGCGGGCGCGGCATGCAGGGCTTTCTCAAGGCCCGGGATTACGAAGACGAGTTGCAGAAGCACTACCACGCAGTCGCCGAGGGCGCCAAGGAACTGCGCATCCACCGCCCGCGCCGGCATCGCATGTTCGTCTCGGGCATCGAAGGCACGGCCGACAAGATCTGCGATACGCAGGTACGTTCGGTGAACATTTTCGTGGTCGCCAAGACCTTGGGGTCGATGCTGTTCTTCGTGGTGATCGGCCTGGCGCTGGGCCTGCAATCGCTGTGGCCGAGCGCTGACAAAGCGGTGATGAGCGGCTTCGTGCTGGTGCTGCTGTACATGAAAGGACCGCTGGAACACATCATCGGCACCTTGCCGATCGTCAGCCGCGCGCAGATCGCGTTCCGCCGTATCGCCGACCTGTCCGAGCAGTTTTCCTCGCCCGAGCCGCACCTGCTGCTCAGCGACCAGGGCCACCAAAAGACCCCGGTGCACAGCCTGGAACTGACCGATGTCTCGTACAGCTTCCCGACCGTGGCCGGTGCCCGGCCGTTCCGGCTGGGGCCGGTGAACCTGAAAATCGAACAGGGCGACATCATTTTCATCGTCGGCGAAAACGGCTGTGGCAAGACCACGCTGATCAAGTTGCTGCTGGGCCTGTACGCGCCACAGCAAGGCGAGATCCGCCTCAACCAGCAGATCGTCGACGCCAGCAACCGCGACGATTACCGCCAATTGTTCACCACGATCTTCGCCGACTACTACCTGTTCGACGATGTGGTCCAGGGCGATACCCATATCCCGGAAGACGCCAACAAATACCTGGAGCGCCTGGAAATTGCGCACAAGGTCAGCGTGCGTGACGGCTCGTTCACCACCACCGACCTGTCCACCGGCCAGCGCAAGCGTCTGGCCCTGATCAATGCCTGGCTCGAAGAGCGTCCGGTGCTGGTGTTCGACGAGTGGGCTGCCGACCAGGACCCGACCTTCCGCCGCATTTTCTACACCGAGTTGCTGCCGGACCTGAAACGTCTGGGCAAGACCATCATCGTCATTTCCCACGACGATCGTTACTTCGATGTCGCCGACCAACTGGTGCGCATGAGCGCCGGCAAAGTGGTCACTGAGCTGCAACCCGCCTGACTGTGAAAAATCTTTAAAAAAAATGCGTTGAGCTTTCCGGTTTTCGGAAGGCTCAACGTCTTACTAACAGTTAATAGAAATAGTTCTCAGTCAACACTTTGAAGAGTAGAAGAACAATGCCCGCACCGCACGGACTCCACCCGCTCGCCAAGGCCCTGCTGATCCGCCGCTCCTTCCGTTGCACCTTGCCAGCGTTCTGCGCCATGGCCCTGACCGTGCCGATGATCGGCCAGGCCCAGGCCGCCGCCGTGGCGATCAATATTCCTGCACAGTCGCTGGGGAGCGCGTTGCAGGAATTCGGTCGCCAGACCAACCTTCAGGTACTTTACAGCCCGGATGAAGTGAGTGGCCTGCGCAGCAGCGCCGTCAACGGTAACCTGGAACCGACCGCCGCCATCGCGCAACTGCTGCAAGGTACGAACATCGCCTACAGCGTCGAAGGCAATAACGTCGCCTTGCGTTCGCGCAGCAGCGGCGGTGCCAGCCTCGATCTGGCACCGACCAACATTTCCGCCACCGCGGAATCGGCCTGGGGCCCGGTAGACGGGATCGTCGCCAAGCGCAGCGCCACTGGTTCGAAGACCGACTCGTCGCTCAAGGAAATTCCGCAGACCATCAACGTCGTCACCCAGGACGAAATCAAGATGCGCGGCTCGAAGACAGTCACCGAGGCCCTGCAATACACGCCAGGCATGACCGGCGGCGGTTTCTCGGACCGGGTGAAGATCTTCGACGAACCGACTTCCCGTGGCTTCTCCCCTACTCCGCTGTACCTCGACGGCCTGCACATGCCTTACGGCGGCGGCAGCACCGGCGGCTCGCTGCAGATCGACCCGTACACCCTGGAGCGCGTCGAAGTGCTCAAGGGCCCGGCCTCGGTGCTGTACGGCCAGAACCAGCCGGGCGGTATCGTCAACATGGTCAGCAAGCGTCCGACCGCCACCCCGCTGCACGAAGTGAAGCTCGGTGGCGGCAGCTATGACCGCAAGTACGGTGCCTTCGACCTCGGCGGCCCGATCGACGACCAGGGCGAATTCCTCTATCGCCTGACCGGTGTGGTCAACGACAGCGGCTCGGCCATCGACTACGCCAGCCAGAACCGCATGCTGCTGGCGCCAAGCCTGACCTGGCTGCCCAACGACCAGACCACCATCACCGTGTTCGGTCAGTACCAGAAAGACCACGACGTACCGGAAGCCCAGGGCCTGCCCGCCAACGGCACCGTGCATCGCAGCCAGGCCGGGCGCATCAGCCGCAGCCTGTTCCTCGGCGAGCCGGACGTGAACAAGTACCACCGCGAGCAGTTCGTCGTCGGTTACGAGATCGCCCACGAACTCAACGACGTCTGGACCCTGAAACAGAACGCCCGATACGCCGACGTCAACGACCAGTACGTGGCGCCGCTGCACGGTTATTCGTTCCCGACCAACCCGGTCACCGGCCTCAACGACGGCAGCTACCAGAGCCGTTATGCAGTGGATTGGTCGCAGCACAACAAGGTCTACGGCATCGATAACATCGCCCAGGCCAAGTTCAACACCGCAGACGTCGAACACACCGTGCTGCTGGGCGTGGACTACTACCACTTCAACTCGAAATTCCTCGGCCTGTATGACCGCACCGCTCCAGGTCTGGACCTGTACAACCCGGTGTATGGCAGCCAGATCAATTTCCGCCAGCCGTACAAATGGGACAACACCATCACCCAGACCGGCCTGTACGCTCAGGATCAGTTGCGCTGGAACCAGTGGTTCCTGACCCTCGGCGGTCGGTATGACTTCGCCGAAACCGACAACAAGCAACCGCTGAGCGGCGGCCACAGCAACCAGAAAGACGAGAAGTTCACCGGTCGTGCCGGCCTGGGCTACGAGTTCGAAAACGGCATCACGCCGTACGTCAGCTACGCCGAATCGTTCCTGCCGCAAACCGGTACCGACATGAGCGGCAGCGCCTTCGAACCGACCTCCGGCAAGCAGTACGAAGTCGGCGTCAAGTACGAGCCGAAGTCCATCGACGGTTTCATCCAGCTGTCGGCGTACCAGATCGACCAGGACAACATGCTGACCTCCGACCTCGCCAACCCGGGCTTCAGCACCCAGAGCGGCTCCGTGCGTTCGCGCGGTATCGAGCTGGAAGGCAAGGTCAACGTCACCCGCAACCTGCGCGTGCTGGCGGCAGTGTCGCGTAACCAGACCAAGTGGGAGAAAGACAACGACGGTCGCGAAGGTCGCACCCTGGCCATGCGTCCGCCACTGACCGCCTCCGCGTGGGTCAACTACGACTTCGACATCTCCACCGCCCTCGCCGGTTTCGGCATGGGGCTGGGCGCCCGCTACGTGCGCAGCAGCTACGGTTCGGACTACGAGTCGGACTCGTTCCAGATCCCGTCCTACACGGTGTATGACGCCATGGTCTCCTACGACCTGGAAAAATCGCCGCTGCACGTCAAAGGCGTGAAACTGCAAGCCAACCTGCAAAACCTCACCGACGAGAAATACGTGGCCGCGTGCAACGGCACCCTCGACTGCTACTACGGCGAAGGCCGCACCATGACTGCTGACGTGACCTATAACTGGTAACCCCCGCTCAGCGCTCGACAAACGCCGGCATTTGCCGGCGTTTTTTTGGGGGGCTTGGCGGCCTTTGGGCCGACCAGGCTCTTGGGGTTTTGGGTTTTGGGTGAATATCCGTTGCTTCGGGTGCTGCTGCTGGCGGTTTCGCTCTTACAGCGAGTCACCTTTTCCAGACGCCGAAAAGGTAACCCAAAAGGCTTTGCCCCGGCGTACGGCACTTCGCTGAGGCTCAGTGTTCCCTCGCTACGGTGTCCATCCGGGGGCATCGCCTCCGGTTTGCTTCGCTGCACCTCCTCTCGATGTATGCGGCTGCGCCGCATGGCGCTGCGCGCCTAACCCCCGGATGGACACCTACGCTCGGCCTGCCGAAGGGGCTGAAGATCAAAAGCCACATCAAGAGCCGAAGCCAAAGCCAAAGCCAAAGCCAAAGCCAAAGCCAAAGCAGATCAAAAGATCGCAGCCTTCGGCAGCTCCTGCGTGGGATCGGGTGTGTTCAGTTGGAAATTGGTCGGCTGTCAGGCCGCCATCGCCAGCAGGCTGGCTCCTACAGAAAAGCAAAAGCCGAGCGCACGCTTTTCCGCCACTCAACACGATGAGCGTTAGCTCGAGTAAAGCTTTTGATCTCAGGGCCCGTCGGAAGGCTGAGTGGAGGGGTTTATCCGGGGGTGGGAGCGCAGCGACCGTTTGGCGCAGCCAAACACAGCGAGAGGAGGTGCAGCGAAGCAAACCGTAGGCGCTGCCCCCGGATGAATCCCGGAGCGAAGGAACCCGAGCCTAAGCGAGGGCCGAACGTCAGGGCACAGACCTTTTGGTTACTGTTGGGGCGTACGTTTGCCAAAAGTGACCCGCCGTCAGGGCGGAACCCTAAGTGGCCGTTACCGCAGCAACGGATATTCCCCCCCTACCCCGTCAAGCCAAAGCAAACACCTCTACCAAGCGCCCAGCAATCAACTCCAGCGCCTCTTCAGCCTCATCAACAATCGCCCCCATGCGCATGAAGTCGTGGGTCATCCCCTCATAAACCTTCAGCTCCACCGCAACCCCCGCCGCCTGCAAATGCCGGGCATACGCCACGCCCTCATCGTGCAACGGATCACACTCGGCCAACACCATCAGCACCGGCGCGACATTGGCCGGGACTTCACCGAGCAACGGCGAAAAACGTGGATCGAGACGATCGCCGGCATCACGCTGATAGTGCTCGTAGAACCACTGCAGCGAAGCCTTCTCCAGCAGATAGCCTTCGGCAAAACGCTCGATCGAAGGCGTGCTGCGACTGGCATCGGTGACTGGATAAATCAGCACCTGCAAGCGCGGCTGCACAGCGCCATCCGTCAGTTGCGCAGCCAGCACCGTGGCCAGACTGCCACCGACGCTGTCACCGGCAATCGCCAGCCGCGCCGTGTCGAGGCCCAGATCCTGTGCACTCGCCACCAGCCAGTCCCAGGCATCCTGCGCGTCGTCGGCCGCTGTCGGGAAGCGATGTTCCGGTGCCACTCGGTAAGCCACCGACAGCACCACACAATCGGCCAGCGAGGCCAGCGCGCGGCACAGTGAATCATGCGAGTCGAGGCTGCCGACCACATAGCCGCCGCCATGGAAATACAACAGTGCCGGACGCCCGGCGCCCGCCTGCAACGCATGATTACTGTAGACCCGCGCGTTCAGCCGTGCGCCGTCACGCACCGGCAGTTGCAGCTCATCCACCACGGCCAGTTCTTCACCGCCGGCGTCCATCAGCAACGATGACTGATCGAATTGTTCACGGGCCTCGGTCGGGGTCAACTCATGCATGCCGACGCGCTTGCCACTGGCCCGGCCGTTGCCGACCAGTTGCAGAAATGCGGCGATATCAGGATTCAATGACATTCAAATCTCCAAAGCGATCGAGCGCCATCAGCGCCCGATCGGTTTTGCTTGGGTTTCACAGCAGGTTTCAGGACATGACTACTGATTCAACGATCTGGCCGAGCATTTCTTCAGCCTCGGACAGAAAAGTTTCATCACGCGGGATCTGGAAGTGCCCGCAATCAAGCCATTCGCCGCCCATGCCCGGCTGACCGAGTTGTGCCGCCAGTTCGAGTGCTTCGACTTCCCGGCCCAAGGTCCACCAGCACACCGGATTGACGGTCAGCGGCGCACAGCGCTCAAGCTGGAGCGACAACTGTTTGAGCCGGCGCGCCACGCTGAACACATGCGCCAGTTCATCGGCGCCCAGCGCCACATAGGTCGAAGCCCCACGTTCAGCACTCATGGCACGCTTGAACAGCGCACGCAGGTTGTGCGGCGTCTCTTCACCGTCGATGGACTGGCCCGGTGCGGCAACCGGCAGCGTCACGTGCAGGAAATCGCGCAGATCGGCTTGCCAGTCATCCACAGCCCCGGCGTCGACCGCCGCCGACGGCACAAAGCTGTCGACCAGCCCGACAAACTTGACCTGTTGCCCCACCTGCTCCAGTTGCGCGGCGATCAACATCGCCAGCGTACCGCCCAGCGACCAGCCCAGCAGGTGATACGGCCCTTGCGGCTGTTTCTGACGAATCTGCGCGAGGTAATCACTCGCCATCTGCTGCAACGAGGTGTCGTTGAACGCCGGATCCAGCAGCATCCGCGACTGAATCGCCAACACCTGGCGTTGACCGCTCAAGCGCCGCGCCAGCGGCTCGTAGTCGAACACCGTGCCGAAGCCGGCGTGGAGACAGAACAGCGGCGCCACACCCGGAATCTCGGCATTCATCGCCAGCAACCCGGAGGCTTTTGCCGCCGTGCCCTGAACGCTGGCCACCAGCTCGCCGATGCTCGGTTTCTGCATCAGATCACGCAGTTTCAGGCTCAGGCCCTGAGCCTTGAGTACGCGGCTGCGGGCCACCACTTGCAGGCTGAGGATCGAATCGCCACCCAGTTCGAAGAAGTTGTCGGTCAACCCGACCCGTTCGATTTTCAGCACCTCTTGCCAGATCTTCGCCAGGGCCTTTTCCAGCTCGGTGCGCGGCTCAACGTACGCCAGACGCTGTTCGGCATCCGGATTCGGCAGGGCCTTGCGGTCGAGCTTGCCGTTCGGCGTCAGCGGCATGCGTTCGAGCAACATCAGGTGCGCCGGCACCATGTAATCCGGCAGGCTGGCCTTGAGTTGCTCGCGCAGACGATCGCACAAACCGTCGGCCGGAGTGTCGGCAGCGGCCAGTACATAGCCGAGCAGTTGCTTGCCGCTGACGCCCTCGCGGGCCACCACGGCGGCGTCACGCACACCCGACTGCTGCTTGAGGCGTGCTTCGATTTCACCCAGCTCGATGCGGAAACCACGGATCTTCACCTGATGGTCGATCCGCCCGAGGTAGTCGACGGTGCCGTCGGCACGCTGGCGCACCAGGTCGCCGGTGCGATACAGACGACTGCCATCGGCGCTGAACGGGTTGGCGACGAAACGTTCGGCGGTGCCACCGGCACGCCCCAGATAACCGCGCGCCAACGCACCACCCAGGTACAACTCACCGGCGATGCCGGCCGGCAGCGGGTTGAGGTCGCTGTCGAGCACATAACCGCTGCGCTCGCCGACCACGCTGCCGATCGGCGCATAGGCCGCGCCGCATTGATCGTCGACCGCGGCCTTCCAGATCAGCGGCGTGACCACCGTTTCGGTCGGGCCGTAGCCGTTGATGATGTACTGCGGTTTCAGCGCGCGTTTGGCGAGTTCGAAACTCGCCACCGGCACCGCATCCCCGCCGAAACAGTAGATCCGTACCGGCGGCGGATTGCCGTGCTGTTCGGCATGTTCGGCCAGTTGCTGCAGGTAGACCGGCGGGAACGCGGCCACGGTCACACCATGCTGATGCAGAGCGTCGTAGGTCTGTTCGGCTGTCCACAGGCTGTCGTCGCGGATCAGCAAACGCGCGCCGTGAGTCAGGGTGGTCAGCCAACGCTCGTGCGCGCCGTCGAAGGCGAACGACATGAAATGCAATTCGCAATCGACCGCGCTCATTTCATAACGCTGGCCGATCGCCTGGCAGTGCATCGCCAGCGGCCCGTGCGCCACGCCGACACCTTTGGGCTGACCGGTAGAACCGGAGGTGTAGATCACGTAGGCCAGGTTGCCCGGCTGCACCGCGATCTGCGGCGCCGACTCTGGCTGAGCGCGCAGATCCAGTTGATCGAGTTCCAGTACATGCAGGTTGGCCTGGGTCGGCAACACCTGACGCAAACTCGAATCGCTGAGCAGCAAGGCGATGCCCGAATCGTGCATCAGATAACTCAAGCGCTCGCGTGGATAGGTCGCGTCCAGCGGCACATAGGCGCCACCGGCCTTGAGCACCGCCAACAGCGCCACAATCATGTTTTCGCTGCGTGGCAAGGCCACACCGACCCGCACTTCCGGACCGACACCCTCGGCGATCAGCGCATGTGCCAGACGATTGGCCCGCGCTTCGATCTGACCGTAGCTGAAAGCTTGCTCATTGAAGATCAGCGCAATTTGTTCGGCACGCTGCGCGGCCCACCCGGCAATGCGCTGGTGCACCAGCGTGGTCTGCGGTTGCGCGACAGGATCCTGAGCGGACGAGACCTGCCCGGTCGGCAGACCGATGCGTCCCAGCGCCTGCCCGGCGTCCTGCACCAGTGCCGTGAGCAGGCCTTCCATGTTGCTGCGGATGCCTTCCACGGTCGCCAGATCAAAGTGTTCGCGCAGGAACATGTACTCGATCACCAGCCCGTCTTCGAGAGTGACCATCAGGTCCATCGGGAAGTTGGTCAGGCCGGAGTTATTGATCTCGCCAAACTTCAACGAATCATCGCGCCACTCGCGCAGCGCCTGATCGATCGGGTGGTTCTCGAACACGATGATGCTGTCGAACAGCGACTGCCCGGCACGCCCGCCCCAACGCTGGACGTCGGTCAATGGGGTGTACTCGCGCTCGCGCATTTCCAGGTTGAAATCCTGCAACTCGCGCAACCAGGCGCCCACTGCCTGCTCGCCCGGCACTTCCTTGATCACCGGCAAGGTGTTGATGAACAGACCGAGAATCGATTCCGACGCCGGCAGGCTCGCCGGACGCCCCGCCACCGTCGCGCCGAACGCCACGCAACGCTGGCCGCTGTAACGGCTGAGCAGCACCAGCCAGGCGCCCTGCACCAAGGTGTTGAGGGTGACCTGCTGCGACTGGGCGAAGGCTTTCAACTGTTCGGTACGGGTTTCGCCCAAACGGCTGTACAGCGCCTGGTGACCGCGACCGCTGCCGCTGCGCACCACCGCGTCCGCCAGATAGGTCGGCTCGTCGAGCAGGCTCAGGTGCTGACGCCAGAAGCCTTCGCTGGCATTCGCGTCCTGTTGTTGCAGCCAATTGATGTAACCGCGGTACGGCACCGCTTCGGCCAGTGGTCGTCCGGAATACTGGCTCAGCACCTCACCGATCAACTGCGAACTGCTCCAGCCGTCGATCAGAATGTGATGGTAGGTCCAGATCAGCTGATAGCTGTCCTCGCTGACTTGCACCAGCGTCAGCCGTTGCAGCGGCGGCTGGTCAAGGTCGAAGCCCTTGGCCCGCTCGGCATCAGCCAGGCCTTGCAAGGCCTCGACCGAATGATCCTGCTCACGCCAGTCGAGCAGACTGAACGGCAGCTGCGGATCGGCGAGCACGAATTGCAGCGGCTCGGCCATGTCCTGCCAGAGGAAACCGGTGCGCAGAATGTCGTGACGACGGCTGACGGTTTCCCAGGCGGCTTGCAGGCGCAGCGGCTCAAGGCCCTGCACCGGCACGCTCAACTGGTTGACGTAGAGATCCGATTCCGGCGAATTCAGCCCGAGGAACATCATGCCCTGCTGCATCGGCGACAAGCGATAGAGCCCGTCCAGTTGCCCAGCCGGCAGTGGCAGCTGCGCGACTTGCGCCTCGCTCAAGCCGTGCAGCGGCATGTCAATCAGCGCCGTCACTGGCGCCACACGACCTTCGGCAGCCTGGACGCACAGGGCCAATTGTTGAATCGTCGGTTGCTGGAACAGGTCTTTCGGGCTCAGCTCAAGCCCTTGCTGACGGGCGCGGCTGACCACCTGAATCGAGATGATCGAGTCGCCACCCAGAGCGAAGAAACTGTCACGGGTGCTGACCTGCTCAAGGCCCAGCACCTCTTTCCAGATGTCCACCAACGCCTGCTCGGTGGCATTCACCGGTTCGACATGCAACTGCGCGGCGCTGAGTTCCAGTGCTGGCAGGCGCTTGCGATCGATCTTGCCGTTGGGGGTCAGCGGCAACTGCGCCAGCCACAGGCGGTGGGTCGGCACCATGTAATCCGGCAGGGTTGCGCCCAGCCAGTTGCCGAGGGTTTGCTGCAGTTCTGCCTGTAGTTCGGCACCGGCGTCGATGATCGCCGTATCGCTCGGCACCAGATAGGCAATCAGTTGCTGACTGCCCGACACTTCGCTGGCCACGACCACCGCTTCACGCACGGCGGCATGCACCACCAGTCGTGCTTCGATTTCGCCCAGTTCGATACGCAAGCCGCGAATTTTTACCTGATGGTCGATGCGGCCCATGTACTCCAGTTCCCCCGCTTCACGCTCACGTATCAGGTCGCCGGTGCGATACATGCGCTCGCCGTTGCTGACGAAAGGATTCGGTACGAAGCGCTCGGCGGTCATCGCCGCCCGCCCCAGATAACCGCGCGTGATGCCGGCGCCGGACAGGTACAGCTCGGCCGAAACGCCCTGCGGCACCGCGTGCAGATCGGCATCCAGCAGATGGCTGGCGCTGTGCTCGAGCGCGCGCCCGATCCGCGCCTGACCACCGGCACTGCGGCGGGTCCAGGTCGAATAGGTGGTGTCTTCCGACGGGCCGTACAGGTCGTAGACGTGCTCGACGGTCGACGGTTGATACAGCGCCTCCACCAGGGCTTGTTTCAGCGGTTCACCCGCCAGGTTGATGATGCGCACGCCCGGCGGAATCTGCCCGGCGCGCTGCAATGCGGCAATCGCCGAAGGCACGGTATTGATCAGGCGCACCTGATCGCGAGCCGGCAGTTGCGGCAGCTCCAGTGCATTGCGCGCGATGATCAGCGAGCCACCGTTGGCCAAGGTGACAAACAGCTCCCACACCGACAGGTCGAAGCACACCGAAGTCGAGGCCAGTACGCCTTGAATGTCATCGCGGCTGTAGACCTTGGCCGACCAGTCGATCAGCGCCATGACGTTGCGATGGGCAATCGCCACGCCCTTTGGTTTGCCGGTAGAACCGGAGGTGTAGATCACGTAAGCGAGGTTGTCTGGCGCGACCGATGTTTGCGGCTGGCTGCTCGGATAACCGCTCAGCGACAGCTGATCCAACAGCAGCACTTGCGTATCGCCCGGCACGCTCAGGGTCGCGGCAACAGCCTGCTCGGTGAGCAGCACCCGCGCCCGACTGTCTTCCAGCATGTAAGCGACGCGATCCGCCGGGTAGTCCGGGTCCAGCGGCACATAGGCGCCACCGGCCTTGAGCACCGCGAGCAAGGCGACCAGCAACTGCTCGGAGCGCGGCATCGCCACGCCCACTCGCACTTCCGGGCCGACACCCAGCTCGATCAGCGTGTGCGCCAGACGGTTGGCCTGCGCGTCCAGTTCGGCGTAGGTCAGTTGTGTATCGGCGAAGGTCACCGCCAAGGCATCCGGAGTCGCCGCCACTTGATGGGCGATGACCTGATGGATGCACCACTCGGTGGCGAAATCGCTGTTCACCTGCGGGCTGTGTTCGATCAGGTTCAGCTCGCTGAGCGAACGTTCACCCGACTCGCTCATCTGCCCGAGCAAGCGCTGCAAGTACGCCCCCAACTGCACCACGCTGTGCGCGGCAAAGCTTTCGCACTGGTAGCTGAAGTGCATCGACAGCTCGTCGCTCAGGTGCACCAGCAGAGTCAGCGGGTAGTTGGTCTGCTCATGATTGTGGATTTCGCCGAAGCGCAGTTCTTGTGGTGCGCCCTGCGCCAGTGCTTCGGATACCGGGTAGTTTTCGAACACCAGAATATTGTCGAACAGCGCTTCACCATTGCGCGCCGCCCAGCGCTGAATGTCGAACAGCGGGGTGTGCTCATGCTCACGCAAGGCCAGGTTCTGCGCCTGCACACGCTGCAACCACTCGCCAACGCTTGAAGGCGAGTGCGGGCTGGCGATGACTGGCAAGGTGTTGATGAACAGACCGATCTGCTGCTCGACCCCTTTGAGCTCGGCTGGACGCCCCGCGACCGTGGCGCCGAACGCCACGCACTGCTGACCGGTCAGGCGCTGCAACAGCAGCAACCATGCCGCCTGAATCAGAGTGTTGAGGGTAACTTTCTGCTGCCGCGCGAACTCGCCCAGACGGCGGGTCTGTTCGGCATCAAGCACGCAGAAATGTTCACCGTGGCCGTCGCGCGGTGCATCGCCGTGTTGCGCCTGCAACGCTTGCGCCAGCAGGGTCGGCGCTTGCAGGTCAGCCAGTTGCGCGGTCCAGTAACGCTCGCTGGCCTGCACGTCCTGACGCTGCAGCCATTCGATGTAATCGCGATAACGCCCGGCCAGTGGCGGCTGGGCAACCCCGCTGTAACGCTGCAGAACTTCGCCGAGCAACTGCGAGTTGCTCCAGCCGTCCATCAGGATGTGGTGGTTGGTGTAGATCAAGTGGCAGCGCTGCTCGTCCAGACGCACCACGACCATGCGCAATAGCGGCCCCTGGCTCAGGTCGAAACCTTGCGCCTGTTCGGCAGCCGCCAGTGCATTCAGATCACTCTGACAATCGTCACGATTGCGCCAGTCGAGTACGCGGAACGGCATGTCCAGTTGCTTGTGCACCACCTGCACCGGACGCGCCAGTTCACCCTGCCAGACAAAACTGCTGCGCAGGATGTCGTGGTTGTCCACCGCCGCTTGCCAGGCTTGCTGGAAGCGTTGCGGGTCGAGGCCTTCGACATCGAGCCGGACCTGGTTGATGTAATCGCCGGTGGCCTGCTCGTAGAGGCTGTGGAACAACATGCCCTGCTGCATCGCCGACAGCGGATACACATCGGCGACCTGCCGCGGCGGCAGCGGGAACTGATCGAGCTGAGCCTGCGTCAGGCCGGCCAACGGGAAGTCCGAAGGGGTCAGGCCTTCGACGCCCGGGGTCAGGCAATGGCTGATCAACGCCGCCAGTTCCTCGGCGTAATCTTCGGCCAGGGCTTCGATCACCGCGCCGTCGAAGCGCTCGCTGCTGAACGTCCAGCCCACCCGCAGCTCACCGCCATACACCTGACCGTTGAGGGTCAACCAGTTGCCCAGCGGCGCGTCCGGGCTCTGATCGAGGCCGGCATTGTCCGGCGACGGCACGAACAGCGCAGCCTCGTCACCGGCGAAACTGCCGTCGAACTGCCCGAGGTAGTTGAAGGTGATGCGCGGGCTCGGCAAGGCCCGCAGGCTCTGCTGTGCCTGGGCATCGCCAAGGTGGCGCAAGGCGCCGAAACCGATGCCCTTGTTGGGGATCGAGCGCAGTTGTTCCTTGATCTGCTTGATCGACTCGCCCAGCGTTTGCGCCGGCATCAGGCGCACCGGGAACAGGCTGGTGAACCAGCCCACCGTGCGGGTCAGATCGACACCGTCGAACAGTTCTTCGCGACCATGGCCTTCGAGCTGAATCAGCGTCGACGCCTGCCCGCTCCAACGCCCAATGACCCGCGCCAGCGCCGTCAGCAGCAGATCGTTGACCTGCGTGCGGTAAGCCGCCGGGGCCTCTTGCAGCAGCTGTCGAGTCAGCTCGGCGCCGAGTCGGGTCTGCACGGTGCGGGCCAGACGATTGTCCTGGCTGGCGTCAACGCGCTGGCACGGCAGATCGGTACTCACATCGCTCAGGCTGGCCTGCCACCAGGCCAGCTCTGCCTGCAACGCCGGGCTGTTGGCGTAACGCTGCAAGTGCTCGCCCCAGTCCTTGAAGGCACTGGTTCTGGACGGCAGGCTCAACGGCTGATCGTCGAGCAGTTGCTGATAAGCGTTTTGCAGGTCTTCCAGCAGAATCCGCCACGACACGCCGTCCACCGCCAGGTGGTGAATCACCAACTGCAGGCGCTGCGTGCCATCGGCCAGATTCGCCAGCACCGCACGCAGCAACGGCCCGTCTTGCAGGTCGAGGCTGCACTGAGCGCGGTTACCCAGGGCTTCAAGGGCGGCGGCATCGGCGACGTTTTCCTGCCAGAGCAAGTTCTGCGGCGACTCTTCGACCGCGCGGTGCTCGGCCTGCCACACACCGTCGCGCTGAGTGAAGCTCAGGCGCAGGGCATCGTGATGGGCCACCAGTGCGCGCAACACCTGCTCGACCTTGTCGGCGTCCAGCGCCTGACGCGGTTGCAGCAGCACCGACTGGTTCCAGTGGTGACGTTGAGGAATCTCGTCGGCGAAGAACTGCTGCTGGATCGGCAGCAGCAACGCTGCACCGCTCGCGGCTTGCTGATCAATCGTCGACTCGTCGCCACCCAGTTGCGCGACCAGCGCCAGGCGCTGCACGGTCTGGTGCTGGAACAGGTCTTTGGGATTGAGGCGAATACCGGCCTGACGGGCGCGGCTGACCACCTGAATCGAGATGATCGAGTCGCCGCCCAATTCAAAGAAGTTGTCGTTGATGCCGACTTGCGGCAGCTTCAGCACCTCTTGCCAGATTGCGACCAGACGCTGCTCCATCACGCTTTGCGGCGCCTGATAGGCCTGCTGGGCCTGGCTGGCGTCCGGCGACGGCAAGGCGTTGCGGTTGAGTTTGCCGTTGGCGGTCAACGGCAATTGCGCCAGCAGCAACAGGTGTGCCGGGACCATGTGATCCGGCAGGTTGGCCTTGAGTTCAGCGCGCACGCTGTCGCGCCACAACGCTTGTTCGGCCGGGCTTGCGTCGAGCAGCGCGGCATCGTTCGGGACCAGATACGCCACCAGTTGCTGACCGCTGAGACCCGGTTGCGCCAGCACTGCGGCCTGGCGCACCGCTGCCTGCTCCAACAGTTGCGCTTCGATCTCACCGAGTTCGATACGGAAACCGCGAATCTTCACCTGATGGTCGATGCGCCCGATGTATTCGATCACGCCGTCGGCGCAGTAGCGCGCCAGGTCACCGGTACGGTACAGACGCCCGCCATCGGCGGCGAACGGGTCGGGAATGAAACGCAGGGTGGTCAGATCCGCGCGGTTCAGATAACCGCGAGCCAGGCCGGCGCGACCGACGTACAACTCACCGATGCAACCTTTGGCGACCGGATTCAGATCGCCGTCGAGCAAGTACCAGGACAGGTCGGGGATTGGCTCGCCGATCGGACTGCTGGCCTCACGCTGCAAATCGGCCATCGACAACGGCCGGTAGGTCACGTGTACGGTGGTTTCGGTGATGCCGTACATGTTGATCAGTTGCGGTGCCTGATCGCCGAAACGTTCGAACCACGGACGCAGGCTCTTGACCTCCAGCGCCTCGCCGCCGAACACCACGTAGCGCAGCGCCAGTTGTTGCGCCGCTTGCTGCGGGGCACACGCCACTTGCATCAATTGCTTGAACGCCGACGGCGTCTGGTTGAGCACGGTGATGCCTTCGCGGCAAAGCAAGGCGAAGAAATCTTCCGGCGCACGGCTGACCTCGTAAGGCACCACCACCAGTTTGCCGCCGTACAGCAGCGCACCGAAAATCTCCCACACCGAGAAGTCGAAGGCGTAGGAATGGAACAGGCTCCAGACATCCGTCGCGCTGAAACCGAACCACGCGTCGGTGGCCTCGAACAGGCGCAACACGTTGCGATGGGCCAGCAACGTGCCCTTCGGCTGCCCGGTGGAGCCGGAGGTGTAAATCACGTAAGCCAGGTTGTCCGGGCTCATGCACACTTGCGGATTACTGTCGCTGTAGCCTTCGAGGCCGTCACGCTCCTGATCGAGCATCAGGCTGCGCAGCGAATCCGGCACCGGCAGACGCCCGAGCAGATGGCTCTGGGTCAGCAGCAGCGCGATGCCGCTGTCGCCAATCATGTAGCTCAGGCGTTCTTCCGGGTACGTCGGGTCCAGCGGCACATAGGCGCCGCCGGCCTTGAGAATCGCCAGCAGGCCGACCAGCATGTCGAGGCTGCGCTCCACCGCCAGACCGACGCGCACGTCCGGGCCGACACCGCTGGCAATCAGCTTGTGGGCCAACTGATTGGCGCGGCTGTTGAGTTCGCCGTAGCTCAGGGTCTGCCCGGCATAGCCCACGGCAATCGCTCGCGGTGCGCGGGCGGCTTGTTGTTCGATCCGTTGATGCAGGCACTGCTCGCTCGGGAAATCGCTGATGGCCGGGTTCCATTGCCGCAGCGTCGCCGCGCGTTCGGCGGCGTCGTGCAGCGGCAGTTCGGCGATGCGCTGAGCGCTGTCGGCGACGATGCCTTGCAGCAGATTCGTCCAGTGCTGCGACAGCCGTTCGATGGTCGGGGTGTCGAACAGGTCAGTGGCATACGTCAGCTCGGCCCAGACATTGTCAGTCGACTCAAAGGTGTTCAGGGTCAGGTCGAACTGCGCGGTACTGGACGCCCAAGGCAAGCCTTCAATCGCCAGTTTCGGCAGACGCGTGGCACCTTGTGCCTGACGCACCTGGCTCTGGTGATTGTGCATCACCTGGAACAGCGGGCTGTGGCTGAGGCTGCGTTCCGGTTGCAGCGCGTCGACCAATTGCTCGAACGGCAGATCCTGATGGGCCTGGGCGCCGAGCACGGTGCCTTGCACTTGCTGCAGCAGGCTGCGGAATGTCTGCTGACTGTCGAACTCGGCCTTCAACACCTGGGTGTTGACGAAGAAACCGATCAGGCCTTCGGTCTCGACCCGGTTGCGGTTGGCCACCGGCACACCGACACGGATGTCGGCCTGACCGCTGTAACGGTGCAGCAAGGTCTGGAACGACGCCAGCAACAGCGCAAACAGCGTGACGTTCTCGCGCTGCGCCAGTTGCTTGAGCGCGGTGGCCAGTTCGAGGCTCAGCGGAATATCACGACGGGCACCACGATAGCTTTGCTCGGGTGGGCGCGGACGATCCGTCGGTAACTCCAGCAACGGTTGATCGCCATCGCCGAGTTGTGCGGTCCAGTAGCTCAGCTGACGCTCGCGTTCCCCCGCCGCCATCCAGTGCTTTTGCCACACCGCGTAGTCGGCGTATTGCACCGGCAGCGCCGGCAATTGCACGCTCTGGCCCTGGCTGTACGCGGCATACAACGCCACCAGCTCATCAACCATGACATTCATCGACCAGCCATCGGCGACGATGTGGTGCAGGGTGATGACCAGCGCGTGGTCATCGGCCGCCAGACGCAGCAGCTTGACCCGCAACAGCGGGCCTTGCTGCAGATTGAACAGGTGCAGGGTTTCTGCGCCGACCAGCGCTTGCAACGCGGTCTCGCCGAGATCTGCCGCCACGTCCTGCACTTGCAGATCGAGCGTGCCGTGAGCCTGAATCACTTGCAGAGTCTGGCCCTGCTGTTCGACGAAGCAGGTGCGCAGGGATTCGTGGCGCTCGATCAGCGCGTCGAAGCTGCGCTGCAGCGCCGGCAGATCCAGCTCACCGCGCAGACGCAACGCCGCCGGTACGTGATAAGCGGTACTGGTCGGTTCCAGTTGCCAGAGGAACCATTGGCGTTCCTGGGCATAGGACAGCGCCAGCGGTTGCAGGCGTGGCAACGCGACAATCGGTGGCTCCTGAGGCGCCTGCTCAACACCCAGCGCGGCGACAAAGTCTTCCAGCGTGCTGTGTTCGAACAACGTGCGCAGCGGCACCTGAACGTTCAGCGCCTGACGCACGCGCGAGACCACTTGCGTGACCAGCAACGAGTGCCCGCCCAGTTCAAAGAAGTTATCGCTCAGGCCCACGCGATCGAGCTTGAGCACCGCTTGCCAGATCTCGGCAACGCTGTGCTGAGTGGCGGTTTGCGGCGCGAGGTAAGTTGATTGCAGCTGGCTGGCGTCGGGTGCCGGCAAAGCTTTGCGGTCGACTTTGCCGTTGGGCGTCAGCGGCAGTTGCGCGAGGAACAACAAGTGCGCCGGCACCATGTATTCCGGCAGCTCGGCCTTGAGACTGGCTTTCAATGCGGCGCGCAGTTCGACTTCATCAATATCGTCGGCGGTCGCTACCACATAGCCAACCAGTTGCGGGCCAGTCGGGCCATCCTGCGCAACCACCACAGTTTCGCGCACGCTAGCGAGGGCGAGCAAACGCGCTTCGATCTCACCGAGTTCAATCCGCAAACCACGGATTTTCACCTGATGGTCGATCCGCCCGATGTACTCGATCACGCCTTCGGCACGGTAGCGGGTCAGGTCGCCGGTGCGGTACAGCCGTGCGCCGGTGTTCGAGAATGGATCCGGGACAAAACGTTCAGCCGTCAGGCCTGGACGCTGGAAGTAACCCCGGGCCAGGCCGTCACCACCGATCAGCAGCTCCCCCGGGGCGCCGAGCGGATTGAGCTCAAGGTCGCTGCCGAGGATGTACAACGCGGTGTTGTCGATGGGCGTGCCGAGGAATGGACGACTGTTGTCTGCACTCAAGGCGTGCTGCGCCGACCAGATGGTGGTTTCGGTCGGGCCGTAGAGGTTCCACACGCTCGACGTCAGTGCCAGCATGCGATTGGCCAGTTCTTGCGGCAACGCTTCACCGCCACAAAGGAACGTGCGGCCATTGAGAATCGCCGCGTGCTCGTTGTCCAGCAGCATGCGCCAGGTCGATGGCGTAGCTTGCAGCACAGTCACGGCATGCCGCTCGATCAGTTCGAGCACCGCTTGCGGGTCTTGATGCACATCCTTGCCGGTCAGCACCACACAGGCGCCGGCCAGCAATGGGCCGTAGATTTCCAGGCCGAAAATATCGAACGAGAACGTGGTCAGCGACAACACACGATCGGTGGCCACGATGCCCGGCTGCTTGATCATGCTCGCGACAAAGTTGCTCAGCGCCGCGTGGCGCACCATCACGCCTTTGGGTTTGCCGGTGGAACCGGAGGTGTAGATCGTGTACGCCAGATGCTCACCGTTGACGGCAACGTCCGGCGCGGTCGGTGGATAAGCCGCCAGCCAGTCGTGAGGTTGATCGAGCAACAGGCTTTGCACGCCCGCCGGAATCGGCAGCTGCGCCTGCAAATGGCTCTGGGTCAGCAGCAATTGCAGGCCGCTGTCCTCGATCATGTAGGCCAGGCGATCTTGCGGATACGCCGGGTCCAGCGGCACATAAGCACCACCGGCCTTGAGGATCGCCAGCAGGCCGACGATCATTTCCACGCTGCGCTCGACGGCGATGCCGACCCGTTGATCCGGGCCGACACCGGCCTCGATCAGCTTGTGCGCCAGTTGACTGGAGCGCTCATCCAGCTCGCCGTAGCTGAGCACGTCTTCGCCGATGATCAGTGCAGTGGCCTGCGGTGTTTGCTGCGCACGCCTGGAGAAATCCTGCTGCACGCATTCGGCTTGCGCAGTGCGCTCGGCGATGCGCAACCAGTCCTGCAACAGCACGCCGTGTTCGGCGCTTTCCAGCAACGGCAATTCGCCGACGCGCTGGCTCGGTGCGGTGACGATGCCGCGCAGCAGGTTCTGCCAGTGACGCGCCAGGCGCTCGACGGTTTCAGCTTTGAAAAGATCGGTGGCGTAGGTCAGCTCGGCGGCAAAGCCGTCGCTGGATTCGTAGGTATTGAGCGTCAGGTCGAACTGCGCGGTGCGCCCTTCCCACTGCACATCCTCGACACTCAGCTGCGGCAACTGCGCCGCGCTGCGCCCCTGATCACGGCTGGTCTGGTGGTTGAACATCACCTGGAACACCGGGCTGTGGCTCAGGCTGCGCTCAGGTTGCAGGGCTTCGATCAGTTGCTCGAACGGCAGATCCTGATGCGCCTGCGCGGCCATCGCCGCCTGCTTGACCTGAGCCAGCAACTGGTTGAACGGCAGTTGCCCGCTGACCTCGGCATTCAGCACTTGAGTGTTGACGAAGAAGCCGATCAGGCCTTCGGTCTCGACCCGGTTGCGGTTGGCCGTCGGCACCCCGACGCGAATCTGCGCCTGACCGCTGTAGCGATGCAGCAACGCCTGGAACGACGCCAGCAACAGCATGAACAGGCTCGCACCTTCGCGCTGCGCCAGTTGTTTGAGGGCGTCACCGAGGTCTGCCGGCAGGTTCAGTTCCAGCCGCGCACCGCGCAGGCTTTGCACCGCCGGGCGCGGGAAATCGATCGGCAGCTCCAGCACCGACTGCTCGCCGCCCAGGGTCTTGACCCAGTAGGCCAACTGGCGCTCACGCTCGCCCGCTTCCAGCCAGTGCCGCTGCCAGATCGCGTAGTCGGCGTATTGCACCTCCAGCTCCGGCAGGCTCAGCGGCTGCCCGGCGGTGTCGGCGGCGTAATGCTGGATCAGCTCGTTGACCAGGACTTTGATCGACCAGCCATCAGAGATGATGTGGTGCTGGATCAGCACCAACACATGATCGTCATCCGCGACGTTGAGCAGCGCCACCCGCAGCAGCGGGCCCTGCTGCAAATTGAACGGGCGCGTCGTTTCGCTTTCGACGAACGCCTTGATCGCGGCGTCTTCACCGGTGGCATCGAGGCCCGCCGGCAGCGATGCCAAGGTGATGGTCAGCGGCAACTGCGGGTGAATCACCTGGCAAAAGCTTTCACCCTGCTCAGCGAAAGTGGTGCGCAGGCTTTCATGGCGCGCCGCCACCGCGTTGAAGCTGCGTTCCAGCGCTGGCGCATCCAGCCATCCCTTGAGACGCAAGGCGCTGGGGATGTGATACGCGGTGCTGTGCGGGTCCATTTGCCAGAGGAACAGTTGACGTTCCTGAGCGTACGACAGAGGAATCGCCGCAAACCCGGAGCGTGTTTCCGGGATCGGCAGGTTAGCCGGAGAGACACCCTCTTCGAGCATCTTTTCCAGGTACAGCTTACGTTTGTCCAGCGGCAGAGTGATAAAGCGCTTGGCTACCCTCAAAGCAACACTCTTGTCCATCAGACTTCCTCCATATCGTCAAGCAGGGCTTCCAGCTTGCTCAGTTTCTGTTCGTTGATTGCCCCGCCTCCTGTATCGAGTCGAGCGACAAAGTCGCTCAGGACGGGGTGCTGGAATAACAGTTGCGGGGTCAGCGTCAGGCCCAGTTCAAGGGCCATGCGCGACACCACGTTGACCGCCAGCAGCGAGTGCCCGCCGAGTTCGAAGAAGTGATCGTTGAGACCGATGCGTTGCACTTCGAGCACTTGCTGCCAGATCGCCGCGACCTGCTGCTCAAGCTCACTGTGCGGCGCGACATACGCGGCCTGCATCTGGCTGGCATCGACCGCCGGCAGGGCCTTGCGGTCGAGTTTGCCGTTGGGGGTCAGTGGCAACTGCTCAAGGAACAGCAGGTGCGCGGGAATCATGTAGTCAGGTAACGAAGACTTGAGGCCAGTCTTTAGTCCGTCGCGCAGTTGGCGCTGCGCGTCGCCGTCGTGCATGTCCAGTTGCGGAGCGACCACATACGCCACCAGTTGCGCGCCGGTGTCGCTTTCGACGGCCAGCACCGCCGCTTCGGTGACTGCCGGTTGAGCGAGCAATCGCGCCTCGATCTCCCCCAGTTCGATGCGGAATCCACGAATTTTCACCTGATGGTCGATCCGGCCCATGTACTCCAGTTCCCCCGCTTCACGCTCACGAATCAGGTCGCCGGTGCGGTACATGCGCTCGCCGTTGCCGACGAAAGGATTCGGTACGAAGCGCTCGGCGGTCATCGCCGCCCGCCCCAGATAACCGCGCGTGATGCCGGCGCCGGACAGGTACAGCTCGGCCGAAACGCCCTGCGGCACCGCGTGCAGATCGGCATCCAGCAGATGGCTGGCGCTGTGCTCGAGCGCGCGCCCGATCCGCGCCTGACCACCGGCACTGCGGCGGGTCCAGGTCGAATAGGTGGTGTCTTCCGACGGGCCGTACAGGTCGTAGACGTGCTCGACGGTCGACGGTTGATACAGCGCCTCCACCAGGGCTTGTTTCAGCGGTTCACCCGCCAGGTTGATGATGCGCACGCCCGGCGGAATCTGCCCGGTGCGCTGCAGTGCGGCAATCGCCGACGGCACGGTATTGATCAGGCGCACCTGGTCGCGGGCCGGCAGTTGCGGCAGCTCCAGTGCATTGCGCGCGATGATCAGCGAGCCACCGTTGGCCAAGGTGACAAACAGCTCCCACACCGACAGGTCGAAGCACACCGAAGTCGAGGCCAGTACGCCTTGAATGTCATCGCGGCTGTAGACCTTGGCCGACCAGTCGATCAGCGCCATGACGTTGCGATGGGCAATCGCCACGCCCTTTGGTTTGCCGGTAGAACCGGAGGTGTAGATCACGTAAGCGAGGTTGTCTGGCGCGACCGATGTTTGCGGCTGGCTGCTCGGATAACCGCTCAGCGACAGCTGATCCAACAGCAGCACTTGCGTATCGCCCGGCACGCTCAGGGTCGCGGCAACAGCCTGCTCGGTGAGCAGCACCCGCGCCCGACTGTCTTCCAGCATGTAAGCGACGCGATCCGCCGGGTAGTCCGGGTCCAGCGGCACATAGGCGCCACCGGCCTTGAGCACCGCGAGCAAGGCGACCAGCAACTGCTCGGAGCGCGGCATCGCCACGCCCACTCGCACTTCCGGGCCGACACCCAGCTCGATCAGCGTGTGCGCCAAACGGTTGGCCTGCGCGTCCAGTTCGGCGTAGGTCAGTTGTGTATCGGCGAAGGTCACCGCCAAGGCATCCGGAGTTGCCGCCACTTGATGGGCGATGGCCTGATGGATGCACCACTCGGTGGCGAAATCGCTGTTCACCTGCGGGCTGTGTTCGATCAGGTTCAGCTCGCTCAGCGTGCGCTCGCCGGCATCCGCCATCTGGCTCAGCAGACGCTGCAGGTGCGCGCCCAACTGCGCCACGCTGGCCGACGCGAAGCTGTCACGCTGATAACTGAAATGCACCGACAGTTGCGTGCCCATGTTGACCAGCAGGGTCAGCGGATAGTTGGTCTGCTCCTGATTGGCCACCGCGCCGAAGCGCAGACCTTGCGGTGCACCGCGCTCCAGTGCTTCGCCAATCGGGTAGTTCTCGAACACCATCAGGCTGTCGAACAGCGCGTCACCGCCCTGCCCGGCCCAGCGCTGAATGTCCGCCAGCGGCGTGTGTTCAAACTCACGCGAGGCGAGGTTCTGCGCCTGCACCGCTTGCAGCCAGGCGACCACGCTCTGCTGCGCGGGCGGCGCGGCAACCACCGGCAGCGTGTTGATGAACAGGCCGATCTGCGCCTCGGCACCCGGCAGATCCGCCGGGCGCCCGGCGACGGTGGCGCCGAACGCCACGCAATCCTTACCGGTATAGCGCTGCAACAGCAGTAGCCACGCCGCTTGCACCACGGTGTTGACGGTGACTTTCGCGGCCCGGGCAAACTCGCCCAGGCGCTGGCTCAGCTTGGCGTCCAGCACCTGGTAATGATCGCCATAACCCACGCTCGGCAAACCGGCGTGCGGCCGCGCGATGGCATTGGCCAGGCGCGTCGGTTCTTGCAGATTGCCCAGCGTCGCCAGCCAGTAGGCTTCAGCCGCCGCGCCATCCTGACGCTGCAGCCAAGCGATGTAATCACGGTAGCGACCCGCGCCACGGGCGACCGCTTCGCCGCTGTAGTGCTGCAACACTTCGCCGAGCAACTGCGCGCTGCTCCAGCCGTCCATCAGGATGTGATGGTTGGTGTAGATCAAGTGATGACGATCGGCTGCGGTGCGCACCAGCACCAGACGCATCAGCGGCGCGCAGCTCAGGTCCAGACCCAGTGCGCGCTCCTCATCGGCGAGGGTTTGCAGGGCGGCATCAAGATCAGTCCTGCCGTGCCAGTCGAGCACGCTGAACGGCACCTCGACCTGACGTTGCACCACTTGCACCGGTTGCGGCAGGTCACCCTGCCAGAAGAACCCGGTACGCAGAATGTCGTGGGCATCCACCACCGCTTGCCACGCGGCGCGGAAGCGCTGCGGCTCGACGCCCTCGACGTCCAGACGCATCTGGTTGATGTAGTCGCCATTGCCATGTTCGAGCAGGGTATGGAAAAGCATGCCCTGCTGCATCGGCGACAGCGGGTAGATGTCATCGATGCCTTGCGGCTCCAGCACCAGCGCATCCAGTTGCGGCTGCGACAGTTGCGCCAGCGGGAAGTCCGACGGCGTCACACCACGGTTGGCACTGTCGCAACAGTGACCGATCAGTGCAGTCAGTTCCTGCAGATAGTCGTCGGCCAGTCGCTGGATGGTGGCGGCGTCGAACATCGCGCCGCTGTAGGTCCAGCTCAGGTCCAGCTCGCCGCCGAAGACCTTGCCGTTGAGCGCCAGCGGGTTGCCCAGCGGGCCTTGCATATTGACCTCTGCGCCGCCGGACTCGCCGGTCGGCACGAACAAGGCGTCGCTGGCGGCGTCGAAACTGCCGTCGAACTGGCCGAGGTAGTTGAAGGTCAGGCGCGGCGCCGGCAAGGCTTGCAGGGTGGCACGCGCCGGCTCATCACCAAGGTGTGCGAGCGCGCCGAAGCCGATGCCTTTGTTGGGGATCGCCCGCAGCTGTTCCTTGATCTGCTTGAGCGACGCGCCGAGTTCGGCGGCCGGTGCCAGCCGAGCCGGGAATACGCTGGTGAACCAGCCCACTGTGCGGGTCAGGTCGAGGTGTTCGAACAGGTCTTCACGACCATGGCCCTCAAGCAACACCAGTGCATTGTCGTCCCCGGTCCAGCGCACCAGCACCCGCGCCAGCGCGGTCAGCAACAGGTCGTTGACCTGCGTACGATAAGCCTGTGGCGCATCCTGCAAGAGTTGACGGGTCAGGGCCTTGTCCAGTTTGCTACGGATCGTCAGCGCCTGATCGTGTTGCTGCCCACCGTTCGGATGGTCGTAAGGCAAGGCCGCCGAAGCGCCCTGCAACTGCTGCTGCCAGAAGCCCAGTTCGGCCTGCAACGCAGGCGTGGTGGCGTAGTCCTGCAACGCAGCCGCCCAAGCTTTGACCGCACTGGTTTTCGCCGGCAATTGCACGGGCTTACCTGCGAGGAGCTGGCGATAGGCGTTCTGCAGATCTTCGAACAGAATCCGCCACGACACGCCATCGACCACCAGGTGATGGACGATCAGCAGCAGACGCTGACTGCCATCAGCCAGGTTCGCCAGCACCGCACGGATCAGCGAACCGCCGCTCAGTTGCAGGCTGCGCTGAGCCTTGTCGCCCAGCGTTTCAAGGGCTGCGAGGTCAGCGACCTCGACCTGCCAGAGGATGGTTTCCCCCGCTTGGGTGTCGACGTCGCGGTAGTGCGCCGACCAACCAGTGGCCTGCTTGACAAAGTCCAGACGCAAACTGTCGTGCTGAACGACCAACGCATCCAGCGCTTGCTCCAGTACCTGAGCGTCCAACGCCTGCATCGGCTTGAGCATCACCGACTGGTTCCAGTGGTGACGGTCGGGAATCGCCTCGGCGAAAAATGCCTGATGAATCGGCAGCAGCGCGGTTTCGCCGGTTTGCGCTTGCTGATCGATTGGCTGCACCGCCTCGCCGGTCTGCGCGACTGCGGCCAGTGCCTGAATGGTCTGGTGCTGGAACAGGTCTTTAGGCGTGAAGCGAATCCCGGCCTGACGTGCCCGGCTGACCACCTGAATCGAGATGATCGAGTCGCCGCCCAGCTCGAAGAAGTTATCGCTGACGCCGACTTGCTCAAGTTTGAGCACGTCTTGCCAGATCGCCGCCAGTTGCTGCTGCAGCGCAGTCAGTGGCGCGACGTAGGCCTGTTGCAGTTGGCTGACGTCCGGTTTCGGCAGGTTCTTGCGATCGAGCTTGCCGTTCGGCGTCAGCGGCATGCGCTCCAGACGCAGGACATACGCCGGCACCATGTGCGCCGGCAAGCTGGCCTTGAGCTGCGCGCGCAGGTCTTCGGTGAAGTCGGCACGGGCCGAATCGCCGACCACGTACGCCACCAGACGCTTGCCACTGCCGGCGCTGCCTTCCTGCGCCACGACCACCGCTTCACGCACGCCGTCGAGGGCTTGCAGCGCCGCTTCGACTTCGCCCAGTTCAATACGGAAACCGCGGATTTTCACCTGATTGTCGATGCGATCCAGATAGTCGAACGTGCCGTCGACGCGCTGGCGCACCAGGTCGCCCGTGCGATAGAGCAAGCCGCCGTGCGCGCTGAACGGGTCGGCGACAAAGCGCTCGGCGGTCAGCCCCGGACGGTTCAGATAACCCCGAGCCAGACCGGTACCACCGAGGTACAACTCACCGGCCATGCCTTGCGGCAACAGGTTCAGATCGGCGTCGAGTACATAGGCGCTGCGGTCACCGATGCGGCTGCCGATTGGCGCGTAGGCGGCGCCGCATGGCACCTCGCGACCGGCCTTCCAGATCAGCGGAGTGACCACGGTTTCGGTCGGGCCGTAACCATTGATGATGTAGTCCGGGTCCAGCGCGCGTTTGACCCGCTCGAAACTGGCATTCGGCACCGCATCACCGCCGAAGCAATAGATCCGCACTTTCGGCGGATTGCCAACGCGTTCGGCGTGTTCGGCCAGTTGTTGCAGGTACACCGGCGGGAATGCGACGACGGTCACTCCGTGTTCGATCATGGCGTTGCAGGTCTGCTCCGGCGTCCACAGCGTGTCGTCACGAATCAGCAGCGAAGCACCGTGAGTCAGACTGGTCAGCCAGCGTTCGTGGGCGCCGTCGAAGGCGAACGACATGAAGTGGAATTCGCAGTCGCTGTCGCGCATTTCGTAGCGCTGACCGATGGCCTGGCAATGCATCGCCAACGGGCCGTGGGCAACGCTGACGCCTTTCGGATTACCGGTGGAACCGGAGGTGTAGATCACGTACGCGAGGTTGTGCGGATCGAGTTGCACCTGTGGCGCCTTGATCGGCAACTCGCGCAGGTCGAGACGATCCAGTTCCAGCAACGGCACCGACTCGGCCACCGGCAATTGCGCCGACACCGATGAATCGCAGAGCAACAGCGCCAGCCCCGAATCCTCGATCAGATAGGCCAGGCGTTCACGCGGGTAACTGGTGTCCAGCGGCACATAGGCACCGCCGGCCTTGAGCACCGCCAGCAGCGCGACGATCACCGCTTCGCTGCGCGGCAGGGCCACGCCGACCCGGGTCTCGGCGCCGACGCCACGGGCGATCAGCGCGTGGGCCAGTTGATTGGCACGCTGCTCGATCTCGCCATAACTGAAGTGCTGACCGTTGAAAATCACCGCTGTGCGCTGCGGACGTTCGGCCGCCAGCGCGGCAATGCGCTGATGCACAGCGATGTTCACCGGGTACGGCTGCGGATGGTTTTCAGCTTGCTGGCGGGCATGCTCTTGCGCACTGGCCAGAGCGATTTCACCAAGGTTGCGCTCGGCCGACAGCGCAAACTGCTCAAGCAATTGCAGCAGGTGGGCACTGATGCCTTCGATCACTTCACCGGCAAACTGGCTGCGGTCGAAGCTGTAGTGCAGCGCCAGTTGCTGACCGAGGGTGACCGCCACGCTCAGGGCGTAGTGGGTCTGTTCAAGGTTGCCGACATCACCGAATGTCAGGCCTTGCCCGGCCTGGCTCAGCGCCTGGGCAATCGGGTAGTTTTCGAACACCAGAATGTTGTCGAACAGCGCTTCACCGCCCTGCCCGGCCCAGCGCTGGATGTCCGCCAGCGGCGTGTGTTCGAAGTCGCGCAGGCTGAGGTTTTGCGCCTGTACCGCTTGCAGCCATTGGCCAACGCTTTGGTCCGGACGCGGCGCGCCGATGACCGGCAAGGTGTTGATGAACAGGCCGACTTGCTGCTCGATGCCCGGCAGATCCGCCGGACGCCCGGCCACGGTCGCACCGAACGCCACCGCGTCATGACCGGTGTAGCGTTGCAGCAACAGCAGCCACGCGGCTTGGACGAGGGTGTTGACGGTAACTTTCTGCTGCCGGGCAAACGCTTCCAGTGCTTGGGTGCGCGGCACGTCCAGTGTCAGGTAATGGTCGCCGTGGCCGCTGTCGCGTTCACCGCCCGTAGCCGCGCGAGCCAGTCGGGTCGGCTCCTGCAGCGCGGCCAACTGACCGTTCCAGAAGTCCTGACTGAGTTGAGTGTCCTGGCGTTGCAGCCAGGCGATGTAATCGCGGTAACGTCCGCCGCCATTGGCCGGCGTGCGACCGCTGTAGCGCTGCAACACTTCGCCAAGCAGCTGCGAGTTGCTCCAGCCGTCCATCAGAATGTGATGATGGGTGTAGATCAGGTGCCATTGCTCGGCAGCGGTTTGCACCAGCACCAGACGCAGCAACGGAGCATTGCTCAGGTCAAATCCTTGCTGGCGCTCGGCATCGGCCAACGCCGCGAGGGCTGCCGGCTGATCGTCACGCTGACGCCAGTCCAGCGTGGTGAACGGCAATTGCACCTGCTTGTGGACGATCTGCAGCGGCTGCGCCAGTTCGCCCTGCCAGACGAACCCGCTGCGCAGAATGTCCTGCGCATCGACGGTGGCCTGCCAGGCAGCGCGGAACCGCTCAGGGTCAAGGCCTTGCACGTCAACGCGCAACTGGTTGATGTACTCACCCGCGGCTTGTTCGTAGAGGGTGTGGAACAGCAAACCCTGCTGCATCGGCGACAGTGGATAGACATCATCCAGCTGACCGGCCGGCACCGGCAGCGCATCCAGTTGCGCCTGGGTCACGCGGGCCAGCGGGAAGTCCGACGGCGTCGCCTGCGCAGTTGCCAAGGTGCAGCAGTGTTCGATCAGCGCCTGCAGTTCAATGGCGTATTGATCGACCAGTTGCTGCACCGTGGCACTGTCGAACATTTCGCGGCTGAAGCCCCAGCTCATCGACAGCTCGCTGCCGTATACCTGACATTCCACGGTCAGCCAGTTGCCCAAAGGCGCCGCCGGGTCCTGCGCCACACCGCTGGTTTCGACGGACGGCACGAACAGCGCCGCCTCGTCGAACTGGCGGTCGAACTGGCCCAGATAGTTGAAGGTGATGCGCGGCTGCGGCAACGCGGCCAGTTCGGCCCGTACCGACGGCGCGGCCAGATGCCGTAGCACGCCGTAACCCAGACCTTTGTCCGGCACTGCGCGCAGTTGCTCCTTGATCGTCTTGATTGACCCGTCGAGATCATCACGGGCCGTCAGGTTGACCGCGAACAGGCTGGTGAACCAGCCCACGGTGCGGGTCAGGTCGATGCCATCGAACAGGTCTTCGCGGCCATGCCCTTCCAGTTCGATCAGCGTGCCCGGCTGCTGGCTCCAGCCGCTGATGGTGCGCGCCAGTGCGGTGAGCAACAGATCATTGACCTGCGTGCGGTACGCAGCAGGTGCCTGTTGCAGCAACTGGCGGGTACGCTCGGTGTCGAGGCGCCATTCGATTTTCTCGCCATGCAGGTTGTGCAGGCTGCCATCGGCACGGTCGCACGGCAGATCCTTGGCGCCCTGATGCTGGGCTTTCCAATAGCCCAATTGGTCATCGAAGCGCGACGCTTCATTCGCCAGACGCGCGGTCCAGCTCTGGAACGCGGTGGTCTTGGCCGGCAACTGAATACCGCCACCCGCCGCGAGTTGCTCGTAAGCTTGCTGCAGATCTTCCAGCAGCACCCGCCAGGAAACACCATCGACCGCCAGGTGATGAATGATCAGCGCCAGTCGTTGCGAGCCGTCGGCCAAGTTCACCAGCAAGGCACGTAGCAACGGGCCGTTTTGCAGGTCGAGGCTGTGCTGAGCTTCGTTGCACAGCGCATTCAACTGCTCGGCAGACTCGGCGTCGCGTTGCCACAGCTCAGCGCCTGCCAGCAGCGGGCCGTGGCTTTGCTGCCAGCCTTCGGCACTCTCGACAAAGCGCAGACGCAAGGCGTCGTGGTGATTGATCAGGTGCGTCAGCGCGGCATCGAGCCACTGCGCGTGCAATGCCTCACGCGGGGTCAGCAGCAACGATTGGTTCCAGTGCTCACGCACCGGCATGCCCCGGCTGAAGAAATCTTGCTGGATCGGCCCGAGCACGGCGTCGCCGGTCACCGGCCCCTGATCCACCGAGGAAAGATTATCGTGGCTCGCGACCAGCGCCAGACTGCGCACGGTCTGGTACTGGAACAGGTCACGCGGGCTGATACGGATCCCGGCCTGCCGCGCACGGCTGACCACTTGAATCGAAATGATCGAATCGCCGCCCAGCTCGAAGAAGTTGTCCTCGAGGCCGACGCGTTCGAGGCCGAGCACAGCTTCCCAGATCGCCGCGAGGGCTTTCTGCATTGCATCCTGTGGCGCCACGAACGCCTGTTGTGGCGCGGCATCCGGTTGCGGCAATGCCTTGCGGTCGAGTTTGCCGTTGGCGGTGACCGGCAATTTGTCGAGGGTGATCAGGTAGGTCGGCACCATGAACTCCGGCAGGCTGCCGAGCAGCCACGCCTTGACGTCCTGCTGCCACTGTTCGTCTGCCTGCGGGTTTTCCAGGACCAGATAAGCCACCAGATGCTTGCCGCCTTGCACCAGCACCACCGCCTCACGCACCAGCGAGTGCTGCATCAGGCGGGTCTCGATTTCACCCAGCTCGATGCGCAGGCCGCGCAACTTCACCTGGTGGTCGAGACGACCGAGGTATTCGATCACCCCGTCGGCGCGCTGACGCACACGGTCGCCGGTGCGGTACAGGCGCGCGCCGTCATGGAACGGGCACGGCACAAAACGTTCGGCCGTCAGCGCCGGGCGCTGGTGATAACTGCGCGCCAGCCCGGCGCCGCCCAGATACAGTTCACCGGCCACGCCGCTCGGTACCGGCAGCAACTCGGCATCCAACACCAGGGTGCGCAGATTGGCGATTGGCCGGCCGATCGGCACGCTGTCCGCGCCTTCATCGACACAGGTCCAGTGGGTGACGTCGATGGCCGCCTCGGTGGGGCCGTACAAGTTGTAGAGGCCGGCGTTCGGCAGTTTGGCGAAGACTTGCAGCTGTGCATCCAGCGGCAATGCTTCACCGCTGCAGACAATGCGCTTGAGACCGCTGCAGCTTTCCACGCCCGTCTCGTGGATGAACGCCTGCAGCATCGACGGCACGAAGTGCAGCGTGCTGATGCCGTGGCGGTTGATGCTATCAATCAGTTGCAGCGGATCACGGTGTGCGCCCGGCGCGGCCACCACCAGCCGCGCGCCGGTCAGCAGCGGCCAGAAGAACTCCCACACCGACACGTCGAAACTGAACGGGGTTTTCTGCAACACCGAATCACTGGCATCCAGCGCATAAGCGTCCTGCATCCAGCACAGACGGTTGACCAGCGCCGCGTGACTGTTGCCGGCGCCCTTGGGTTTACCGGTGGAGCCCGAGGTGTAAATCACGTAGGCCAGGTTCAGCGAATCGACGCTGACGTCGGGACGGCTGTCGCTGTAACTGTCGAGCAGACCTGGCTGGTCCAGGGTGATGAGCTGCACGCCCTCAGTCGGCAGCGTTGCCAGCAGCGCCTGTTGCGTCAGCAACAAGCTGATGCCGCTGTCCTCGATCATGTAGGCCAGGCGTTCCTGCGGATACTCCGGGTCCAGCGGCACGTAGGCGCCGCCGGCCTTGAGAATCGCCAGCAGCGCGACGACCATTTCCACCGAACGCAGGGCGCAAACGCCGACCAGACTGTCCGCCTGCACACCCTGTTCGCGCAGCAGATGCGCCAGGCGATTGGCTCGGGCATCCAGTTCGGCGTAACTCAGGGTCTGCTCGCCGAACACCAGTGCCGGTGCCTGCGGCGTACGCGCGACCTGCGCTTCGATCAGTTGATGAATCGGCGTGTCGCTCGGGTACTGCGCGTGGACGTTGTTCCAGGCATGCACCAGCGTGTGCTGCTCGTCCGCCTCCAGCAGCGGCAACTCACCGATCCGCTGCGACTGATCAGCGACCATCGCAGACAACAGGCGCAGCCAGTGCCGCGCCATGCGCTCGATGGTCGGTGCATCGAACAGGTCGCTGGCGTAGGTCAGTGCGGCGTGCAGCTTGCCGCCCTTCTCCCAGGTGTCCAGCGTCAGGTCGAACTGGGTGGTGCGGCTCTGCCAGTCGAGGCTGTCGAGCAGCAGGCCGGATGCGGTGCTGATCGTGGCGATATCGGCCACTTGCGGCTGATGGTTGTACATCACCTGGAACAGCGGCGTGTGGCTGAGGCTGCGCTCCAGCTTCAGGGCCTCGACCAGTTGCTCGAACGGCAGATCCTGATGGGCCTGGGCACCCAGCGCGGTTTCCTTGATCGCGCGCAGCAGTTGGTCGACCCGGGTCTGGCCGTGCAGCTGCGTGCGCAGCACCTGGGTGTTGACGAAGAAACCGATCAGGCCCTCGATCTCGCCGCGATTGCGGTTGGCGATCGGCACGCCGACGCGCAGGTCGGTCTGCCCGGTATAACGGTGCAGCAGCGCATTGAAGGCACCGAGCAGGAGCATGAACACGGTGACCTGATGCTGTTGCGCAGTGCTGCGCAGTTGCTCGGCCAGTTGGCCGTCGACCGCGAACTCGTAACGGGTGCCGCGATAGCTCGGCATCGCCGGGCGCGAATGATCCAGTGGCAGCTCCAGCACCGGGTGCTCGTCGCCGAGTTGCGCCTGCCAGTAATCGAGCTGGCGCGCCTGCTCACCGGCTTCCAGCCAGCGCCGTTGCCACAGCGCATAGTCGCTGTACTGGATCGGCAGTGGCGGCAATTGCGGCGCCTGCCCTGCGTCGAAGGCGTCGTAGCAGCGAATGAATTCGTCGATCAAGACGTTCATCGACCAGCCATCGGACACGATGTGGTGCAGGGTCAGCAGCAGCACGTGTTCCTGCTCGGCGAGCTTGAGCAAGGTGACGCGCAACAACGGGCCGACCGCCAGATCAAATGGCAGCACCGACTGCTGTTCGGCCGCGTGAATCACCGCCTGTTCGCGCTCACTGGCCGACAGTGCGCTGAAGTCCTCCCGGGTAATCACCAACGGCGCCGTGGCCGGCACTTGCAGCAGGCTGTCATCGGCCTGGCGCTGGAACACCGTACGCAAGGTTTCGTGACGCGCCACCAGGCTGGCGAAGGCTTGCTCCAGTGCCACCAGGTTCAGTCGACCGTTGAGCCGCACCGCGCCGGGCAGATTGTAGGCGCCGCTCTGCGGATCAAGCTGCCACAAGAACCACATGCGTCGCTGTGCGTAAGACAGCGCCTGACGATCCTCGGCTTCGATGCCGGCAGGTATCGGGAAACGCGCGAAATCCACGCCCTCCTTTTGCAGGGCCGCGAGGAACATCTGGCGCTTTTCCAGGGGCAACCCGATAAACCGGCGAGCAAGTTTCAAGGAGTCTTCAGCATTCATTTCTCAGCATCCGGATCAGTAGGCAGGAAGCACAAAGGCACGTCGTCCCTATAAAACGAATGCAGACCGGAAAAATTAGCGAATGAGAACAACTGTCAGGCGGGCGGTAGAGCGGCTTTTTCCATTAACACAGATCAAATGTGGGAGCGGGCTTGCTCGCGAAAGCGGTGTGTCAGTCAACGATGCAATAACTGAAGTACCGCTTTCGCGAGCAAGCCCGCTCCCACATCAGGTCATGCGGTGGTCAGGCCATGGTGTGGCGCCGGTGATGCACTTCCAGTTGATCCTTGATCACCTTGAGCACTTTGGCTTCATGCTCATGAATGAAAAAGTGCCCGCCGGCGAGCATGTCCACCGAAAAGCTGCCTCGGGTTTCCTTGCTCCAGCCGATCAGTTGCTCGGTGGTCGCGCGGTCAGCCTTGCCGCCAAGCACATGCACCGGGCAGTTGAGCAACGGCCGCTGCAACGGCTCGAATTTGCCGCAGAGCAGGAAATCCGCACGCAGGATCGGCAGGGTCAGGCTCATCAGCTCGGCATTGGCCAACACCTCTTCGCTGGTGCCGTTGAGTGTGCGCAATTGATCGATCAGCTCGGCGTCGGTTTTCGGCTCGGCAAAACCGCGATCGTAATCGGCGCGCATCGTCGGCGCCGCCGTGCCGGAGGCAAACAGCGCCACCGGCTCCGGACACCCCAGAACGCGCAGGGCGTGAGCGATTTCACAGGCCAGCAACGCGCCCAGACTATGACCGAACAACGCATACGGCGCCTTGAGCTTCGGGCGTAATTCCTTGGCCAATTGCATCGCCAGCGCACGCATATCAGTGTGCAGCGGCTCGTCGAAACGTGCGCCGCGCCCCGGCAGTTCCACCGGTTGCAATTGCAGCCATTGCGGCAGCTTTGGCCGCCAGCGGCTGTAGACCATGGCGCTGGCGCCGGAGTACGGCAGGCACAGCAGGGTCAGCTTGTTCACCCGGCCTTCCTCGAAAATTTTGTCTGTAGAGAGAAACGGATTACGCGCCCGGCAAATTAGTCGCGCGCCGGTAAATCCCCCAAACAGGCGCTCGTTAACCGTTCAGGCCAAAACCAATAATGAGGATTCACCGTGGACCTGCAGAGCATCCTGGGCAAGTTGTTCGCCAACGCCGGTGCCGTCGGCATCGAAGGCGTTTTCCAATTCGTGTTTGGTCCGCAGCTGGCCTACTGGTCGGAGGTCAAGGCCAGCAGTCGCACCGCGCCCGGGCGCCACGCCAGCCCCGACGTGACCATTGAAGTGGCCGAGGGCGATTTTCTCGGGATCATGGGCGGCAGGCTCAATGTCGAAGAACTGTTCGCCAGCGGGCGCCTGAAGATCGGCGGCAACATGGGCCTGGCGACGCTGCTGCCGCAGATCATCGAGCATGCGATGCGCGGTGGCGCGGTGGCGCAAAAGGTCGACATGAACAAGCGCTACCCGACCCCGCCACGCTTCAGTGAACAACTCACCGCCGGCCTGCCGACCCAGACCCGCGTCGAGCGCCACGCGCGCGGCGAACTGTCGGTTGGCGAATTCAAAAGCAGGTATTTGCCCAATGGCATTCCGGTGGTGATCAGCAATGCACTGCACGACTGGCCGCTGTTCAAGCTCAGTCGCGAAGAATCACTGGTGCATTTCGCCGAACTGCAGGGCATCACCCGCCACGGCGATTACGTGAAAAAAACCTTTTCCACCGAACGTGATTTCCGCTCGACGTCGATGGCCGAATTCATTGCCTCTCTGGATCAACCGGCAGTCAAACGTGCTGACGGCGAACCGCCGGCCTACATGGGCAACAACATCCTGCCGACGCAATTGCTGCAGCAGATCAAGTACCCGCCCTACTTCGATGCTTCGTTGTTCATTGCGCCACGGATCTGGATCGGTCCCAAAGGCACGCTGACCCCACTGCACCGCGACGACACCGATAATCTGTTTGCCCAGGTCTGGGGCCGGAAGCAGTTCACCCTCGCCGCCCCGCATCACCGCGAGGCGCTGGGCACGTGGTCGACGGCGCCAAAGGGTGGCCTGGATGGCTGCGATTTCAACCCCGACGCGCCGGACTACCAGCGTTTTCCTGCGGCACGCGATGTGACATTTCTGCGCGTGACGCTGGAGGCCGGGGACCTGCTGTTTTTGCCGGAGGGCTGGTTCCATCAGGTGGAGTCGGTGTCGACGTCGCTGTCGGTGAATTTCTGGGTGAATTCGGGCCGGGGTTGGTAACCCGCCTGATGTCTGTGTGGATGATTCTGTGGCGAGGGGATTTATCCCCGATCGACTGCGCAGCCCTCGCAAACTCACCCGGCTCGGTACTGCTGAAGGAAAGAGTTGGCCGGGTTTGGGGCCGCTTCGCGGCTCATCGGGGATAAATCCCCTCGCCACAAAGGTTTTTCATCAGATAGAAAGTGCCAGGGTTATTTCAGGTGGCGATAGCTCTGCACCGCCGAACCCAACACCACCGCCCCGGCGGCAATCGCCAGCCAGAATCCGCTGCGGGCGCCGAAGACATCCACCAGCCAACCGGAGCCTGCAGCACCGATCGCCACGCCGATACTCAACCCCGTCACCAGCCACGTCAGGCCTTCAGTGAGTTTGGCTGGCGGCACGATACGTTCGATCAGGGCCATGGCGACAATCAGTGTCGGCGAGAAAAACAGTCCTGCGACAAACACCGCCAGCGACAAGCCGACAATATTGCTCGCCAGCAACAGCGGTAGCGTGGTCACCGCCGTCGCCACCCCGCCGTAGAGAAACAGCCGCGGCAACGGCAGTTTCGAACGCATCGCGCCAAAAGCGATACCGGCCAGACACGAGCCGATCGCATACACCGACAACACAATACTCGCCGCTGCCGGTTGGCCCTGCTGCTGCGCGAAGGCGACGCTGACCACATCCACCACACCGACGATGATGCCCATGGCGATCATCAGCGCCAGCAACAGCTGCACGTCCGTCGAACCGATGATCGAGCCCTGATGATGGGTTTCGTGCGGATGTACCGCCGGCTCGGTGCTGCGCTGGGCGACAAACGCGGTGACGCCGACCGCCAGAGCCAGCAGCGCCGCCAACGGCCCGGCCTCGGGAAACACCGCCACGCATAAGCCGACCGACAGCGGCGGACCAACGATGAAACAGACTTCATCGAGTACCGATTCCAGTGCGTAGGCGGTCTGCAATTGCGGCTGACCGCGATAGATCTCGGTCCAGCGCGCGCGCACCATCGCCGACATGCTCGGCATGCACCCGGCCAGTGCGGCGAAGATGAACAGCGTCCAGGTCGGCGCCTGCAAGCGCGTGCACAACAGCAACATCAGCAACGCCCCGCCGCCAATCAACGCCGACATCGGCAGTACTTTGCCCTGACCGAAGCGATCGACCAGACGCGACACCTGCGGCGCGCAAAACGCCGTGGCCAGGGCAAACGTCGCCGCCACCGCACCCGCCAGCGCGTATCCGCCCTTGAGCTGCGAGAGCATGGTGATCACGCCGATGCCGGTCATGGAAATCGGCATGCGCGCGATCATTCCGGCGAGAACAAAATTTCGCGCACCGGGGGCGGTGAACAATTCGCGGTAGGGGTTTGCCATGGGTTGCAGCCTCATCAAGGGCCGCCAAGTTGCCATAGGGTCGGGTGGCGGGGAAGCGCGCAATTGTTGGTGGAATGTGAAGACCCTTCGCGAGCAGGCTCGCTCCCACAGGGGCAATGCATTCCAACCGTGGGAGCGAGCCTGCTCGCGAAGAGGCCGGCGAATTCAGCACAACACCGCACCACCGAATGAACTCTCATGGCCCGCGACCAGTCAGCTGAATAGACCCTGACTCAAGGCGCGACTTCGCATGCAGATCTCCCTCGCCCGACAAGTAGCCCTGATCACCGGCGCCAGCTCCGGCATCGGCCATGCCGCCGCCCGAGCGCTGGCCGCTGCCGGTGCTGCGGTGGTCATCAACTACAACCGTCAGCCAGAACCTGCGCAGGCGCTGGCCCGGCAGATCATCGCCGACGGCGGTCAGGCACTGGCCATCGCTGCCGATGTGTCGAAGGAAAACGAGGTCGAACGGCTGTTCGCCGAGACTCTCGAGGCCTTTGGTTCGCTGGACATTCTGGTGGCCAATTCCGGCCTGCAAAAGGATGCGGCGGCCGTGGACATGACCCTCGAAGACTGGAACACAGTGATCGGCGTCAACCTCACCGGCCAGTTCCTCTGCGCCCGCGCCGCACTGCGGATTTTCAACCGGCAAGGCGTGCGTGAAGGCGTGTCCCGGGCGGCCGGCAAGATCATTCACATGAGCTCGGTACACCAGCGCATTCCATGGGCTGGGCACGTCAACTACGCAGCGTCCAAGGGCGGCGTCGATCAGTTGATGCAGACCCTCGCTCAGGAAGTCAGCCATCAGCGTATCCGCGTCAACGGCATCGCGCCGGGGGCGATTCGCACGGCAATCAATAAAGAGGCCACGCAAGGCGCGGCCGGTGAAAAACTACTGGAGCTGATCCCCTACGGCCGTATCGGCGACGTCGAGGACGTGGCCAACGCGGTAGTGTTCCTCGCCTCCGACGCCGCCGACTACATCGTCGGCACCACCCTGTTCATCGACGGCGGCATGAGTCTTTATCCGGAGTTTCGCGGCAATGGCTGAGCATCACCTCGAACGACAAAGCCCGATTGACGCCCACGGCATCATCGGCGACATGCGCAGTGCGGCACTGGTCAACGACAAGGGCAGCGTGGATTTTTTCTGCTGGCCGGAGTTCGACAGCCCATCGATATTCTGTTCGCTGCTGGACACCCCCGACGCGGGGATTTTCCAGCTCGCACCGGACCTGCCCGACGCCCGCCGCGAGCAGATCTACCTACCCGACACCAACGTTTTACAGACCCGCTGGCTCAGCGAATACGCCGTGGTGGAAATCACCGACCTGCTGCCGGTGGGCGACAGCGAGGATGACCTGCCGATGCTCATGCGTCGGGTGCGGGTGGTCAGCGGCGAGGCAACCTTCCACATGCGCTGCGCGGTGCG